>NZ_KV812492.1:0-145973 GCF_001813425.1 Corynebacterium sp. HMSC056E09
ATATCAGGTGTCTACCTAACGGGGGTCAGGTCCCTGAATACCGCCAGGTCTACAACGAACGACGACGGCACCAATCACTGCTTATCGGCAAAATGCACATCACCCCACGCCAAGCTTTCGATACCTTCCCCAAAGCACCATCACCTCAGCATCCACTCGATCCCGAGCAGGTCTGGGCCCGCATAGTCGCCTATAACCAAGCACACAACCCACAAGCAGTATCCGAAAAGCTCAACGGCCCCGCGGAAGCGGCAACTTCACACGAGGCCAACACCGATGACATGGCAGCTTTGCAAGGCATACCTCCCACCGATACCCCAACACTAACGGCGCTGACGACACAATCAACAAACCATTGGGGCATCCCAGACCAACTCTGCGTAAGCAAAGATGGCGTTGTACGCGTGTGCGGCTTCGGTCTCTACATTGGTCTGAGGTTTAAAAACCGCAGACTCTACTCCACAGTCACAGCCGATAACGTTGCGGAGTTCTACACGGCCCATGACGGTGAATTCCTCTTCAGCGTGCCACTGCCGATCACGTTGAGCCACAGGCCACCAGGTGGCCAGATCAACATCAACCTCGTTGAAGGAATGAAACACCGCCAACCACCACGGATGAACCCGAAACTATCCAAACCCCGGCCCAAACGCAGGCAACAACCATAAACCGCTAGAAGTGTCCAAGACCTCCATGGATTCCGTGTCCAAAAAGACACCGGACTCCATGTCCAAAAACCCTATGGACATAACACTGCTAGGTAAGACTTGGTAGCTTTAAACAGCTAAGTCTAAAGGTAGATCCGCGATGTCTCTCAGTCGATTACCTTCTAACAAGGTGCGCATGAGTTCCTTAGCATCGTCTGAACCTGCCTCTGAGACTGCTTGTTGAAGTTCAGGCAGCATTACGTGGTAGACCATGTCTACATCACCTGTGCCGAGCGCCAAGGACGCAATACGGCTCATTGTTGGTTCAGCAGTCACAGCAACAATGTGGGGTGCTCGGCCTTTGCGATTGCGTATGAGGTTTAAAGCTTCAGAGCGGGTGTTTTGGGAGCGGTCTGAGCGCATAGTGAACTTGCAAGAGACCACGGCATGTATGAATCCGGGTGTTTCACCGTTGGAAGCACGGAAAGGGGACAGCAGTGCTTGTTCTTTATCAACAATCGGCAAGTCTGAGTTAATAACATTATCGGAGGCTGCACTGCGGATAACTACAACATCAGGAGATATGACGTAGCTATTTCCGAGCGCAGCGCCAAGTTCCGGATGCTGCTTTACGGCTTCGGCAAGTTCAGCCAAGTGACGATACGGCTCATAACGGGCAAGATGGTCTTGACGTCTAGAGTTACCTAAATTTTGAACCATCCAATCCCCGGGACGAACTGTTTGCATATAAGGAAATGTCGCTGCTAGGAACCTTTGCACAGCTTTTTCAAAATTTGCCCCCGTCGATTGTCCGGCGCCCTTACCTTGAACTAAAGGAACATTGAGCTGACGCGCAATGTGTGCCGAAAGTACTTTACTGGCGCGCTGACCTCTATCAGCATTGGAAGCGATACTTTCTCCACTTGGCGTTTCAGTGAGAGCCAACACGCCCGAATCAATTAATTGCTGGTGAAACTGTTTACGTGCAGCTGTAATTAAGGCTGGTTGAGTCATAGTTAGAACCTTAGTGAATCTGGTACGCGAGTTGGTTCAGCAGCGTAAACACCATCAGGTAGTGGTTCTTTATTTAATGCCGCAGCGATCCGCGAGCCGACGGCCTCAGCCACAGGGGGTGGGAAAGCATTACCGACCTGCCGCCATTGCGCGGTCTTCTTCCCCTGCCAAATCCAGTTTTGAGGGAATCCCTGAATCACGCCGCCCATCTGAACAGTGAGACGTGGTAAGTCCTTGTCGAGGTTAGTTGGGAAATCTTCTTCAGGAGCAGTCTCGGCAATTGAAGTTCCTTTTACTCCGAGTTCTTTCCAAGCAGCTTTGGCTCTTGTGGGTCCAACATCGGGGCCGCCGTGCTTCTTGGACCCTCCAACCAGAGTTGGCGCTACCTTGTTCGCCTTTTTAGCCCACTCTGCGGCACCTGTCCAACCATTTTGTCCCATAAGTATTTCTAAAGCTTCGCCCACGGTCTTCCATTGCCAGTTCGCTGGCGGCCAGAAGAAGTAGGGAGCGTATTCTTCTTTGACTGCGACCAGAATAAACCGCGGCCGAAGCTGGGGAACTCCATAGTCAGCAGCTTGAAGCAGCTTCCAAAAGACGCTGTACCCCATTTGCTCCAGACGAGTGATGATGCGAGCACGATATTCTTCAAACCGCTTTTGCCCTAGGCCCTTAACGTTTTCCAGCATTACAGCGCGTGGATCTATCTGCTTGATCATTTCCAAAGCGCGGGGAAAGAGGTCACGTTCATCGTCTTCACCAAGTTGCTGTCCTGCGATAGAGAAGGGCGGGCATGGGACACCACCAGCAAAGAGATCCGCTCCTACATAAGGCTCAGGATCGAATTCGAGGACATCTGCTTCAACAACATTCCAATGCGGTCGGTTAACGCGAAGGGTTTGAACGGCAAACTCGTCAATCTCTACTGCAACCAAATGCTCAAAACCAGCGTTTTCGAGACCCAAAGCTTGACCGCCGGCGCCAGCGCAGATTTCAACAGAAGTTAACGAGTTATGCACGCCGCTGATTGTACATAGCCCACCGGACGTTCAAGAGAGCAATGACGCGAATAAGGCAAGGAGGTCGAATGCATGTTTTAATTAAGATGGGTGCTGGAGCAATTGGTAGCTCACTGCTCATGCCAAACTCGCGAAGCAAAGGTCAGCAGCCCTCGATTCATATAAACGGCTCTAGGGTTCTTTTCTTCCCCTTGCTCACCCAGCCGGCTGCTCAAGAGAGTCTCCGGCATATGGTGGCGAAGCCTGCTTATCCCGGAGCCCATCGAGCCACACGAAATGTCTCTTAAGCCCTTTAGGGGCCTAAACGACAAAACGTGGCCTAAACGCTTTAGGGGGTTAGGCCTAAGAAAAGGGTGGCTCGGACGCTCCTAAATCCACACGAAAAGTCCCTTAGTGCGACACGCCGCAAATCCACACGAAATGTCCCTTAAGCCCCCTAAAGCGGGTCAAGGAGCCAACGCAAAAGGCGCCCAGCGTTTCCGCCGAGCGCCTTCCACTTATGCTGTGGAGCATAGGAGAATCGAACTCCTGACCTTCTGCTTGCAAAGCAGATGCTCTACCAATTGAGCTAATGCCCCATTGTTCCGTGGTGGGCCTAGCTGGAATCGAACCAGCGACCTCATCGTTATCAGCGATGCGCTCTAACCGACTGAGCTATAGGCCCTTGACCGGAACGAGTAGTTACTCTACATAGGACCGGCGATCTATTACAAATCGCCTGGTCATATGTAGTTTTTCTCGGTGATATTCGCTAGTTATGCGGTTCGTCTTGGAGGCGAATCTTGAATCCACCGAAGACGTCCACGATGGCGTTGTAGATCACCGCCAGAAGCGGCGCCAGGATGGTCATCAGCACAGCGATGATGGCACCAAACAGTGCGGCCGCGGAGACGACCAACCCGAAGGAGACCTCAAAGCCGCCGCCAACACCGCCGACGAGGCTATTGAAGGAATCCCAGATGCCCGCCTGGTCAAGGCCGAGATACAACAGGCACACGGCGATGATCCAGGCGACGAGGCCGACGAGGGACATGGCCAAGCCAACGCGGAACGCCGACATGGGCGAAATCCGGGCTAGGTGAAGCTCTCGTCCAATCATGGGTTACTCCTCGTCCTTATCGGCATCCTTGCTTTCAGCTTCGTCCTGCTTGGAGTCTTCCCCAAGCTTGAGGTGCTCAGGCTTGACGTCCTCCACGGACTTCTCACCCTTGGCCACTGCCTGGGCATTCTCCTCGCCGTCGTCCTCCACGTTGCGGTCGATGGCCAGCAGCTCGACATCGTCAGCCAGGTTGACCAAGCGCACGCCCATGGTGGCACGGGAGCTCGGGCGAATCTGGTTGACCTCGGTGCGCACAACACCACCGGCGGAGGTGATAGCGAAGATCTCGTCGTCTTCGTCCACAGAGATTGCTGCAATGAGCTTGCCACGCTTCGGCGTGTACTTGAAGGTCATCACGCCGAGGCCACCGCGGCCCTGCGGTGTGTACTCCTCAATGGCGGTGCGCTTGCCGTAACCACCAGAGGTAGCCACCAGGAGGAACTGTCCGTCATTGACCACGGACATGGACAGCAGCTGGTCATCACCGCGGAAGCGCATGCCCTTTACACCGGCGGTAGCGCGGCCCATCGGGCGCAGCTGGTCATCGTCCGCAGTGAAGCGGATGGCCTGCCCCTGCTCAGAGGTGAGCAGGATGTCATCGCCCTCGTTGACGAGCTGTGCACCGATGAGCGCATCGCCCTCGTTGAGGTTGATGGCGATAAGCCCGGCGGAACGTGCGGACTCGTAATCGGTCAGGCGGGACTTCTTCACGCGGCCCTGCTGGGTAGCAAGGACCAGGTATGGAGCGTCCTCGTAGGACTGAATCTGAATGACCTGGGCAATCTTTTCTTCCGGCTGGAACTCCAGCAGGTTGGCCACGTGCTGGCCGCGGGCGGTGCGGCCGGCCTCCGGCAGCTCGTAGGCTTTGAGGCGATAGACACGGCCGAAGTTGGTGAAGAACAGGATCCAGTCGTGCGTGGAGCAAACGAAGAAGTTCTTCACAATATCGTCTTGTTTGAGCTCCGCGCCGCGCACGCCCTTGCCGCCGCGCTTCTG
Source organism: Corynebacterium sp. HMSC056E09 (assembly GCF_001813425.1). Lineage (NCBI taxonomy): Bacteria > Bacillati > Actinomycetota > Actinomycetes > Mycobacteriales > Corynebacteriaceae > Corynebacterium > Corynebacterium sp. HMSC056E09. The sequence continues at coordinate 4,773 of NZ_KV812492.1, forward strand.
CGCCTTGTAGGCATCCACCTTGGTGCGCTTGGCGTAGCCGGTAGCGGTGATGGTGACAACGACGTTTTCGCGGGCGATGAGGTCCTCATCGGAAACGTCTCCGGAGGCAGCGACAATCTGGGTGCGACGCTCATCGCCGTACTTTTCGACGATTTCCTCAAGTTCATCGTGGACGATCTTTCGTTGGCGCTCATCGCGAGCCAGGATGTCTTTCAGGTCCTCGATGATCTCCTCGATCTCGGCCAACTCATCGATGATCTTCTGGCGCTCCAGGGCAGCCAGGCGACGCAGACGCATAGCCAGGATGGCATCGGCCTGGATCTCGTCGACGCCGAGAAGCTGCATCAGGCCCTCGCGTGCCTCCTCCACCGTCGGGGAACGGCGGATGAGCGCGATGACCTCATCGAGCATGTCGAGCGCCTTGACCAGACCGCGCAGGATATGGGCGCGCTTCTCGGCCTCATCGAGGCGGAACTGGGTCCGGCGGACGATGACCTCGATCTGGTGAGCCACGTAGTAGCTCAGCATTTGGTCTAGGCGCAGGGTGCGCGGCACGCCATCCACGATGGAAAGCATGTTGGCGCCGAAAGAGGTCTGCAGCTGGGAATGCTTGTACAGGTTATTAAGGACAACGCGGGCTACAGCGTCACGCTTGAGGGTGACAACGATGCGCATGCCCACACGGTCGGAGGACTCATCCTCAATCTTGGCAATGCCGGCGATCTTGCCGTTGACCACAGACTCCGCGATATTGGAGATCATGTTGTCCGGGTTGACCTGGTAGGGCAGCTCAGTGATAACGATGGTCTGGCGGTTGCCCACCTCCTCAATGGAGGTCACGCCGCGCATACGGATGGAGCCGCGGCCGGTGGTGTAGGCATCCTTGATGCCCTGGTCACCCACAATAAGACCCGCGGTGGGGAAATCTGGGCCCTTAACGCGTTCCATACAAGCAGCCAAGGCTTCTTCCTCGGAAGCATTCGGGTTATCCAGCAGCCAGTAGATGGCATCCGCCAGCTCGTTGAGGTTGTGCGGCGGAATGTTGGTGGCCATACCGACGGCGATACCGCCGGAGCCGTTCATCAGCAGGTTCGGAACGCGGGAGGGCAGGATGGTCGGTTCCTGCGTCTTACCGTCGTAGTTCGGGGCGAAGTCGACGGTGTTTTCGCGGATGTCGCGGACCATCTCCATGGCCAACGGCGTCATGCGGCACTCCGTATAACGCATAGCTGCCGGGCCGTCATTACCACGGGAGCCGAAGTTACCTTGGCCGTCGACCAGCGGATAGCGCATGTTCCACGGCTGGGCCAAGCGCACGAGGGTGTCGTAGATAGCGACGTCACCGTGCGGGTGGAACTGGCCCATCGTGTCCGAGACCGGGCGGGCGGACTTTACGTAGCCACGGTCCGGCCGGTAGCCGGAGTCATACATGGCGTAGAGGATGCGGCGGTGAACCGGCTTGAGGCCGTCGCGCACCTCTGGCAGGGCGCGGCCGACGATGACGGACATGGCGTAGTCGATGTAGCTCGACTCCATCTCCTCATTGATGTCAATTGGTTGGATGCGATCGAAAAGATCACCGTTATTGTCGCTCATAACGCCCTATCCTACCTTCTAGGGCCGTCTAAGGCCGTTTGTGGCACAGCTGTAGTATCACGGTGATACCATGTCCTCTATGGCTATGACGCTGCGCCTGACCCCGGACCAAGACCATGCGCTGACCTTGTTGGCTTCCGCGCAAGGAACCTCCAAGCACGAGGCGGTGGTCCGCGCCGTTGTTGCGGCGGCCGCGCGAACCCTCACCGATGCCGCCGTACAGGATACCGCGCGCCGGCTGCTGCCTGGGCGTTCAGAATTAGAAGCGGAGATCCGCCAGGCCCGAGGCGCACGCCAGTGAACGTGGAACAACTGCTCCTCGTCGCCCGTGAGTTTTGCCGGGCCCATCGGGTACGGATTAGTAATTTCGCCGCACTAGCCGCCGCGGCCGCCGCGAGCACGGCCACCATTGAGGGAATTGCCGTTCATGGCAACCGCGATGCGGCGGCGGAATCACTGGAGACAGTCTTGCGTTCTGTCCCCGCGCTCAGCGGAAAGAATGAAGAATTCGCGCGATTTTGCGCCGAGGTCTATCTTTCTGTTGCAGAAGTTATGTAAGTTAAACATGATATAGAAGTCTCTATTCCCTTGTAGGAAGGAATCCCCCTATGCCCTCGAAGTCTTCGAAGAAGTTCCTCGCCGCCGGTGTCGTGGCTACCACCCTCGCCACCGCCGCAACGCCGGCTGCGAGCGCTAAGACCGCCGACAATGACTGGCAGAACAACCTCAACCCCGACTTCGAGCAGGGCGAAGCCGGCTCCTCCCTCACCGGCTCCACCCCGATCGACATGACGCTCATCATCGGCGGTAGCATCGCCGCCGCAGCGGCACTGCTCAAGCTAGTAGTGGATAACGTCCCGGCACTGCGCGCCCAGGTAGACGAGTTTGCCGCCCAGATCGGGATGGCCGGCTCCTCCGGTTCTTCTGAGAACAGCCGCCTCTACGAAGGTGGCCTCGACTTCGACCTCGAGCGCCTGGCCCGCACCAATGGCTTCCCGGAGATTGCTGACCAGCTCGCCGCGCTCAAGGCGGGATCCACCGCACCGGCACAGTAAGCTCGCCTGTATGACAAACCTCACCCAGCTTCTCCAATCCCCTACCCGCAACGCCGTAGTGGCGGACTTGGCCACGGCCGCCGATGACACCGTCTCTTCGCTCTCCGGCATTTCCGGAATGGCCTTCAAAGGCGCTTTAGGCGCTGCCAAGAAGGCAGATTCTAAGGTCTTGTCCAAGGGAATCAACCACATGCTTCCGGAGTTGCTCAATAGCCTGGATTCCTACTGGAAGGAATTCGAAGGCTCTGAGCAGTCCGACTTCGGCACCTACCTGGAAGGGCGCAGCGCTGAGATTACCGCCGCCATCATGGCAACCGCGGACAAGGCCGCGGAGAATGTGAACGCGCCTGGCATCGCCCGCACCTACAAGTCCCTGCGTGGCAAGGCCTCCTCGATTCTGGAGCCCAACGTCGCGACCATCGGCAGCGTTCTGCAGCGCCATATGACTACTGTTTAAGCGCCTGCTTAACGACGAAATAAGACCAGCACCTCATATGAGGTGCTGGTCTTTGCGGGTTTTGACCTAGCGTTTAGACGTCGAGGAAGCGTACGTCCTTCGCGCGGCGGGTAATGAAGGAGCGGCGAGCAGACACGTCATCACCCATGAGGATGGAGAAGAGCTCGTCGGCGCGCTGGGCGTCCTCCAAATCCACACGGCGAAGCACGCGGGTGGTCGGATCCAGGGTGGTCTCCCACAACTCGGAGGCGTTCATCTCACCCAGACCCTTGTAGCGCTGGATGCCGTCATCCTTGTTGATCTTGCGTCCCTGCTCCAGGCCCTCAGCAAGCAGCTTGTCACGCTCGGCGTCGGAGAAGGCGTAGCCCGGCTGGCCCTTGCCCCACTTCAGCTTGTACAGCGGCGGGTTAGCCAGGAAGACGTGGCCATCCTCAACCAGCTGCGGCATGAAACGGAAGAGCAGGGTCAGCAGCAGCGTAGCGATGTGTTGGCCGTCCACGTCAGCATCGGCCATGAGCACGATCTTGTCATAGCGCAGCTTGGAAATGTCGAATTCTTCGTGGATGCCGGTGCCCAGGGCCGTGATGATGGCCTGAACCTCAGCGTTCTTGAGCACCTTGTCCATGCGGGCCTTTTCCACGTTGAGGATCTTGCCGCGCAGCGGCAGGATGGCCTGGAACATGGAATCGCGGCCGCCCTTGGCGGAACCACCTGCGGAGTCACCCTCCACGATGTAGAGCTCAGAAAGCTTCGAGTCCTTGGAACGGCAATCCGCCAACTTACCCGGAAGGCCACCGAGGTCACCGGCGGACTTGCGGCGTACCAATTCGCGCGCCTTTCGTGCCGCCACGCGGGCGTGCGCAGAGGACACGGCCTTGTTGATGATGACCTTGGCCTCAGCCGGGTTGGCATCGAACCAATCGTTGAGGTGCTCGTTAACGGAGCGCTGGACAAATCCTCGAATCTCCGAGTTACCCAGCTTCGTCTTGGTCTGGCCTTCGAACTGCGGATCACCAACCTTGACGGAAATGACGGCAGCAAGGCCTTCGCGGCAATCTTCGCCGGAAAGGTTGCCATCCTTTTCCTTGAGGAGCTTGTGCTCCTTGGCATAGCGGTTCATCAGAGAGGTCAGCGCCGCGCGGAAGCCTTCCTCGTGCGTGCCGCCTTCGTGAGTGTTAATGGTGTTGGCGAAGGTGTGGACGGACTGCTTGTAGCCCTGGTTCCACTGCAGCGCGATTTCCACCTCATGGTCCTCACCCTTAACGTCGAAGGCAACGATGGTGGGGTGGATGGCGGTCTTGTTCTTGTTGAGGTGCTCAACATAGTCCTGCAGACCGTTTGGGTAGTGGTAGGTGACTTCCTTCTTCTTTTTCTTGGAGGCCTGGTCTTCGTCACCGTCGGCAGCCTCAGTGGACTCCCCCTTCTCATCCAAGCTGCTCAGGCTCACTGGGGCATCGCCAGCCTCGGCGATCTCCTCCAGTTCGGCCTGTTCCTTAGAGATGGCGCGCTCATCGCGCAGCACGATGGTCAGGCCCTTGTTCAGGAAGGCCATCTCCTGCAGGCGGCGAGCGATCGTGTCGTAATTAAACTCGACGGTCTCAAAGATCTCCGGATCCGGCCAGAAACGGATGGTGGTACCAGTACCGCGAGCATTATCGCCTTCCACGAGTTCATCCGGGATGGCGTTGTTGAAGTTCTGGTACCAGTGCTTGCCGTCGCGCTTGATGTCTGCCTCGACGCGAGTGGACAAAGCGTTGACCACAGAGATACCCACGCCGTGGAGGCCGCCGGAAACGGCATAGGATTCGGAGTCGAACTTACCGCCGGCATGCAGCTGGGTCATGACCACCTGGACGGTGGGAACGCCAGAGGCGTGCATCTCCACCGGGATACCACGGCCGTTATCGATAACTTCGATGCCGCCGTCTTCGCGGAGGGTGACGATGACCTTGTCGGCAAAGCCCGCCATCGCCTCATCGACGGAGTTGTCAACGATCTCCCAGATCAGGTGGTGCAGGCCACGGGCACCGGTAGAACCGATGTACATGCCGGGGCGCTTACGGACGGCTTCGAGGCCCTCCAGAATTGTGATTGACCCCGCATCATATGCGTGTTGTTCAGCCACGGATTCGTGTTCTCCTTTTGGCTAGAGCTAAATCTAAGACTCTAGCCATTCTACACTGTGTCCCCCCACGCAAGGGCACTGCACGCCCGTGAGAGCCCCAAATTTGCGTGAATTTCGCGGTCACCCAAAATCAGCCATACGTATCTTGCGAACCTTGCGGCTTGACCCATTGGCGGCCCTCATAGTTGCGGTGCTGCTTGGGGCCCTGAATGTGCAGCTTAACCACCACGTCCGGGCCGAGGCGATCAGCAATCTTCTGCAAAATGGGGCGCTGCAAGTAACGCAGCTCGGTGGCCCAGCTGGAGGAATCACACGCCACGTAGACAACCTGGTCCTTGATGGTGAGCGGCTGCGTATGCGCGGCGATGCGCTCGCCGACAAGGTTTTCCCAATTGCCCATGACCCAACCATGAGCCAATTCGTGTTCCCAGCCGCGTTTGCCAATCTCTCGTTGAATCTGTGCGCCGAGGCTAGGGATCTCGAGGCTGCGGCGCCGGCGGCGGCCATCGGGTCCGCTCGGCCGGCCACGCCGATACGGCGTTGGCTGTTGCTCCGAAGGAGTCGGCGTCAGGTTCATCTTGGGAGCCGGCTTGTTGAGCTTCGGCGGGTTCTTGGAATTACTTCGCGTGCGCTCGAAGAGCGCCTTGACCGGATCGAAGTCCTGCTCAGTCATCCTCGTCACCGCCCGCCGTATACGGAGCGATCTCGGAGATTCGGCCCTCTTCGGTATCTCGCACTGTGACCGTAAAGCGTTCAATGGGCTGCAAGTTTCCGGGCAAATCCTCATCCACCGCCGCAGTAATGAGCACCTGCTCCGCACCCGCGGTGAGGTGAACGAGCTTTTCGCGCCTTTTCGCATCGAGCTCGGCGAAGACATCATCAAGGATGAGAATCGGATCAGTGCCGTCTTGGCGCAGCAGGTTGAACTCCGCCAGCCGCAAGGAGATGGCATAGGACCAGGTCTCGCCGTGGCTGGCAAAGCCCTTGGCGGGGCTCGTGCCAAGGTTGAGCACCAGATCGTCGCGATGCGGGCCAACGAGCGAGATGCCGCGTTCGATCTCTCGTTGACGCTTCGTGGCAAGCTCGGTGAGCATCATGGCCTCGATAACCTCGCGGTCTGAGATGTCCACGGTGGACTTGTAGTCAATGGCGGCCGGTCGCGACTCCGGGGCGAGCCCGGCATAAGCGGCGGGAATGTGCTCGCGGAGTTCGTCGACAAGCGCCAGGCGTGCCTGAATCACCTGCGCGCCGAGGGAAGACAGCTGCGTATCCCACACGTCGAGAGTGGCCAGCGCCGAGGCACCGTCACTGTCGCTGTAACCCCGGCGCAAGCTTGGCGACGCCGACTTCAACAACGCATTGCGCTGCTTCAGGACCTTGTCATAATCAGCTTTCACTCCCGCCAGGCGTGGCATGCGCGAGGCAATAATGTCATCCAAATACTGGCGGCGTGCTGCAGGTTCGCCGCGCACGAGGGACAAATCCTCCGGGGAAAACAACACGGTTTTCACCACGCCAAGTAACTCGCGCGGGGACTTCAGGCGCGTGCGGTTGATCTGCGCCTGGTTGGCCGCGTGGGGTTTGATGAGCAAGTGCGCGGTGAGCTCTCTGCCCTGGTTCACCGCGGTGGCGGAGATGCGGGCATTGTGCGCGCCGTGGCGCACGAGGGGGGCATCGTGGGCCACACGGTGCGAAGAAAGATGCGCGGTATACCCGATGGCCTCGACGATATTGGTCTTGCCGAAACCGTTGCGGCCGACAAACAGGGTGATCCCCGGCTTGAGGTTGAGGGTGAGCTCGGGCCAGGAGCGGAAGTCCCTGACATCGAGATCGCGAATATACATATGGCCTAGCCTGGCAAGCGCACTGGCATCAGCAGGTAGGTGAAATGAGTTTCTGGAGTCGGGAACGAGCCGTCCTCATTGGCCGCTGGTAGCTCCTCCGGCTCCGGAATCATGATCGCAGGCCGCGAAGGCTCGGTAAAGCCAAAGACCACGCGGTCCGTGTGGACCACGGCCAATCCATCCTTGAGGTAGGACGGGTTGAAGGCGATGACGAAGTCCTCACGGCCATTGAAAGCACAGGGCAGAGATTCGCTGGCGCGGCCAGAATCGGCGCCTGCTGCCAAGGTCACCTCGCCCTCGCGGAATTCCATGCGGATCTGCGCATTGCGATCCGTCAACAACGAGACGCGGCGAATGGCTTCCTGGAGCGGAGCAACCTCAATGCTGGCCATAGCGCTGTGGGTCTTGGGCAGCAAGGGTGCAACGTTGGGGAAATCCGCGTCCAGCATGCGGGTGGTGGTCTCGCGGTTATCCGCATGCAGGCCGAACAGGCCTTCCGCAGCGATGTTCTCACCAGTGCCCACGGCGATTTCAACCGGGATGTTGAGGTGCGTGTCCAAGGAACGGCCGGTCTCCTGCAACGTCTTGGCCGGGACGAGGAGCTTGGCCTGGACGTCAGGAGATACCGGCTCCCACTCGAAGGTGCGCATGGCCAGGCGGAAGCGGTCCGTTGCCGTCATTTCCACGTGAGAACCATTGATGTCAATGTGCACGCCGGTGAGCATCGGCAGCGTGTCATCCTTGCCGGCCGCGGCAACGACCTGGCTGATGGCTTCGACGAAGAGCTGCGGGTTAATGGTGCCGGTGACCTCCGGCAGGACAGGGAGTTGGGGGTAATCATCCAGCGGGATGAGCGGCAGCTCGAAGCGCGAAGAACCACAGGTCAACAGAACCTTGTTATCCTCCTGCGTCATCTCGATTTCCTTGTTGGGCAAGGAAGCAACGATGTCAGAGAGCAACTTACCGGCCACTGCGATGCGTCCCGGCTCATCCACCATGCCGGCGATGCGCACGCGGGTGGAAACCTCGTAGTCGAAGCCGGTGAATTCCAAACCATTGTCATCCGCGGTGATCAGCATGGCGCGCAGTACTGGTTGGGTGACCTTCGAAGGAAGGCTGCGCGCGACCCACGCTACGGCGTTAGCGAGATCATCTTTGGCAACGCGAAATGACACGGACTGCTCCATGATGGTGAGACGCTCCTCTAGTTGCGGATGGAAGATTCTTGCAAGCTCACTCCAACTTACAGGATCGGTGCCGAAGCACAGGATTTTGTCATTCACCTTCCGTGCTTTGCGATTCAAGCGCGCGACCGTGCAGGGCGCCGACGAATCACACACATCCTTTTTCTTCTTGGTTAGGGAGAAAACAAAATAGAAGTAGTAATAAGCGCTGTGGGATCTGTGGACAACCCGCTAAAAGCCAAGCTCTTCACGGTGAAACGATCTGTGAGTCAGGGTGTGGGATCACTGTGATCAAATGACAAGAAATGTGAGTAACTGGGTCGGGGTCAAAGTTATCCACAATTCATCCCCAGATCTGTCTGCGCTGATCACAGAGTTAATCACAAGGGCGATGACCCTTCTGATCTGCTGTGGAAGAAGAAAACGTGATAAGGATCTACAAATTACAACAATGAAATTACACAGCTGTGAATAACGGTGTGGATAACTTTTGGGTGGATCGCAAAGACGCCCCTACCCACGCCCGCGGGGAGGAAATTGCGGGAGGTGGGCAGGGGCGTCGCCAAGCGCTGCGTGGTGCTAGCGCTGGTTGTGGTTCTTCACGCGTTGGGTTAGGGCCTGGATCTCGTCGTACGTGTTGCGGTTCTCAGTCATCTCCTTACGGATCTTGCGGTCCGCATAGATGACGGTGGTGTGGTCCTTGCCGCCGAATTGATCACCAATCTTCGGCAGGGAAAGCTCTGTGAGCTCGCGGCACAGATACATGGCCAGCTGGCGGGCGTGGGCGACGGCGCGCTTCTTACCAGAACCGCGCAGGGTATCCACGTCGATGTCGAAGTAATCCGCTGTGACCTCGATGATGGCCGCCGCGGTGATCTGGCGATCCGCAGAGTCCGGGGCTAGATCATGCAGGGCAATCTCCGCCATCTCCAAACTGATCGGTTCATTGACCAGGGAAGAATACGCAGAAACACGGATGAGCGCGCCCTCCAGCTCGCGGATCGAGGATTCGAAGCGAGAGGCGATGAGCTCGAGGACCGAGCGATCGACGTCGGTGCCGTCCGCGGAGGCCTTCTTCATGAGGATGGCGATGCGCGTTTCCAGGTCTGGCGGCTGAATATCCGTAATCAGTCCTCCCTCGAAGCGTGTGCGCAGGCGATCCTCCAGCGTGGTCAGCTGTTTCGGAGGGCGATCGGAGGACAAAATGATCTGTTTATTGGCCTGGTGCAGCGCATTGAAGGTGTGGAAGAACTCCTCCTGCGTGGACTCCTTGCCCTCTAGAAACTGGATGTCATCGACCATGAGGATGTCCAGGTTGCGGTAGCGGCGCTTGAAGGATTCCTGGCGGTCATCACGCAGGGAATTGATGTAGTCGTTGGTAAATTCCTCCGAGGAGACGTACTTCACGCGCAGGCCCGGATGCAGGACCTGGGCGTAATTACCGGCCGCGTGCAGCAGGTGGGTTTTGCCCAAGCCGGAGCCGCCCCAAATGAAGAGAGGGTTATAGGCGCGGGCGGGGTTTTCGGCCACGGCCACGGCGGCGCCGTTGGCAAAACGGTTGGAGGACCCGATGACGAAGTTTTCAAAAGTGTGCTTCGGGTTGAGGGACTTTTCGCGGTTCGGGTTGTGCGCCGGTTCCTCGCGCGGGATGCGCGGCCCGGTTGCCTCGGGGTAGCCGTTCGGAACGCCGCTCTGCTGATCGCTGTAGTGCTGTGCCAACTCATCCAAGCTAGCCGGAGAATGCGCGGTGTCCCAGGAGCGCGGTTGATGGTGGCTTGGCGTCTCTGGCTGGGCAGATGGAGTGGGCGGCATGGGCTGCTGGAAACCCTGTGCCTGGTGCCCCATGCCGTGCTCGGGCGCCTCGGTTTGGATGGGGCGCTGGGGTGCGGGCGCTTCTGGCGCTTCTTCGTGAGCCGGCTGCGGCGGCGCCGCAATGGTCACGGCCAAAGAACAAGGGCGCCCCATATGCTGCGACAAGGTGCGGGTGATGTACTCCCCCAGCTCGGCCTCGATGACATTCTTGGCGTTCTCGTGCGGGGCGGCGATCAGCGCGTAGCCATCACCGATCATGATGGGTTCTACAAGTTGAAGATTGAGGCGCTGGCTATGGGAGAAATTGGGTACGTCCGAACTTGGTTGTTCGGACTGAGCCAGTAAATCACTGACCACAGCTTTCCAGCTGGCCCGGAGGGCTGCTTGCGGATCAGACAAAACGCCTACCTTCTGTGTAGTCACAGTTCACGCGGTGTCATCGGCCGGGGCCGGCCACACCTACTCGGTTCCCTGAAGAAGAGGCTTTGGGAGCTGAGTATTTACTGCGTGACTGTGGGTTGGGGATCGGGGATGGACGGATGGATGAGGAGAGATACAGGATGAGAAATCACATGAAGTTGTAATTTCCACCGAAGATTCCACACGATGTTTTGGTGTGTAACCTCGGAATCCACAAAGTTATCCACAAGTGTGGATAGGTGGTTTATCCACAGCCTATCTCATAGCTGTGGATAACTGTACATCGGCTCCTCAATGCAGTTAACCTGCATAAACAGCAAAAGTCTCAAGTCTTCATTGAGAGTTATCCACACCCTGTGGGTGACTGTGGAATTCGATTCCTCAGTTGTACCGCGTTATGGGGGCGCTGTCTAACGCACTTTTATGCGCGCTCGGCACGGTGGCGCCAAGCGCGGCGCAAGAACGGCGAGAGGGGGCACTTGTCGCGCAGCATGTGGGCAAAAAGTGGCGTTCTAGCTGCGGATAAAAACATCTTTGTAATTTCGGGGACACCCAGTGTGTCGATTTGTTTCGCGCACTATCTGTCACGTAACCTGTGATGGTCTATCGCAACAGTGCATGGTGCACATGTTGCATGTGGGAATGCCTCGCCACGCCTCACGGCGCTTCACGTGCGAAGCCACATCCCCACGTACACCATTCATCAGTGGATGTTTATGCCCACCGCCCTCACCGGCGTGTGGCTGTGCCATCCACCAACAACTTCAAGGAGTTAATCGTGGCAAAGGGTAAGCGTACCTTCCAGCCGAACAACCGTCGTCGCGCTCGTAAGCACGGCTTCCGTACCCGCATGAGCACCCGCGCCGGCCGCGCCATCGTCGCCGCTCGTCGCAAGAAGGGTCGCGCTAAGCTCACCGCTTAATTCATGCTTCCAGCCCAGCACAAGCTCACGTCCCCGAGGCAATTTCGGAGGACCATCAAGGGCGGGCGCCGGGCGGGCACGCGCACTGTCGTCGTGCATTTGCGCTTTAACGACGGTGAAGACGACATCGCGGCCACTGGGCCGCGGTTCGGCCTCATCGTGTCGAAGGCCGTCGGGAATGCCGTGGTTCGCCACCGCACCTCCCGGCGGCTTCGTCATGTGTGCATGTCCCTCATGCGCGATGGCGTCAACGGGACAGTATTGCCCGCCAATGTTGACATTGTTATCCGCGCCTTGCCCGCTAGCGGTAGTGCCACCAGTGAGCGCCTTGAGCGTGATATCCGCAAAGCACTAAGCACATGGGATATCTGAACTCTCAAGGAGAGGAGATTCCTGAAGCCCGCGGGTTCGGGAGAGTCCTAGTTCACGGGGTGCGCTTCTACCAAAAGCACTTGTCAGGCCTTAAGATGGTCTCCACCTGTCGTTTTGAACCGACGTGCAGTGCCTATGCTCTCGAAGCCATCTCCATCCATGGAGCCTTCAAGGGGACGGGCATGGCCCTCGCCAGGTTATGCAAGTGCGGTCCCTGGCACCCGGGCGGGTTTGATCCGGTACCGACCAAACAACAACTGAGGTAAACAACTCTCGTGCTTAATTTCATTTATTGGCCAATTTCAGCCGTCCTGTGGTTCTGGCATTGGCTCTTGAGCTTCGTCCTTGATTCCGCATGGGGCGGAACCTGGATCATCGCCATCGTTCTTCTGACATGGACGCTCAAGGCCATCATGGTCAAGCCGACCATCACGCAGCTGCGCTCTTCACGCAAGATGCAGGAGATCCAGCCGCAAATTCAGGAACTGCGCACCAAGTACGCCAATGACCAGACCAAGGCTGCCCAAGAGATGCAGCGCATCTACAAGGAAGCCGGCGTTCGTCCGGTGGCGGGCTGTCTGCCGATGTTCGCGCAGATCCCCATGTTCATTGGTCTGTTCCACGTGCTGCGTTCCTTCGACCGCACCGTTGCCGTCGCCGGTGGCGTGGGCCACCCGGCGGGTGAAGCAATGTCGGAGGAGATGAACGCCTCCATTGCGAACTACATCTTCGAACCTGAGCTGGTGAAGCAGTTCGTAGACGCCAAGATCTTCGGTGTCCCGCTCGTGGCCAACCTGAGCCTCAACTCCGGTCTGGAGATTGTTAAGGAAACCACCACCGCACAGGCGGCCTTCATCATCGTGCCGCTCATCGCCATCATTGCGACGCTGACCCACTTCAACGCCCGCATGACGCTGAACCGTCAGGAGGCGCGCCGCGCGGCCGGCAAGACCGCTACCCCGCAGGGTCAGAACGCGGAGATGATGCAGCAGCAGATGGCCATGATGAACAAGATGATGCTGTGGTTTATGCCGGCAATGCTGGTGTTCTCCGGCTTCATCTGGCCCATCGGCTTGCTCTTCTACATGCTGGCCAACACCGTGTGGACCTTCTTCCAAACTCGCATCGTCTACGCCAAGATGGACCGCGAGGAAGAAGAAGAGGCAGCTGCCAAGGCTGAGCTCAAGCGCACTTCTGCCCCGAAGCCGGGCGCACGCAAGAAGGATCACCGCTCTAAGAAACAGCGCCGCAAGAACAACTAGAACGTAACCCAGGAGTTTTCACAGTGACTGAATCTGTGTCCGACACTGTGCCACTGGACCCGTCTGACGTCTTCGGATCGCGTCTGCCGCTCGCGCAGAAATACCACGATTCGCTGGCTACGGACGGGTCCACCCGTGGTTTTATAGGTCCCCGCGAGGTCCCGCGCCTGTGGGAGCGCCACCTCATTAACTGCGCCGTGGTCGCGGAGGTAATGCCGCAGGGCGCCACGCTTATCGACGTCGGCAGTGGCGCCGGCTTGCCCGGCATCCCGCTCGCCATCGCGCGCCCTGACCTGACAATCACCCTCATCGAGCCGCTGCTGAAGCGCTCCACTTACCTCAACGAGGTCGTCGACCTGCTGGGCCTCGATAACGTCACCGTCATCCGCGGCCGCGCCGAGGAAGGCCCGGTGAAGAAGGCCGTTAAGGGTGCCGACATCGTGACCTCCCGCGCGGTGGCCCCGTTGGGCAAGCTGGCCAAGTGGTCCCTGCCGCTGGTTCGCAAGGGCGGAGAGATGATCGCTCTCAAGGGTTCCTCGGTGCACGAGGAGCTGGAGCGCGACGCAGCCGACATCAAGCGCGCCGGTGGCGGAAAAGCCGAGGTCATGACCATCCACGGCACCACCATTATCCGTGTCCCGCGCGTGAACTAAAGTAGACGGCATGACTCATCCTCGTCTTATCACCATCGCGAACCAGAAGGGTGGCGTGGGTAAAACCACCTCCGCCGTCAACCTTGCCGCCGCGCTCGCTGAGGCCGGCAAGAAGGTCCTGGTGATCGACTTGGACCCGCAGGGCAATGCCTCCACCGCGGTGGGCGCGGAGCACACCTCCGGCACCAAATCCAGCTATGAGGTTTTGTTGGGTGACTGCAGCGCGGAGGATGCGATGCAGCACTCCCCCGACGATGAAAACCTCTACTGCATCCCCGCCACCATCGACCTCGCCGGCGCGGAGATTGAAATGGTCTCCCTGGTTCGCCGCGAGTTTCGCCTGTATGACGCCCTGCACAACGGCTTCCTCGAAGAGCATGGCTTTGAGTACGTTTTTATTGACTGCCCACCATCTCTAGGCTTGCTCACCATCAATGCGATGACGTGCGCAGAAGAGGTCATTATTCCCATCCAGTGTGAGTACTACGCCCTGGAGGGCGTGGGCCAGCTGCTGGGAAATATCTCCATGATCCGTGAGCACCTCAACGAGGATCTGCACATCTCCGGCGTGCTGCTCACCATGTTCGACGCCCGCACCAAGCTGGCAGAGCAGGTGGCCAATGAAGTGCGCGAGCAGTTCGGCGCCGTCGTCTTAGGCAACGTCATCCCGCGCTCCGTTCGCGTTTCGGAGGCGCCGGGTTATGGTAAGACGGTTATCGCTTATGACCCGTCGTCGACAGGCGCCCGCGCCTACGCCGCCGCCGCACGCGAGTTGGATAAGCGCGGGGACTACACGCCGCACCCCACCACGGGTGCCATTGGCGTGAGCCCAGAGATTTTCGCGGAATTGGAAGGATAGGACACCGTGGCAGATAAGAAGGCAGACCACAAGCCGGAGCAGCGCCAGGGCGGTTTGGGCAAGGGCTTGGCCGCGCTCATCCCGTCCGGCCCGGGTGCGCCCTCCCGCAAGCCACGCTTGGGAGATTCCGCCGCAGATATCATTCTCGGTGCGTCCACCGGCGCTCCTAAGGATGCCGGCACGAAAAGGGTGCAGGGTGCGCCCACTATCCAGCAATCCTCGGGTTCGAAGAAGCGTCAGGCCAAGCCTTCGGTGATTGGTGCGACTTACCGCGAGATTTCCGTCGGTGACATCATGCCCAACCCGAAGCAGCCGCGTACTGTCTTCGACGAGGATGACCTGGCCGAGCTGGTCCACTCCATCAAGGAATTCGGTCTGTTGCAGCCGGTCGTGGTCCGGCCTTCCGAGGAGGGCGGCTTCGAGCTCATCATGGGTGAGCGCCGCTGGCGCGCCTCTTCCAAGGCGGGCCTGGCCACCATCCCGGCTATCGTCCGCGATACCAAGGATGATGACCTCCTGCGGGACGCTCTGCTGGAGAATATCCACCGCGTGCAGCTCAACCCGTTGGAAGAAGCACACGCCTATCAGCAGCTTCTTGAAGAATTTGGGGTTACCCAAAATGAGTTGGCTGACCGCATTGGTCGCTCGCGCCCGCAGGTGACCAACATGATCCGCCTGCTCAAGCTGCCGGTGGACGTGCAGAAGCGCGTTGCCGCGGGTACGTTATCGGGCGGTCACGCCCGCGCGTTGCTGGGTTTGCCGGATGCAGAGGCCATGGAGCTCATTGCCAATCGCGTCGTGGCCGAGGGCCTTTCTGTGCGAGCCACCGAGGAAGCCGTCACCCTGTACAAGCGCGATGGCAAGCCAGCCGAGCCAACCAAGAAGCCCGCTGCCCCGCAGCCGCAGTTCTTTACGGACTCCGCCGAGCGCTTGGCTGATCGCTTCGACACCAAGGTCACCGTCACCATGGGCAAGCGCAAGGGCAAGATGGTCGTCGAATTCGGTGACCAGGAGGATTTCGAGCGCATCCTAGCGCTCATTGAGGGCAAAGAAGGCAGCTAGCTCGCCATGCTCGTTCAGGCCGTCAAGGAAGGTGTTGCTATCAACCCCTTGGCGGCCCGATCTATTTTTTGGGAGCTGAAAACCACGGTCGCTGACCCTGCATTTGAAAAGGAGGCATGGATCAGCGCCACCCTGCTGCGCTGCGGCGAGTGCGGTTTTACCGTGGGCGATGAGGCCACGCTCCTCTTCTGTCCGCCTGAGCTTGCCCCCGGTGTGGCCAAGCTGCCCACTTCCCCCGTCTCGGAGGATGCGGTCCTGGTGACTTCGCTATTTGTAAAGCCGCACCGCGCGGCGAAGGGCTTGGAAGCAGTGCTTCTCGACGCCACCATCATGCACCTCACCTCACGCGAGGCTAGCGCCGTTGAGGCCTTTGGCTTTCGTGATGCCCGCCAGGCCGAAGAGCTCCTCCGCGAGAAACCCGCTCGCATAGGCCTATTACCTGTGGAGACGCTGGAGTCCGCCGGTTTCATGGTGGTGCGCGATCACCCTATTACCCCGCGCCTGCGCCTCGAGCTTCCACCGGCTTTCGACCTGCTGACCGCAGCCGCGGTGGAGGACCTCCTCGCCCGCGCTTTGGCCTAAGCCCTTTAGGAAGAGCGCTCGGCGCGCAGCAGCTCGTCGAAGCGGTAGGTGCCGGTCACGGCGGTATCCTCGTCCAAGAGGTAGAGGCGCTTGACGGAGACGACGATGGCCTCGGCGATGTCATCGCGGCGGTCCGGGTTGGTAAGGATAGCCACGTCCTTGGGGCTGGTCAGGTAACCCAGCACGACCTGCACCACCGGCATCTGCGTCAGGCGCAACAACGCCCACGTGCGGCCGTGGTTGCGGCAGTTACCCAGCTCGGTACGGGCAACGATCTCACGCTGGATGAAGCCGGAGAGCGTCTCACCGATGAGGGAAGAGTTGCCGGATTCCGACCCAAAGTAGAAGGTGGCTACGCCGTTGGCCTTCTCCGTGGGGTATTCATCGCAGGCCAGTGAAATAACCAGGTTGGCGTCGAATGCATTGGCCATGTCTGCGCGGTCACGGATCGATGGGTCATCGTTGCGCGGGCGGGAGATGATGGTCTCCATGCCGGCGGCGATCATGCGCCCGGCAACACGCTCGGCCAAGTCCCAGAGGATCTCCTCTTCCGTGATGTTGCCGAAGCGTCCCCTGACCGTGCGGCCCTTGTTGAGGCCACCCAGGCTGGGGTCGATCACAACGCGCTTGCCGGCCAGCTTTGGCCCGGCATTGCGCACGCGTTCGCGTTCCTGGATATTGTGCGCCGAGCCGCCAGTGATACGCCGACCCAGCAGGTTGAGGGCGTTAATGGTGGCGGGGCCACAGATCCCGTCACTGCGCAGGCCAGAGTTGAGTTGGTATTCCGCCAGCGCCGCGTAGGTGCGGGCACCGAAATGGCCATCGATGCGTTCTTGGTAGAAGCCAAGCTCCTGCAGTTGTTCTTGGAGCTGTGCTACGTCATCGCCCACCTGCACGTTGCCCGGTTCATAGGCCAGAACGCGGGCGCCCAGCGTGTAGGAAGCCTGGCGCAGCTCGCGCAGAGTGAGGTCATCAATATCGCCGCTAGGCACGATGCCGCGGGATTGCTGGAAGGCCTTGAGGACCTCGGCCAAATTGTTATCAAAGTGCTTATCGGCTTCGGAGTACTTTTGCTTCTTCCAGTCGGACAAAGTCCCCTGGTAGTCAGTCATCAGGCCGAGGCGGGCAAGGGTTGCGCGTGCTTCGGCGACCCGAACGCTCTGGTCACCTACACGTAAAACGCGATTCACACCTACCCCTTTCGTGATCAAGGAGGCGCACCGCAGTGCGCCATCAACGAGTTAAAGAATACCAGTTAGAGCTGTTTCTTTATCTGCGCCACGATGTCGGCCTTGGAACGCAGGCCGACGAACTCATCGACCTTCTCGCCGTTCTTGAAAATCAGCACGGATGGGATGGACATGATCTGGAACATGGCACCCAGGGTGCGCTCCTCGTCCACGTTGACCTTGACCACGGAGACGTCATCATCGAGTTCTTCGGCGACCTCTTCGAGAATCGGGGACAACTTCTTGCACGGCCCACACCATTCAGCCCAGAAGTCCACGACGACGGGCTTGCCTGCCTCCACGACGTCCGCGCGGAAGGAATCAGTAGTGACGTTCTTAATGTTGCTCATGTGACTATTAACGGTTATCGGCGAGGAAATGTTCCGCATCAATGGCCGCGCGGCAGCCGGAGCCAGCCGCGGTGATGGCCTGCTGGTAGTGGTCATCCACCAAGTCGCCGCAGGCGAAGACACCGGGCAGCGAGGTCTTAGTCGAAGGCTGCTCCACGACAACGTAGCCAGCCTCATTGGTGGCCACCTGGCCCTCGAGGAAGCCGGAGCGCGGGTCATGGCCAATCGCCACAAACATGGCGGTGACATCGAGTTCGCTGGTTTCGCCGGTTAGGGCGTTCTTGACCTCCAGGCCGCCAACCTTGCCGTCCTTATCCAGGACGCGCTCAACGGTGGTATTGGTCAGCCACTTGATCTGTGGGTTCTCCTTGGCGCGCTCTAGCATGATCTTGGAGGCACGGAAGTTCTCGGAGCGGTGGATGATCGTTACGGTTTCGGCGAACTTGGTGAGGAAGGTGGCCTCCTCCATGGCGGAATCGCCGCCGCCGACGACGGCAATGTTGTGGCCCTTGAAGAAGAAGCCATCGCAGGTGGCGCAGGCGGACACGCCGCGTCCAGCGAGCTCGGATTCACCCGGAATGCCCAGGTAGCGCGGCGCTGCACCGGTGGCGAGGATGATGGTGCGGGCCTCGAAGACCTCGTCACCGACGTGCAGCTTCTTTACCTCGCCCTCGAGTTCGACAGAATCGACAACCTCCATGCGCAGGTCCGCACCGAAGCGGATGGCCTGGGCGCGCATTTCTTCCATGAGCTCCGGGCCCATGATGCCCTTCTGGAAGCCCGGGTAGTTCTCCACCTCGGTGGTGTTCATGAGTTCGCCGCCGTATTCAAAGCCCTCGAAGACGATGGGATTGAGCTCGGCACGTGCTGCGTAGAGTGCTGCGGTGTAGCCGGCGGGGCCGGAGCCGACGATGGCGACATCGTGGATGGTCACAAAAAACTCCCTTGAGACGACAATTCCGATCAAGAATCAGATTCTACTCGGCCTCAGTCTATCGCCGCACGCAGCACTTGCCGAGCCCGGGCTCGCCGCGATTTCACCGTGCCTGGCGCAACGCCCTGCACTTTGGCCACCGCATCGATGGGATAGCCTGCTACGTCGGTCAGGTACAGCGCTTCTCGCTGGTCCTGGCGCAACGTCTCCATCGCTTGGGCCACCGTGATGCGTTCCGCCAAGTTCTCACTGGGATTGTGCGCGAGTGCGTAGTTGCGGTCATCCTCAATGATCTCTGCATCCAGGGAGGCGTTCTCCCGGTTGGAGCGATGGTTGAGGAAGTCATAGCCGGAGTTCATCACCAGCCTGTGCAGCCATGTGCTCAGCGTGGCATCGTGCCGGTAGGAGGCCATGTTGCAGCTGGCCTTGAGCAGTGCCTCCTGCACGATGTCCTGCGCATCATCATCGTTGCGCGTATAGCGCCGCGCCATGGCCGTCAGGCGCGCACGGTGCTTCTCGACGATTGCCGAAAAGGCCTTAGTATCTCCGCCAATGAAGGCGTCGACGAGTTCACGATCGGTCGGCTGAGCTGACAAGAAGAATCCCCCCGGAAACTTGAGCAATGACACATGGGTCAACACAGTCCCTTGGCCGAAGCCGATGGTGTGTGATTGTCCCCCGTTAATGTGCTTGTGAGTTTACGGGAAGATTCTGCAGTCCGCTACGCGCCGCGTCTACTGCGCCGCACGCACGCGTTGCGCGCGACGCAGCGCATCCTGGCATTCCAGCAGCACGCGGCGCAGCGCCCGAGGGCGTTCGCTGCTCAGGAACTCGCTGGTGGCGGCGTCGGCCATCGCGAGATCCGGGTAAAGCCCGCGCACGAGGCGGTTAGCAATCTCGATGGGGTGCTCCTCCCAGAGCTTCGCCAGAGAGTCGAAATACTCCTGGGCAAAGGCCTCGGTGAGGTGGGCCGAGCACGGGGCGTTAAACGCCGCGAGCAGGGAATCCACCTCCGCGTTGGAGTACTTACCCGGCGTGCGTACGAGATCGAAGACTTCGCGCTTGAGCTCGGCAGATGGGAAAGCGTGGGAGGCGCCCAGGTAGGCGGCGGCACCGGTGAGCGTGTTATCGCGCTCCTTCTCCGCCTCCAGCTCATCGGAGTTCACGGCATCGCGGGCGGCCAAGGCGCGGAGGATGGCCCAGCGGATGTCCGGGTCGAGGGCGAGGCCGTCGAGGGAGCCGTCGTAAAGCGCGCGCAGACGTGGCGTGCCGGATTCTGCTGGGTTGGCCGCGAAGGCCTGGATGGCGGCGCGGGCGACGGTGAGCTGCGCATCGGAGCCTGCCGGCGCCTGCTGCAGAACCTCCCAGAGGCGCTCGGCATAATCGGCGCGAATCTCTTCGCGGTCATCCTCGCTCACGAAGTGGTCGATGGCATAGCGGGCATTGGCAAAGGCTGTGGTCAGAAGCGTGGGGTTGGACTCCGCCGGGGCGTGGTTGAGCACCGTGTCCAGGTAAGAGCGTACCGGCCACTCGCCATCGCGGGTGAGATTCCACAGGGAAGTCCAGATGACCGCGCGGGAAAGCTCATCCGGAACTTCAGACAGGCGCGTGCGGATGGTGTCCAGGGAGGTCTCGTCGAAGCGGACCTTGGCGTAGGTGTGGTCGGCGTCGTTAAGCAGCAGCAATGCAGGGGCCTGGAGGCCGGATACCTCGTCAAGGATGGTGCGCTCGGCCTCCAGATCGACGTCGAGGGTGGCGTATTTGTTCAGGGAGTCATCGAAGAGTGCCACGTTGAGGCGGTGCGGGCGCGTGGTGTCCTCGGCCTCGACAGCGATGGCGAGCTCGTGGATCTTATCGCCGTCCGTGTGCAGCTCCGGGGTGAGCGTATCCGGGCCCCACGTGCGAAGCCAGGCTGTGGACCAGGCGTCCAGGTCGCGGTCGGTGTGCTTCTTCAGGGCCTTGAGGAGGTCGTCGAAGGTGGCGGCAGCAAAGGCGTGCTTCTGGAAGTAGTCGCGCGCGCCGGCGTAGAAGTTCTCCCGGCCCACGTAGTGCACCAGCTGCTTGAGCACCGCCGCACCCTTGGCATACGTAATGCCGTCGAAGTTCTGGCGCGCGGCATCCACGTCCGGGATCTCGGCCTTGATCGGGTGCGTGGTGGGCAGCTGATCCTGCAGGTAGGCCCAGTTCTTGCGCTGGCCGGCGAAGTTGACCCACGCCTCGGTGTATTCGGTGGCGTGCACCGAGGAATCCGCGCCCATGAACTCCGCGAAGGACTCCTTGAGCCACAGGTCATCCCACCACTGCGGGGTGACCAGGTCACCGAACCACATGTGAGACATCTCGTGCAGGATGGTATTCGTGCGCCCGGCATGCTGCGCGCGGGTGGCGGCGGAACGGAAGAGGTAGTGCTCCGTAAAGGTCACGAGGCCGGGGTTCTCCATGGCGCCCAGGTTGTATTCCGGAACGAAGATGGAATCATACTTGCCCCACGGGTACGGGTAGCCAAAACTGCTGTGGAAGAAGTCCATGCCTTGTGCTGTGACCTGCAGGATTTCATCATCCAGGTATTCGGCCATGGAGGCGCGGGCAAAGGCGCGCAGCTCCACTTCCAAGGAGCCATCGGGGGCGGTCCAGGTGCTGTGCTTCTCGACGTACGGCCCCGCCGCAAACGCCGTCAAATACGTCGACAGCAGAGGGGTCGGCGCGAAGTGTGCCACTTCCCCGCTATCCGTCTTCTCGCGGCTGATCTCCGGTTGATTGCTGAGCAGCTGCCAGCCTTCCGGGCCGGTGAGGTGCACCTCGTAGCTGGCCTTGAGATCCGGCTGGTCAAAGCAGGGGAAGATGCGGCGGGCATCGGATGGCTCGAGGTGCGAGTAGAGGTAGGTGGTGTCATCGGCCTGGTCGTGCATGCGGTGCAGGCCCTGGCCGGTGCGGGAGTAATAGGAGGAGCCGGTGATCTCCACGGTGAGTTCCTCCCCCACTGGAAGGTTGCTCAGGTAGACCCGTCCACCGTCGAAGGTGTTCTCCACCTCCTTGTCGTTGACGCGCACTGCGTGCACGGCCTTGCCCAAGTAATCCACGAAGGTCTCGGGCTTAGTGGTGGTGAACGTAATACGTGAGGTGACCTCGTAGGAGTCGGCGTCGGTTGGCGCGCTCGTGACGTCGAGGTGCAGATCGTAGGTGCTCAAACGCAGCGCGGTGCTGCGGGCGGTGGCTTCTGCATGGGTGAGGTTTGCGGTAGTCATGCGCTACATCTTAAACGTCGCTGCGGTGCGTATCACAGGTAAGCTGCCCGGAGTTGTTTATTACTCGGTTGTGGCGCCTTAGTCGTCAAAAAGTTGTTGCCCGTAGTGCCGAAATGGGCACTACGGGCAACAACTAAAAACTACTTCTCAAGGCGAGGTATCACGCCTGACGGCCTACTGCTTGATGGCAGAAACCTCGAGCTCGATCTTGATCTCCTCGGAGACGAGCACGCCGCCGGTCTTCAGCGGAGCGTTGAAGTCGATGCCGAAGTCGGTGCGGTTAATGGAGGTCTTAGCCTCGAAGCCAAGGCGGGTGTTGCCGAAGGGATCCTCGGCCACGCCGGTCTCTTCTACCTTGAAATCAACGGACTTGGTGGTGCCCTTGATGGTGAGGTCACCGGTGACGGTGCCCTCACCCTCGTCGTTAACGTCGAACTTGGTCGCGGTGAAGGTCATCTCCGGGAACTTCTCTACGTCGAAGAAGTCCTCATTCTTTACGTGTGCATCGCGATCAGCGTTCTTGGTATCGATGGACGCCGTCTTCACCGTGGCGGTGGCGGCGGAGTCAGTAATGTTCTCCCCTACGGTCAGGGTGCCTTCGAACTCGTTGAAGTTGCCGCGCACCTTGGTGATCATGGCGTGGCGGGCAACAAAGCCGATAGTGGTGTGTGCCGGGTCCAGTGCGTACGTTCCTGCGGTGATAGTCATGGGTTCCTCGTTTCTTCTAGGTTTCTCTAGATTGTTGACGTGACAACAAGAATTATACGCTCCTTCACTTATCTGTCAAGGGAAGAAATTGCAAGAACACTGAAGCCCCAGACCTGCTACCCGAAACCTGCAGGTGGGCGTCGTCAAGCGCGTGGCGCGTCTGAGTCAGCGAGCAGGGAGTTTCGGGATCGAGGTCTGGGGAAATGCGTGAGGTGGTGGGTTAGTTGGTTGGGATGCCCACCAGGGTGGCCTCCTTCAGTGTGACGGAGCCGGACTTGGGCATGTCGGTGAAGACGATGAGGGCGCCGTCGAAGGCCACGGGCTTCTCCTTGAGCTCGATGTCTTGGCGCGCGTTGGTTAGCGTGCCGTGTGCGAGCTCGGTGAGCTTGCCGGAGTCAGGATCCGTGGGGTCAAAATCTTTGGTATTAACGCCATAGACTTCGTACTTGGCGCCGGTGGACTTGCTCTGCTGAAGCGGTAGCGCGCGGAGTTGCGTGGGCTTGTCAATGCTGAGCAGGAGTCCAGTGTCTGCCTTCTTCGTGGACCATGAACCAGATACTTCCTTGCCCTCCGGAACGGAGGTGGTCTTGACGTCCTTCAGGAGCACCGGCGGCACGTTGGGGAATGAGGTTTCAGTCGTCGATTCGCTCTTCGTCACCACTGGGGAAGTCTTTTCATTTCCCACATGAGACAGGATCCACACGCTGAGCGCGGCCATTGCCACGACGAAGAGGGTGGCCAGCGCGCCTAGGACGATGATGCCGGAGCCAGAGTAACCGCGGCCGCCGAAGCCCGGTGCGGGGCTCGGGTCCTCCTTGCGCGGGGTCTCCTCGACTGGAATCTGGAGGGTCTCCTCGCCCTCGTCGCCATCGCCGGCGAAGGCCGCCAAGCGGTTGGCGATGTCCTCGAGATCGGAGTCCTGGCCCTCCTCGGCGTCGGCAGCAATCTCCTGTAGCACCTCCGGTGTCGGACTGGTGGACTCCACGAGGAGCGAGATGGCGGAGGCCAGCGCCGAGCGGTCAGTCTCCTCATCGTTGCTGTGCAGCACCGCGGGGAAGGCCAGGGTGGCAATGCCCTCAGTGGAAATGCGGATGCGGTTGCGGTTCTCAATTCCCAGCACGAGGCCCGCCGCGTGGGCAGCAGCCGTGGTGCGCACCAGCGGGACTAAGGCGTGGGCGACGGCGCGCGGATCGAGGTCCTCATCCTCCGAGACCGTCTTCAGGGAGGTGCCCTCCACCCAGTCCGCCACGACGAGGCAGCCCTGGCGGTAGGACAGGATGTCGATGTTCTCCGCCATGGCATCCAGTTCCATCTCAGCCAGGCGGCGCGTGGCGCGGGAGACTTCGGCGGAGCGGCGGGCGGCTACCGCCGGGGTGGCCGGTGCCATCGGAGCCTCGCCCGTGGTGTCCACGAATGTCAGCGATACCAGGCGGCCGGTGGCCTGCTCGCGGGCCTTCCAGAAGCGGGTACCCGCGGCAGAGCCGTAGTCCTTGAGGAGGCGGAAGCGGCCATCGGATACCGGTGCGCCCGGCACCAAGCGTGGCCCGCGGACAATACCGGCGGACATCGGCGGCGGTACCGGCGAGGAGTTGAAGGCATCCACGCTGAAGATCGGCTGGATCTCCAGCTGCTCTGGGGCCTCGACCTCGATGGCCTCGGCATGCTCGATCTTGATGATGCGGGACATGCCGGGGATGCGCTGCAGCTGGCGGCCAAGGTTGATGACTTCCGGCAAACCCGAGCGCGAAAGCACGATGCCGGTAACAGCCACGAAGATGAGGCCCGCCACGGCAAGCTTCAGCAGGTACACGAACGGCGGCACCTGCTCCGGGAGCACGAGGTTGATGACGTAATTGATGACGAAGGCCACCACGAGGCCCACGAGGGAGGCCAGTACTGACCAGATAGTCGTCGCGATAACCGCGCGGCCACCCAGGCTGCCCAGCTTTCGCTTGAGCAGGAAGCCGCCGATCACCGCGCCGGCCACGAAGCCGAAGCCGTTGGCAGTGCCCAGAAGGACGACCACGCGGTCGGGGGAATCCGCCACGTGTGGGGCAAGCAGGGAGAGCACCGACTTGGTCAGCGTGATGCCGGCGATGATAAACGTCGGCGTCCACGCTTCTTCGCGGGCGTAGAAGACGCGCAGGTGCAGCAGCACGAGGGCGTATGGGATGAGGGTAAAGGCAGAGAAGCTTAGCGTGAGGCCGAGTACCTCGGCCGCCTTGGCGTTGAAGGCGCCGTATTGGAAAAGGCCGCGGGCGATCGGGATGCCGAATCCCGTCATGAAGATGACGATGGGAATCAGGGCGATAAACGTCAGCTTCGTGCCCAGCGTGAGATCCCGAACCACGGCCTTGACGTCACCGTCCGCGGCGTTGCGGGACAGGCGCGGCATAATTGCGGTGAGCAGCGTGACGCCAATGACGCCATAGGGCACCTGCAGGAGAAGCCATGCCTGCTGGTAGATAAACGGCGCTTCTTTGTCAGCATGGGCCGCCACGCGGGAAGTGATGACGTAACCCAGCTGGGAAACCGCCACGTAGGCCACGATGGCCATGGCCATGCCGCCGAACTGCTTGAGGCGGTCATCTAGGCCCCACAGCGGCTTGAGGTTAATGCCCGCCTTCTTGAGATAAGGGAAAAGGATGAGGCATTGCACCACCACACCGGCCGTGGTGCCTAGGGCTAGGAGCAGCACGTGCCGGTCCGTGATCGGCGAAGGCGCATCGGGATGCAAGCTGCCCGGCAGCAGCTGGTAGGCCACGAGCACCGTAATCGAGATGATGTTATTGACCACCGGTGCCCACGCGCCTGGCCCAAAGATGCTCTTGGTGTTGAGCACCGCTTGGAAGAGCGCGAAAAGCCCGTAGAAGAAGATCTGCGGCAGCAGCAAGTAGGCAAAGGAGGTGGCCTGCACGGCATTGACCTCGCCGTCCTCCGGCAACATCATGCGCGTTAACTGCGGGGCAAAGATGCAGGAAAGCACCGTGATCGTGGCCAGCAGGGAGAAGGCCAGCGTGAAGAGGCGCCGGACAAAGTCCTCGCCACGGTCAGCGTCTTCCTTTTCCGCGCGCACCAACACGGGCACGACGAGCGAAGTCAGCACCGCGCCCAGCACGATCTCCGTGATGAGGTTGGGCAGCTGGTTCGCCGTGGTGAAGGCGGAGGAAATAGCCGGGCCGAGCGACGAGCCGATGAGCACGTTGCGGATGAATCCCGTGATGCGGGAAATCATCGTCGCAATGGCCATGGAGCCGGTTGCGCGAACGACGGCGCCGTCGGAGTTCTTTTCGCCGGAGGGCTCACTCGAGGCAGCGGCTGCCTTGCCCTTCAGTCCCGAGCGGTCCTCGAGTTCGTCGTCGACAGCAACGACGCCACTCGGCGCGCGCTTTTCCGGTACCGGCGCCGGCGGCGAAGGCGTGACAATGCGTCGGCGGGCACCAGACTTAGGTTCATGTGTCATTGAGAAAACTATCCGTGAGACTTCTTTTTCTTCCGCTTACCCAGACGGAACAGGGCAGCTAGGATGAGGGCGAGCGCGGCGATTGCGCCGACTCCATAGACGCTAACGATACCGGCACGCGTCTGCACCGTGATATCGATTGGATCCGAAATGAGGTGCTCAGATGGTGTTGCAAGCCATAGGCGCAGCGACATCTGGTCAACGTTGCTGGGCAGGTCAGCGGTCATGGACACGGTAATAGATCCCTTGGCTGGGATGTGAATCAAGTCCTGCGTGTTCAACGTGGCGCCGTCGGGGGCGTCGTAGGCTAGGTGGGCGTCGACAGGCAGCGGCAGGCCGTTCTCCGCCACGATGAGCAGCGGTGATGACTCTGAAACGCGGGTAAAGACGTTGCCCGGTGGGATGAGCGCCACGGAAGCGCGAAGCTCGCGGAGCATATCCGCGTTTTTCTCCAGCCGAGAGCGGCTCTGCTCCACCGAGGATGGAAAACCGTGGAGGCTGGAGCGGTCGGTAGCGCTGAGCGCCGTGAGGAGATCGCGGCGCAGGGGTGCCGTGAAGTTATAGCGCGTCATGGCGATACCGGGATCGTTGACCATGATGGACATCAGCTCATCGGTATAGCGGGCCTGCTGTGTTACCTGTGTGATCTCGGCGTCGTGGAAGGCTGCGGGATCTGGGTAGGGACTTCCGGGGTTGCCGCTGCCGGGCTCGATGGGCAGCGCGGCAACGGGACGGGGCTCGAGGCGCCCGGAATTGAGCAGGCGCTGCGCTGCTTCCATCACCGCGCGCGCGGCGGCAGGGTCCTGGAAGTTCGGCAGCTTGGCCACGGTCTCCTCTTGCGCGGACGCCACGCTTATCGACGCCCCCGCCGTCAGCGCCCTCGCCTGCTCTGAATCCATCGAAAAGTCGTAGCGCAGCTCCGGGTTGGAGTACCCAGTGGTCTGCGGCTTGGAACCGGTCTGGGCCAAGAGGGCTCCGAGGGAGGCATCAAAGGTGGCGGCCTTGCCGGCCCACTCGGAATTATCCGCCACCAGCAGCGGGACGGGCATCGCGTGCTCGCTTGTCCCTGAGGCCGGTGCGGTCAGTGGCGTGCTGAGCGGGGCGCCGAGGACGCGCTCGATGGTGTCTGCGCCCTGTTCGACGGCCTCGTGGGTGAGCCACTCGTTTCCTACCTGGGACACGGCATCGGTGTCTGCGTTAGCCCACGGCATGAGCATGCGGCAGTCCACCTTCTTCAGTTTCTCCAGCCATGCGGCGGCGTCTTGGGCACCCGCTCCCGGCTTGCCGCGATCGGAATCGGCGCTGCTAAACCAGGAATCGCGCAGGCGCGTGGGGTGTTTGGCAGTAGAGGGGCGGGTCTCGTTGACGGTGTAGCCGGCGGACATGCGGTCGGCGGCGTCGACAAGCGCGGGGTCCAGGGCCACGCAGCCTGAACCGTGCAGATCATGCTGCAGGTAGGCGTCGAGCAGCTGATCGAGGCGCCCGCCCGGTGAGAGCTGTTCAGCGAGCTGCTCGCTTTCTAAGATGAGCTCCTCGCCGCCGGTATCTCCCGGCACGACGTCGACCTGGGCGGTCACGGGATAGATCAGTGAGAACTCGTGTTTGCTGTCGTCTTCTGCGTTGGGCGTCGGATCCTGATTTTCGCCTCTGAAATCCAGGATGGTCCGCTCTTCCGCAAAGCTCGCGGCCTGGCCGTCGCGGGTGCCGGTGAGCGTAAACAGCAGTGGGTAGGCGCCGGGATCGGTGATGGCCAGCGTGGAGTCATCTCCCAACGCGGTGGGGACCTCCACGGTTACGTCGCGGCTCTCCCCCGGCTCCAGTGCTCCTGCGCCGAGCGAAGCCCCATAATAAGGAAAGGATCCCGCAGCGAGCTCTTGGCGGGCCTCCGTCGTGGAGTTCACAGCATTGCTGCGTCGGGAGGTTATTTGCAAGTCATCAACGGCGCTCTCGGTTGGGTTGTGGATGCGCAGCTGGACTTTAAGCGTCTCACCTACTCGCGCCTCCGTCGCGCTGAGCAAGCTGAGTTCGAGCTCATCGGGGCCGCGGGAGCCGAGCCAATAGTGGGAGTCGTTGCTCTCGGCGTCGGGAGTTTGTGCCTGGGCCACGGGGACGGCGCAGCCCACCGCCAGCGCCGTGATGGCAACCGCTGCGCGCCAACTCACCGCGGAGTCGCCTTTCCTGCGGCAGCTTCCTTTCGCGCGAGATCAGGGAGGAGGTCGTGGGCGATGCGGGCCAGCTTGCGCTCGTCCGCATAGGCAAGGTGCTCGATGAGCTCGGAGACCGGGATCCAGGACACCTCGGTGACCTCCGGGTCCTCGTCATTCATGATGCCGTCCACGAAACGCAGCAGGTGGTGGTGCACGGTCTTGTGAATGCGCACGCCATCGGAGACGAACCAATAATCAATCATGCCCAGGTCCGCGAAGACCTTGCCGTGGATTCCGGTTTCCTCCCATACTTCGCGCTCGGCGGTGAGTTCCTTGGCCTCGCCGTTTTCCACATGGCCCTTCGGCATGGACCACAGCAGGCGCCCGCGGCGGTCCAACCTGCCGATGAGTGCCACATAGATTTGGGACAGGTCGACGTTGCCGTCTTCGTCGACGGCCTCCGCCAATCCGGACACGACGAGTCCGCCTGCGGACGTCTCATCCCGCGTGGTCATGCGGTTGGTGGACGTGCGCTGGGGGCGTCCCGTGCGGTGGTTCCGGTGGCCCGCGCCCCGCCGGCGGCGGCGCTTGGACCCTGGCGTGTTCTTAGTCATCCCTGCTAATCGTAGTAGACTTCGATCCGTGAACTTTCAGGACACTCAGCTAATCGGCGTTCTTGCTCGCGCGGACGCCACCGTCGCCCAGCTCAGTGGCCTCCTCAGTGGCCTGGTGGAACGCTTCGCGCTTCACGACGCCCCCCTCTACCTCGTCGGCGGCTCCGTCCGCGATGCCCTGCTCGGCCGCCTGGGCAATGATCTCGACTTCACCACCCCGGCCCGGCCCGACGTGGTGTATTCGATTCTGGAGGAGTGGGCGGAAACCGTGTGGGATACCGGCATCGACTTCGGTACTGTCTCGGCGGCTTATAAGGGCCAGCAGATTGAGATCACCACCTTCCGCTCTGATAGCTACGACGGCGATTCCCGCAACCCCGAGGTGGTCTACGGCGACACGCTCGAGGGCGATCTCGTGCGCCGCGATTTCAAGGTCAACGCCATGGCCATCGAGCTGCGCCCGGACGGTACCCGCGAATTCCACGATCCGATGGGCGGACTCGATGACCTGGCGAATCGCATCCTCGATACCCCGGATGCGCCGGAGATTTCCTTCCACGATGATCCTCTTCGCATGCTCCGCGCTGCGCGATTCGCGGCGCAGTTGGAGTTTGACGTCGCCCAGCGCGTGCGCGATGCCATGAAGGACATGGCCGCTGAAATCCAGCGCATCACCGTGGAGCGCGTGCAGGTGGAGCTCAACAAGCTCATCTGCGGTGTCGCGCCGTGGAAGGGTATTGACCTGCTTGTTGATTCCGGGATTGCTGATTATGTTTTTCCGGAGATCCCGGCTTTGCGCATGGCTCCCGACGAGCACGCGCAGCACAAGGACGTGTACGCGCACTCGCTGACTGTACTTCGGCAGGCCATGGAGCAGGAGGAAGACGGTCCCGATCTCATTCTTCGGTGGGCTGCCCTGCTCCATGACATTGGCAAGCCGGATACCCGCGACACCACCGACGGCAAGGTCAGCTTCCACCACCACGAGGTTGTTGGTGCGAAGCTCACCCGCAAGCGCCTGCGCAAGCTGAAATTCCCCAAGGCCACGACCGAAGACATCGGCCAGCTGGTCTACCTGCACATGCGTTTCCACGGTTTCGGCGATGGCCAGTGGACCGATTCCGCCGTGCGCCGCTATGTCACCGATGCCGGCGATCTTCTCCCGCGCCTGCACAAACTTGTGCGCGCCGATTGCACCACCCGCAATGAGCGCAAGGCCCGCCGCCTCCAGCGCACCTACGATCAGCTGGAGGAACGCATCGCGGATATCGCGGCCAAGGAAGACCTCGCTCGCGTACGCCCTGATCTCGACGGCAACGAGATCATGGAGATCCTCGGCCTTGAACCCGGCCCGGAGGTAGGCAAGGCCTGGTCTTACCTCAAGGAGCTGCGCCTCGAAGAAGGCCCCTTGGAGCGCGAAGTTGCTATTGCGAAGCTGCGCGAGTGGTGGAATTCTAGATAGGGATGTACGCAGACAGACTTTTCAACGCCCTCGAGCGCAATGATCCCGCCCCTGGCCAGCTCCTCGTGGCGGCTCCCGACGTCCTCGCGCCCCAGTACAATCGCTCCGTCATCCTCATCACCGAGCAACATGCCGGGCGTACGTATGGCGTGGATCTGACTAAGCGCTCCGAGGTCGCGGTCTTCAACGTCATGCCGGAGTGGCTGCCCGTGGTGGCTAAGCCGCAGGCCCTTTACATCGGCGGCCCGCACGACCAGCAGGCGGCCATCGGCGTGGCGCTGACCAAACAGGGCGTCGACATCGAGAAACAGCCTTCGTTGAGCCGCCTCGCCCCACGGGTGGCACTCGTCGATCTGCGCGTGGGTCCCGATGCCGTCACCGAACTGGTGGAAGGTATGCGCTTTTTCGCCGGTCATTTCGAGTGGGGACCGGGCGAACTCGATGAGGAAATCGATCGCGGTGAGTGGTACGTGGCCCCTGCGCTGCCCCAGGACGTGGTCTCCTCCGGATCGACAGATACGTGGTCAGATGTCATGCGCCGCCAAGCCATGCCCCTGCCGTTGTTTGCCACCTTCCCGCGCTATATCGATGAAGATAATTAGAGTTCCTCTCCACCCTCTGCGCTAACATCTCTGCCATGCGTGCGGAGATCATCAAGGCAATACGGACCTGCATGCCCATCGCCGTGGGGGTGGTGCCGCTTGGCCTCGCCTTCGGCGTGCTCATGGTCCAGACCGGTTTCGACTGGTGGTGGACCCCCATCTTTTCTATCGTTATTTACGCTGGTTCGATGGAGTTCCTCGCCATTTCCATGGTGACCGGCGGCGTGACGCCCGCCGTTGCCGCGGTGACGGGTTTCATGGTGAACTTCCGCCACATCTTCTACGGGTTAACCTTTCCGCGCGATGAGATTCGGAATCGTTTCGGCCGCGCCTATTCCACGTACGCGCTGACCGACGAATCCTATGCCGTCCTCTCCGCCTTTCCCCGCGGCTCGCGCCCGAGTGGTGCATTTGTCTTCACCGTGCAGCTTTTCTGCCAGGTGCTGTGGGTTGTCTCGGGCATCATTGGTGCGCTGGCAGGCCAGGCTATTCCGCCCTCGGTGAAGGGGCTGGATTTCGCCCTCGTCGCCTTGTTCATTGTCCTAGCGATTGATTCCTTCCAGAACAACAAGGATTACTCGCTTCCCCTGTCCGCGGCGGTCCTGGGTGTCCTCGCGGGCTGTCTGTTTCCAGGGCAGCTACTCATGGTGGCGCTGAGCGCCTACTTCCTGCTCCTGGTGGTGCGCTACCTCTCCCCGCGTGTCGACAGCGCGATGATTCGACGCAGGGAATCCTAATGCCAGCTGGAGTAACCCTGCTCAGCATCCTCGCCGTGCTTATCCCCGTCGGGGTGGTGACGGTTGTTTTGCGCTGGCTTCCCTTCGCCTTTGTGAAGGCCCTAAAGGATAGCCAATTCATTAGCATGCTGGGCTTCACTATGCCCGTGGGCGTGATGACGGTCCTGGTGGTTTACACCTTGTTTAGTCAGACCCAAGACACGGGAAGCTTTGTGGCTCCCCTTGTAGGCGCCGCGGCTACTGCCCTGCTGCATCTGTGGCGCCGCAACTCCGGCTTGTCCATCTTCGGAGGCACCGCCGTGTACATGCTGTCGGTGAACGTGGTGCTTTAAAAGTCCCCGTAGAGGGCGATGGCCTCTGTCCACAAGGAGTGGAACTGGAAGGCGTCGATAAGCTCGGCGTTGATGTCGGGGAATGCGTCGTAGGTGTCGGGGTGTGGAACCACGCGCTGTGGGACCTCGGCATTGCCCACTGAGGTCTCCGGTGTTGCAGCGCCGACGATGGAGTCATTCGGAGCGAGGGCGATCATGCGCAGCATGGAGCAGGCCTCAGCGTTGATTTCCTCAAGCTCCGCGATGTGTGTGGCGGTGCCGACCTCCGGGATGGTCATGGTGGTGCGAACATAAAGCTTTTTCATGTGCTCTCACTCTACCCGGGCGTAGCGTGCCGCCATAGACGCGCAGATCATCAATTGGACCTGATGGTAAATCATGAGGGGAAGGATGAGCAGCCCCAATGAGGTGCCGCCGGAGGCAAAGATCACCGAGGCCATGGGCAATCCGGTGGCTAGGGATTTCTTTGACCCGCAGAACTGAATAGCAATGGTGTCTTCCCTGTCGAACCCCAGCTTCTGGCTGACCACCTTGGTGAGCCAGAGCATGAAGAAGACAAGCGCGGCGGAAAAGGCAATCTGGAATAGGATTTGCCATACGCTAATCGACGCCCAAATCCCGTCCACCATTCCCTTAGAAAAGGCCGCATAGACGACCATCGCGATGGAGCCTCGGTCCACCACTTTCGTGGCTTTGCTTGCTGCGAGTTTGCCCACCCATTTTCTGGTGAGCTGGCCGAGCACGAAAGGTAGGAGCAGAAGAACAGAAATCTCAAAGAAAACAGAGCTATCGATATGGATTCCGTTTCCTGCGCCCATCAGCGCCATGACTAGCAATGGTGTAAGCAAAACTCCAGCGAGGTTTGACGCAGACGCGGAGACGATTGCTCCTGGGACGTTTCCGCGGGCGATTGAAGTAAAGGCTACCGACGATTGCACTGTGGACGGTACAAGCGTGAGGTAGAGAATTCCCAAGTAAAGATCGTTTGGGATGAACGCGGTGAGCGGGCGCAGTGCGAGGCCGATGATTGGGTAGACCACAAAGGTAAACGCCAGAATAGTGAGGTGGAGCTTCCAGTGTTTGATCCCGTTGATGGCTTCGCGCGTTGAGAGTCGGGCGCCGTAGAGGAAGAAGAGAAGGGCGATCGCTATATTCGTGAGGACATCGAAGCTGTCTGCAAAGCTTCCCCGCGCGGGAAAAGCAATAGCAATTGCGACGGCGCACAGGATGAGGACGATGAGGGGGTCGAGTCTTTTTAGGCGCTCAATCATAGAAGAGAGTCTAGACGCCCCTCACGGTTTCACGTGAAACATCTTTTCAAACCCCCCTGAGTCTCCGGGGATATCCATTAGGCGGAGACGTTTTTGACTGTTCCCCCGTTATTTTCCACTCCGTACTCAGTGAGCGGTTTAGGGCTGGGGCCGCCGGTGACTTCGCCGCTGCTGAGGTCAAAGCTTGAGTAGTGGCTCGTGCACGTGGCGGTCAAGCCTTCAATCTTCGTGATGAGGGAACCCTGGTGCGGGCAGGTCTGCGAATATGCTTTGAACTCTCCCTCGGTGGGTTGAGCGAAGATCACCTTGTCTACAATGATGGCGGAGCCAACGGGGATTTCCGTCGCTGCGACTTCCGCGGAAGGTTCCTTACCGCAGGCGGCGAGGTAGGCCCCAGCAAAGGTGGTCGCAGTACCGAGCAGGAAAAGGCGGCGTGAACACGTAGTCATGTGGATTACTCTATCTGATTCGTTGGCTGTGTAGGGAGAGGACAATGTGCTGTTAGCTAAGTTTGCCGTCCCACACGGGAAGCTCCTCTTCCCTGCTGCCGCTGAAATCGTAGGCACCGTATGATGTGCCGACATCGCTATAGATCGTCCCAGCTTCGTTGTGTGCTCCGCGACGTTCTCCGGCGAGTGCATACGTGGCCCCCGCGCCGAGGATGCTGAGGCTGAGCGCTGTTGCAGCGACGAGCCGTAGCGCTTTAGTTTTGGTGCTCTTGGTCATGAACACGATCGTGCGCCGCCCGACTCCTGTTGTCACGTCACACTGCCGTGTTCCCACGCAATTGATGTTTAGCTCTCAGTGCTCGCACAGGACAAAGAAAGGTGGCCACACCAATCATCGGGTCTACCCGGTGTTGAGCTGGCCACCTAAAATATAGTTTGTGATGAAATCATATGGGGACTTCTGTTTGCCCAGAATGCGTCACTGTGCTGAAAAAGCCGCTCTAGTCTCGGCCCGTTTTATCGGCGTGTTGTGCTGCGGCACGGATCGCGGAGACGTCGACAGCCGGCGCCTCTCCCCCGCAGCCGCCGTCGCCACAGTTGCAGGAATCGCCGCAACCATCGTCGTCTTTATGGGCTTGGTCCCACAGGTAGGCCGCGCGGGCACCCATGTTGGAGCCGATGGAGAGCGCGAGGACAGCTACGACGGCTGTGAGTGCGGGGATTAGCCACATCCAACCTTCAGCGCGAAGCGCGATAACGCCACCGAAAACGAGAGCGATCCCTCCCAGGAACCAGAACGGGCCCGCAAGAGCGTGGGCGTTGTCCCATGCCTCCCGGGTTTTGCGGATCTCTGCGAGGCGCAATCCAACAACACTGTTGCCGGGGAGTTTACGGAGTGTGGCAAGGCCGCCGACGATGATGAGGACCGCGGCAAGGACGAGGAAGATGATTCCGACTACGAGCATGCGTCTAAGTCTATCCCGCCTCCTAGCTAGCGAGAAAGCTGGTTCAATTTATTCGTTTCGTGCTGTAATATACATTTCGTGTCGCTTGGTAGATAAATAAGCGTTTATCGCCGGGCGAGAAACTCGTAGTGGTATCAACCATAGAAAAGACTCAATCATGACATTCAAGAGTGTTCTCAACTCTCTGCTGTTCAAGATCCTCGTAGCGATAGTCTTGGGCATCATAGTTAGCCAATTTGCGCCGGAATGGTTCGGCAGGGCCTTCGCAACATACAACGGACTGTTCTCGAACTTCCTTGGCTTCTTCATCCCCATTCTCATTCTTGCTCTCGTGGCACCGGCAATCGCGGGCCTCGGGCGCGGCGCCGGCAAGTGGCTGGGTATTACTGCCGGGATTGCATATGGTTCCACTATCGTGGCAGGCCTCGTTGCCTACGGTTTGACCCAGGTCCTGTACCCCACGTTGCTTGGTGGGCAGACGCTCAACACTGATGTTGCTGACATCGATGCCGGAGCGCTCGAGCCCTACTTCACCGTTGAGATGCCGGCTCCATTCGAAGTTATGACGGCGCTGCTGTTGTCCTTCTGCGTTGGCGTGGCGATGACCACTGTGAAATCCGACAATCTTTACGCGATTACTAAAGAATTTGAGAACGTCGTCATCAAGGTGATCTGGGGCTTTGTGATTCCCCTCCTGCCGTTCTATATCTTTGGCATGTTCCTCTCCTTGGGCATGAATGGCAACATCGGGACGGTGCTGGTTGCCTTCGCCAAGGTTCTTTTGCTTGCGGTCCTTATGACGCTGGTTTACCTCGTGCTTCAATACATCATCGCCGGCGCAATTGCGGGTAAGAATCCATTCCGCGCATTGAAGAACATGGCACCGGCCTACTTCACCGCGTTGGGTACTTCCTCTTCGGCGGCGACGATTCCGGTGACGTTGGACGCCGCGTTGAAGAACGGCATTTCCAAGCCCGTTGCTGGCTTCGTTATCCCCCTCTGTGCGACCATCCACCTTTCTGGTTCGATGATCAAGCTGACGTTGTACGCCTTCGCGATTGTGTACATGGCTGATGGTATGGAAGCAGATTTGGGTAAGGCCTTGGGCTTCATCCTGCTTCTTGGAATCATGATGATCGCGGCCCCCGGTGTTCCGGGCGGTGCCGTGATGGTTGCCGTTGGTCTGTTGCAATCCAATATGGGCTTTGATGATTCGATGGTGGCACTGATGATTGCCGCTTACATCGCTATCGATTCCGTGGGTACGGCCGCGAACGTTACTGGCGACGGCGCTATCGCCATGATTGTTGACCGTTTCGCTCGCAATAAAATTGATGGGTTGGAGGCCGAGGCCGACGCCTCTGCTGCCGACGAGGAGCTCAGCAGAGCTTAGGTTTCAAGCTTAGGTTTCACGTGAAACCCTGAAAGCTTCCCCCTCCCCTAGCTTGCGTTCCATTTCTGGTCTATACGTCTAGACCAATCAACTGGAAAGTTGGCCGCGGGAGGGGGATTTTTGTATGCCTGGTTGCCGACGTCGCGGGCCGCTCGGTCGTGCAAGGAGCTCCCAAAAGCTCCGACGAAAACCGAGATGACTCTTGTGGGACGAGCTTAGAACATGTATTCTAAAGGTGGGAGTGGGGGAAGCAGTTATCCGGCTAATTTAGGGATGCAGCTCCCCATGGGAATCACAACAAATTCTTCAACCTCGGTACCTACTGCGTATTTTTCTCACTCAAACCCGCATGATCCAGAATGTATGGCGGGTCAACTCATGCGAAGAATAGAGTATGAGTTTTGGTCACGTGTCCAGCCACCGCTCGACGCAGATTCAGACACTGCATTTATGACCCTTGGTCAAAAGACGGGAAAGTCTCCGGCACATGTGGCGCGGAATGTCATGGGGCTTATTCGTCTCAGTGAATTGCCGAAGGTGAAGGCGATGCAAGACTCTGAATACGTACTCGATATGCAAGCCTTGGTTGCTATTGATCAAGTACTGGCAAAGCTGGGCAACCCTATTGCTTCAGTTATCTCAGAGATCGATAGTCAATTGGCGGCGTGGCTAACACCGACTAAACCCAACCAGGTCTTTCCCAGCGCAGAAAAGATTCGGCGCAAGGTACGCGACATTGCTAAGGTCTTGGATGATTCAATCGCGTTTCGGGATAAGCGGAAGAAGAATCGGTATTCACTCCTCACCCGGGGAGAACGTGCCTCGATCGAGTTAGAGGTCGATAGTAACGTCGGCGTCGTAATCCACGAGACAATCAAGCTGGCCGCAAAGGAGCATGACGTCTCAATGGCGGATGCCTTAGTTCTCCTCATTACGGGCAAGATTCAGCCGGAGGCTGGAAAAGTCGTTGTGCATGAATTCAAAGCCACTGACGTGGAGGGAGCGCCGGTCTTTGTTCAGGGACACGGCTGGACCGGTGAAGGAGTCCCAGCGTCGAGGACTGTGACGAGAGACTTTAGTGAAGCACCAGAACCGTGCGAAGGCTACCAGCCCTCAGATGTCACGCGAAAGTATGTCGAGGGGCGCGACGGGACCTGTCGGGCGCCTGGCTGTAATCGACCGGCGTGGACATGCCAATTGGACCACAGGATTAACTATGCCGATGGTGGCCCTACGCACCCGTCTAATTTGGTTGCCCTTTGCCAGCACCACCACAACATGAAAACTGACGGACGGGCTTTCTATATCCTGGACCCAGTTACTGGTGATGTTGTCTGGTTGTTTGAGGACGGCACCTGGGCGGTGACTGAAGCAACCGGTCCTCTGGCCCCGGCGTCTAAGGTGTGGGCACGAACCGTCGCGGAAGATGTCATTGCTCACCGGCGGAAGATGCACGAAGAGGCCAAAGCCTTGAAGGTTGAGCTTGATGGCGGAGAGTTGGTCGAAGTCTTCGACAGGACGGACCCGGCGGATCGCTACTCGAACGCATCCGATGATGTCCCCTTCTGAGGGCCAAGAGACTATCGCTGTTGGGGATTAGGGAATTAAGGAGGCTTTGGAAGGCACAGAAGGCGGCATTATTAGTGATTGCTGGCTACAACGACGGTAGCCGATGGGCTTGTGCATATGGAACACGCGCTGTTTCACGTGAAACGACCCCTTCCATCGTGATGCGTGGTGGCGCACGACGTGATGGAAGAGGCTGAGGTGGGTCAGGATTGTTCGGGAAAGCGCTTAGCCAACGGCACGCTTGGTAGCAGCCTTCATCTTGGATACGAAGTCGGTGACTGCAGAGGCGAGTCCGTCGGTGGGCTTGTTGTTCTCGTCGAGGTGAGCGTCGACAATCTTCGTTAAAGCAGATCCGGTGATGGCCCCAGCTGCGCCAGCGGAGATGGCATCGGCGACATGCTGAGGGGTTGAGATTCCGAAGCCAAGGAGAATCGGTGCCCCGCCGAAGCGTTTCACGTTGTTCACTACATCAACGAGCCCGCGGGTTTCCGATTCCTTCTCGGTGCCGGTGACGCCATCGCGCGAGATTGCGTAAATGTAGCCCCTCGAGTATTGAGCCACGCCCTGGAGGGTCTGCTCCGAGGCTTGTGCCGGGGCGATGAAGATCGGGTCAATGCCGGCCTTGTCGGCGGCGGCGACGAAAGGTGCGCCTTCGCGGACGGGGACATCGGGAAGCAAGATGCTAT
The DNA here is from genome assembly GCF_001813425.1 of Corynebacterium sp. HMSC056E09. NCBI lineage: Bacteria > Bacillati > Actinomycetota > Actinomycetes > Mycobacteriales > Corynebacteriaceae > Corynebacterium > Corynebacterium sp. HMSC056E09. The sequence goes on from NZ_KV812492.1 coordinate 43,134, forward strand.
CAGCACCCGCTTCTTGAAACTCGGAGTAGAAGGTCTCCAACCCACGAGTGAAGGGAACATTGCCATAGATGAGCATGCCAATCGGAAGGTCTGGGAATTCGGCTCGAATCTGGCGGATTTGGGCGATGGCGGAATCAACCGTTGCCCCTCCTTCAAGCGCGCGGATGTGTGAGGCCTGAATGGTGGGACCATCGGCAACAGGGTCCGAAAAGGGGACGCCGAGCTCGAGTGCGTCGGCCCCGCCGGCGACGGCCGCGCGAACGATGTCGAGGGCAGTGTCCGGGTCGGGGTCGCTCAACATGATGAAGGGAACGAAGGCCCCTTCATTGCGGGCGGCAAGGTTGGAGAAGAGTTTCTCGTATCGGCTCATTACTTGTCCTCCGTGATCTTGAATTCGGGGTGCGCGTCGAGGGTGCGGCGGACGTGGTCGATGTCTTTGTCGCCGCGCCCGGAAAGGGAAACGATAATGGTGATGTCCTCATCTTTGCGCTTAAGCGCATAGGCCAGGGCGTGTGAGGATTCAAGGGCGGGAATGATGCCCTCGCGGCGGCTAAGGATTTGGAACGCTTCAAGTGCCTCCGCGTCGGTGATGCCGACATAGGTGGCGCGGCCCGTCTGCGCCAGGTGAGCATGCTGTGGACCGACGCCGGGGTAATCGAGGCCAGCGGAGATGGAATAGGACTCCTCAACTTGACCGTCGGCATTGCGCATGAGGTAGGAGCGGGCGCCGTGGAGAATTCCGATGGTGCCATTGTTGATCGTGGCACCGTGGTGTCCGGAATCGAGGCCCTCTCCCCCAGGCTCGGCGCCGACGAGCTCGACCGACTCCTCGTCGATGAAATCCGCGAACATGCCGATGGCATTGGAGCCGCCGCCGACGCAGGCGACGACCACGTCGGGAAGCCCGCCCGTGCGCTCAAGCATTTGGGCCTTGGCTTCTTCGGAAATCACCCTGTGGAACTCGCGGACAATCGTGGGGAAAGGATGGGGGCCGGCAGCGGTGCCGAGAAGGTAGTGGGATTCGTGGAACGTTGCGGTCCAATCGCGCAGCGCCTCATTAACGGCATCTTTGAGGGTGCCAGATCCGGAGTCCACCGGAATGACCTTCGCGCCCATGAGCTCCATGCGGTAGACATTGGGCTGTTGCCTCTCGACGTCTTTAGCGCCCATGTAGATGACGCATTCAAGATCGAGCAGCGCGCAGGCAAGCGAAGTCGCGGTCCCGTGCTGGCCCGCACCGGTCTCAGCGATAATGCGGGTCTTTCCCATGCGCTTGGCCAAGAGCGCTTGGCCAATCACCTGGTTGGTCTTGTGGGCGCCGCCGTGGACGAGGTCCTCCCTCTTGAGGAAAATACGTGCCTTTCCACCGAGCTTGGTTGCCTCGGTGAGAGGGGTGGGACGGCCAAGATAGTCACGAAGATAGCCTGACAGTTCTTTGCGGAAGGCGGGATCGTTTTGCGCTTCGACGAAGGCCTTCTCGAGTTGGTCGAGTGCGGGAATGAGAGACTCGGGGACAAACTGTCCGCCGAACTCGCCGAAATACGCGGGAAGGAGGGTTTCCCTAGCGTCCTGTGGGTTAGTCATGGTGTTCCTTTTGAGTAGGTTTGGGTTAAGGGTTAATACGTAAAGTGACGAATGGTGTTGAAGGCCGTAGCGATGAGCGCGGTGTCCTTCCTGCCGTTAATTTCGACGCCGGAGTTGATGTCCAGTCCGGCTGTGCCGACGCGAAGCGCATCGCGAAGGTTGTCGGGTTTAAGGCCACCCGCGAGAAGTGCCTTATCTTTGACGTTGTCGGGAATTGTTGACCAATCGAAGGAGTTACCCGTACCGCCGGCGCCAGAATCGAGGATGAGCATGTCGGAGGCGTCGGCAAGCGCAGAGGCGAGCGCCGGGCCGTGGTGTGCCGTCATGTCGATGGCGCGCCACACCTGACGCTCCCCCGCTATTGCGCGTACGGACTCAATGAGTTGGAGCTCGGCCTCCGTGCTCCCCTGGTAAGGGGCATGGATCTGGAGGGCGGCAATGCCGTCGAAAGCGAGCTCTTCCCAGCCAGTGGTGCGGCGAGAGACCGCGACGTAGCTGAGATCGGGTCCGTGGGCGATGATGTCGAGCGCGGTCTCACGTGAAACACTGCGCGGCGATGCCTCTTCGAAGATGAGCCCGCCGTAGACTGCACCGGCGGCGCGGGCGGCCTGAGCTGCAGACCACGCCGTGAGTCCGCAGACTTTATTGTGACCATAGACAAGCTCGCGTGCAGCACGATCGATATCAGGCGTACCGGTGAGCTGGGAGCCGACAAGAAATGCGTTGGCATGAGACCCAAGGCGGCGCACAGTCTGGTTGTTGCGGATGCCGGATTCCGAAACCACAACTTTGCCGGACGGCACAGAGTGCGAGAGACGCTCGGAGCGGGTGAGATCGATGCTGAGGTCGTGAAGGTTGCGGTTGTTAATGCCAATGACGTCCACGCCAAAGGCAGTGGCGCGCTCGACCTCGTCCTCAGTGATCGCCTCAGTGAGAACGTCGAGCCCAAGGGAATCTGCCAAATGTTTGAGCTCTGCATAGGTTTCATCGTCGACGATGGACATCATGAGCAGGATGGCGTCGGCGCCAAAGTAACGCGCGGCATACACCTGGATCGGATCGATAATGAAGTCTTTGCACAAGACCGGCAGGTGCGTAGACAGCGCCACGGTCTGCAAATGGTCATAGTCACCACCGAAACGGTCCGGTTCGCAGAGAACAGAGATGGCTGAGGCATAGCGCGAATACACGCGGGCGATGGCTCCCGGTTCATAATGCTCACGGATGAGGCCGAGCGACGGGGACGCGGACTTGCATTCCAAGATGAAACGGTTGGTCCCGTTGAGCGCGTCGTAGAAGGAACGCTCAGAACGCGGGAGAGTCGTGAGGTCCACGTGGGCGAGGCGCTCACGGATAGCTGGTAGGTGCGTGCGGCGCTTGGCGACGATCCCCTCAAGCACGGTCGGCAGAGCCATAGTTCGCCTCCTCGTGCTTCTTCAGCCATGCGGCCACGGTGCCGTCCTGGATGAGCTTCGCGGCGTGCGCGACGCCGTCTCGGATGGTGTCGGTTGTGCCGTTGAGATAGAACATGGCGCCGGCGGTGGCGATGATCGCGTCGTGATGGGCCGGCTTGCCCGTACCGGCGAAGACCGCGCGCAGGGCTTCGGCATTCTGTGCGCCATCGCCGCCGGCAAGGTCGGACAACTCATGGCGGGAAATGCCGAGATCTTCGGGCGTGAGCTCGTAGTGGCTAATGGTGCCGTCGCGAAGCTCCCAGACCTGGGTGGTGCCGTGAACGGCAATCTCATCGGTGCCAGCACCGTGGACCACGAGCGCGCGGGTGCGGCCGAGGTCCTTGAAGACCTCAGCGATGAGCTGGCCTTGCTCGGGGTTGGCTATGCCCATGATTTGGAACTCCGGGCGGCCGGGGCTCAGGAGCGGGCCCATGGTGTTGAAGAGAGTGGAGACGCCGAGGCCCTTGCGCACCGGTTGCACGTGGGCGACGGCCGGGTTGTAGGCCGGCGCAAAGAGGAAGGTGAAATTGGATGCCTCGAGTTGGCGGACTGCGCGGTCTGGGTCGAGATCAAGCGGGATGCCGAGGGCCTCCAGGACGTCGGCTGAGCCAGACTTGGAGGAGACAGAGCGGTTGCCGTGCTTGACCATCTTGACCCCACCGGCGGAGGCGACCAGCGATGCACCGGTGGTGACGTTGATGGTGTTGGCGCCATCACCACCGGTTCCCGCGGTGTCCATGAGCCCCTTGCCGGTGACAGGGAATGGCCGGCCGGCCTTGATGAAAGCGCGTGCCGCGCCGGCGACATCAGCGAAGGTCTCTCCGCGGGTGCGGATGTGGGTTAGGAGGGCGGCGATATGGATATCGTCATACTCCCCTACCGTCAGTGGGGTGAAGACCTCGATGGCTTGCTCCAGGGTCGGCTCCTGGATGTCGAGGAAGGTTTGCAATGTTGTCAATGCCTTATTATCAGTCATTACTTGGCTCCTTCAATGGTGGGGTGAACAGAAAGTTGATGAATACACCGCTCGATCATGATCGGTCCCGTCGGCGTGAGAAGTGATTCTGGATGGAACTGGAGGCCGAGAGCCATGCCGTCGAGTGTTTCCGCCGCCATGGTGACGGGGCCAATGGCGGTCTCGGTCTCGGCGAGGCTGCGCATCTGGGCGGGAACGTTCGCGCAGCCTAAGGAGTGGTAACGCGCAACGGGGATGAGGCGGCAAACATAGTTCGGGTTATCGGGCTCGGAGTCGGTGGTGAGACCCTGAAAGAGAGGGTGGCTGGCACCGGCGTCGGTCAGCGTCATGGGAACGGAGGAGCCGTGGACTGGGCCGCAGGGCTCGACGGTGCCGCCGAAGTGATCAAGGAGCGCCTGGAAGCCCAAGCAGATACCGAGGATGGGGATGCGGCCGAGGGAGGCGTCGATAAGCTGCATCATCGATCCGGCGTCGCGGGGATGACCTGGGCCGGGCGAGAGGATGATGATATCGGGCTCGGCGGCGAGGACTTCCTCCACGGGCACGGTGTTGCGAAAGACGGTGGTGTTATAGCCGGCGAGGGCGTCGACGAGGTTGTAGACGAAGGAATCGTGGTTATCGATGAGGACGACGTGTGGATTCATCGGATGACCTCCAGAGATGCGTTGTGTGCCTGGGCGATGGCGCTGAGCACCGCGTAGGCTTTATGTACCGTTTCATCGGCCTCGGATTGTGGGACGGAATCGCGCACGACTCCCGCGCCGGCTTGGACGACGGCCGTGCCATCCTTGACGTAGGCGGAACGGATGACGATGCAGTTATCCATCGAGCCATCGCCGCGCAGGTAGCCGATTGCGCCGCCGAAGGAGCCGCGGCGAGTACCTTCGGTTTCGCGGATGAGCTCCATGGCGCGCAGCTTCGGAGCGCCGGTGAGCGTGCCCATATTCATGCAGGCGCGGTAGGCGTCGAGGGCGTCGAAATCCTCGTGCAGCGTGGCGATGACCCGGGAAACCAGGTGCATGACGCGCGAGTAGCGGTCCACCTGGAGCAGGTCGGCGACCTTTCGGGTGCCGGGAACGGCGACGCGGGCGAGGTCGTTGCGGGCTAAGTCCACGAGCATGATGTGCTCCGAGACTTCTTTGGAGTCGGTGCGCATCTCCAGTTCATTGCGGATATCCAGCTCGTGAGTGGCACCGCGCGGCCGAGTGCCGGCGACCGGGTAGAGCTGAACCTTTCGGTCAGAGGCCGTGTACTTCAGGTTGGACTCCGGGGATGCACCAAAGAGCTCGTGTTCCTCCCCGCGCAGGTAGAACATGTACGGCGAGGGGTTAGTCTCCCGCAGCGTGCGGTAGGCGGCGAAGGCATCGGGGCAGTCGAGGCTGAAGGCGCGGGAAGGAACGACCTGATAGATATCGCCGGCATGGACGTTGCCTTGGAGGCGCTCGACGTGGCGGCGGAAATCAGCGTCATCGATGCTGGCGCGTGCGCTGATGGTCTCGTGCGGTGCGGGAGCTTCTGGGGCGACAGGCTCGGTGGCGGCGGCACGGTCGAGCTCCCCTTCGAGCGCGCGCTTGTCGACGCCCCACCCCTCAATCTTTGCTCTCTTGGTGAGGTGGTCCACCGTGAGGACATGCTCGGCGACGAGAAACTCATAATCCGGATACGCGTTTGGGCCGTCCGGCACCGGTGGCAGTTCCTCGAACGTCGCGACGTAGTCGAAGGCGAATCCGCCTCCAAGGAATGGGAGGGACTCGCCGGAGTAGAGCTGGCTAAACTGCAGCGTGCGCAGAATATCGGCGGTGGAGGTGGCGCGGAGGCGGGCGCGCTCATCGTGCTCGGTGGGAAGCTCGAAGCGGAAGGTGACGCTGCCTTCTGAGCTGTGGATGATCCGTGATTGGAAGTCCGCGCGGAGTTCGTCGATAAGAAGGCCGCCCGACGTTGTCAACGCGGTGGCGGTGACCTCTTGGCCCCGGCACACCACCTTGAGTGCGGCCTTTGTGATGGCGATGCACGTGAGGTTTTTCTTGGACTCGATGTCCGCGGACTCTAAGAGCAGGGAGTTCTGTGGGGTGGCGAGGGCATAAAAGAGTGCGCTGGCGTCGGATGTGTACCTGACCTCGCGTGTTGCTGTGTACGGCATATTCTGTCTTTCTTTAACGGTTTTGTGTGCTGCCGCGAGCTTTTTAAGAGAGCAAAACGCCGAAAAGCCCGCAGCTGCGGGCCTTAAATATGGGAGAACAACGAGGCCCGCGGGTTACGCGCGCCACCACCAAAGGTTAACTGTGTTCTTCATATCACTGACTCTAACACCGATACCTTCCGCCGTACAGATAATGGATCGGCGGGTACCCCCGTGGTGAGCGGATGGACGAGCTGAAGGGACCGATGCGTGAGTGTTTCACGTGAAACCTAGGTGCTGTACTTGGCGGTCCCAACCCCCTGTGTCCATGAGGGCGGTTTCGGCAAGGCGGCAAAAAGGGCCCGGCACGATGCCGGGCCCTGACACGTGTGAAGCTACGTGAGCTTGAGAGCGGAACTACTTGAGCTTGATGAGCGCGGAGGAGAAGTAGTCCTCGACCGCTGATGGATCATCGAGTGGGAGGACGGCACCGACGTACTGGTCCGGGCGAACGATGACGACGGCTCCGTCACGGGAAATGCCGCGGCCTTCAAAGATGTCCTTGTCCCCGGGGAGTGCGTTGAAGACGTTCTCCCAATTCGGAACATTGAACTTGCCGTTGCGGGGGCGGAAGAGAAGAGGGGCGTCGAGAATCTCGTAGTCGTGGTGGTTCGTCTGCTGGTAGATGGCCTTCACATCGAAGTAGGTATTCTCTTCAGCCCCTTCGGGGGTGAACTTGGCCAGGATGGGCCCGACCTTCTCGGCCCACTGGCTCAGCGTGGAGTCCTCGCCGGCCTTGGGGGCGTCGGCGAAGGCGTAGATGCGGTAGCGGCCATCTGCGGTGTGCTGGTGGCCCAGGTGCTGAGGGTAGGCGTCGCAGCGGCGCAGGACCTCAAAGGACTTGAAGCGCTTGCCCACCGGGAAGCCGGAAGCCAGATCTTGGTGCTGGGTAGTGCCGACGATCAGGTTTTCCTCGTACTGCGTCATCATGCCGGCGGCGAACTCCTCCGCGGCAACGTAGTACTTCTCCACTGCCTCCGGATCATCGAGCTCCTCCGTTGGGGTGGCCATGAGGGTCGACCACTCGCGGTCGAAGTTGATGAGGTTCTGGGCGGCCGGCTGGCGCTCTCCGTGGTACGTGCTGAGAAGCTCCTTCGGCGCGCGGCCGTCGAGGACGTGGCCGAGCTTCCATCCAATGTTGAAGCCATCCTGCATGGAGACGTTCATGCCCTGTCCCGCCTTTGCCGAGTGGGTGTGGCAGGCGTCGCCGGTGAGGAAGACGCGTGGGTCGTCGTCGTTATCGTCGAAGGCGTCGACAAGGCGGTGGCCCACCTCGTAGACGGAATGCCACGCCACCATCTTGACGTCGACGAAATAGGGGGCGTAAATCTCGTTCGCCTTCTCGATGATCTTCTCAATCGGCGTGTTGCGGACCTTGTGGTTGTCATCCTCTGGCACCACGCCGAGATCGACGTACACGCGGCAGAGGTAGCCGCCCTCGCGCGGGATGTGGAGGATAGAACCGGCCTGGGAGTGGATGGCGCACTTGGTGCGCCAGTCCGGGAAATCGGTGTCAACGACAACGTCCATGACACCCCACGCGTGGTTAGCCTGGTCGCCCTTGAGCGAGCGACCGATGGACTTGCGGACGCGTGACTTAGCGCCATCGCAACCGACGACGTACTTAGCGCGAACGTCGCGCGGGTTGCCGTCGACATCCTCGAGGTGCACCGTCACCGGGTATTCGCCCTCCCCTACCTCTAGGGACACGAGATTCCAGCCATAGTCCGGGGTGATGCGGCCGGGCGCGCGGTGTGCATAGCGGGCGAAGTAATCCAACACACGGGCCTGGTTGACAATGAGGTGCGGGAATTCGGAGATTCCTTGTTCGTCATCAACAGGGCAGGCACCGCGGACAATCTTGGAGCGATCATTCGGATCCGGGTTCCAGAAGGCCATCTCCGTGATTTCATAGGCCTCTTCCGTGATTTCCTTAGCAAAGCCAAAGGCCTGGAAGGTCTCTACGGAACGGGACTGGATGCCGTCGGCCTGTCCGAGCTCGAGGCGATGCGGGCGACGCTCAATGATGCGCGTATTGACGTTGGGAAACATCGCGAGCTGTGCCGCGGCGATCATGCCTGCGGGCCCGGAGCCCACAATGAGAACGTCCATTTCATCTGGAAGTTCAGAAGCGCGATCGACGCCGTACCCGGCGGGCTCGTGTACGCGGGGGTCTTCCGAAACGTAGCCATTGTGGTGGAACTGCACTGTGGACTCCTTAGTCAGCGGTTGTAATGAACGAGAACGAAGGGGTGGTGGGGGTAGCTGCCACTCCCCTACTGCCATGTGAGCTTTGCTCTTGAGGGTGGTGACTCAGTTCAAGGCGTCTCTGAGATGTGAGCTGGGTCTTAGAAGGGAATCATATATGATATGCCCGCCTCGCACAATGGCCCTTGTGAAATCGTGAGGGCTCATGTGGAGGGGCGTCGTCTAGCGCGGGCTGAAGATGAAGTGTCCTCGGGATTGCTCGGCCTCGTGTTCCGCGCCGAGCGCGATTCCCTTGCGCTCACGCAGGATGAAGGTGCAGATGAAGCCGACGATCGAAGCAGATACGAGGTAGCCCGACACCGCAAAAGTGGTACCAGTTGCCTCGACGAGCGAAGCGGCAATCATGGGGGCGAAGGCGCCGCCCAGGACCGAGCCGAGGGCATAGGTGATGGACACACCCGTGGCGCGAATCGAGGCGGGGAAAAGCTCGGCGTACATGGCGGACTGCGCGCCGTAGGTCAGGCCCAGACCCACGGTGAGGAAGAGGAGTGCGCCGTAGAGAAGCCCGAGGCTTCCGGTATTGACCAGCGGGAAGAGGGCGGCAGCGCCGATGCCCTGCAAGATGAATCCCAGGAGGTAGGTATTTCGGCGGCCGATGTAGTCCGAGATGAAGCCTGCGAACAAGGTGGTCAAGGCCCACGAGAAGGCAGACACGGTCACGGCGTTGAGGACATCACCGCGGCCGAGTGCGACGGGGCCCTCGGGGTCGGTGGCGTAGCGCTGGATGTAGCCGCCCGTAGTCATGTATCCGACGGTGCCGTTGCCTGCGAAGACGAGCGCGGCGACCAGGACGAGCGGGGTGAATTTCTTAAACAGCGTGCCGATGGGGTTAGTGGCTTCTTCCTCTTCGCGTTCCGCGATCTCCGCGAACACCGGGGATTCGTCGACGCCCATGCGGATGAGGTAGCCCACCAAGACGAGGACGAAGGAAAGCAGGAAGGGAACGCGCCAGCCCCAGTCCATGAAGGCGTCGCCAGGCGCGATGGTGTTCATGATGGACAGCACGCCGGAGGAAAGCAAAAGGCCGGCGGGTACGCCGATCTGGGGGCCTGCGCCGTAGAGGCCGCGCTTGTCAGTCGGGGCGTGTTCCACCGCCATGAGCACCGCGGAGCCCCATTCGCCACCAGCAGAGATGCCCTGGATGATGCGCAGGGTGATGAGGAGAATCGGCGCCCAGATTCCAGCGGTTTCATAGGTTGGCAGAACACCAATCAGGGTGGTTGCGCCGCCCATGGCGATGAGCGTGACCATGAGGACCACGCGGCGTCCGAAGCGGTCGGCAAAGTGCCCGGCCAGGAAGGCGCCGACCGGGCGGAACAGGAAGGACAAGCCAACGGTCAGGAAGGAGATGATGGTGGCCAGGCCGCCTTCGAGCGGACCGAACATGAGGTGGTTGAACACGAGTCCGGCCACTGCTGCATAGAGGAAGTAGTCGTACCACTCGATGGCGGTACCGATGGTCGTCGCGGCGACGACGCGGCGGCGTTCGGCCGTCGAAATTGTCGGCGTGACAGTTGCGTGCGACATAGTGAGATTCCTTTCGGCATGGGGTGTGCCATATACGGAAAAGCGTGTGAGTTGAACCACTTGCGGTGGTGCTAGGGATAATATACGATCTGGGCAAGGATTTGTTCACAATTAAGGATTCTTCATGGCTGTACCTGAGTTCTTGCCGGTTAAACCGGGCAAAATGATCGCTGTCCATGTGGCCTTTGAGTCCCGCGCGGCACAGCGCGGTCGCTGGCCCAAGACCCCGAGTTACTTCCTCAAGGCGACGAGCACGCTGGCTGAGTCGGACGGGGTAGTCGAGCGCCCCGAAGGAACCGAACTGTTGGCCTTCGAAGGCGAAATCGCACTTATCATCGGCACTCCGGCCCGCAACGTATCCCTCGAGGATGCGTGGAAGCACGTTGCCTACGTGACCGCCTCGAACGACATTGGCCTGTATGACTACAAGGTTCAGGACAAGGGCTCCAATACCCGTTCCAAGTCGCGCGATGGGTACACCCCCATTGGGCCGGAGCTTATCGACGCCCAGGGGATCGACCCCAAGGGCCTTCGCCTGCGCACGTGGGTCAATGGTGAGGTTGTTCAGGAGGGAACCTCGTCCGATGAAGACCTCATCTTCCCTCTCGCCCAGTTTGTTGCCGACCTTTCCCAGCACATGACGCTGGAGACCGGTGACATCATCCTCACCGGCACCCCTGCTGGATCTTCCGTTATCGAGCCTGGTGACGTCGTGGAGGTTGAGGTCGACGTTCCAGGAGGCGTAAGCTCCGGCAAGCTGAAGACCACCGTGAAGGAAGTCCCCGCCTCCTTCGATCCGCAGCTGGGCAATCTGCCCTACGTTGACGATAAGCAGCGCGAGGATGCCTACGGTGACCGCGAATCTGCTGGCCTTCCCCCCAAGGATGAGGGCGGCCTCGACCCGGAGCTTAAGGCGGCTCTGGAGAAGGCCCCGACCGCCGGCTTGTCTGCTCAGCTGCGCAAGCGCGGAATCAACCAATCCGTGATTGAAGGCGTGTACCCGCAAGCCAAGGGAACCAAGATGGTGGGCGTCGCCCGCACCTTGCGCTTCGTGGCCGGCCGTGAGGATCTGTTCAAGTCCCATGGCGGTGGCCTCAACGAGCAGAAGAAGGTCTTCGACACGGTCAGGGAGGGCGAGGTCATCGTCATTGAGGCCCGTCAGGAATCCGGCTCCGGAACGCTCGGTGACATTCTGGCGCTGCGCGCTAAGGTGCGCGGTGCTGCTGGTGTTGTGACCGATGGCGGCGTGCGTGACTACGAGGCCGTCAAGGAGATTGGCCTTCCCGTCTTCACCCAGGGCGCGCACCCCTGCGTGCTCGGCCGCAAACACGTTCCGTGGGATAGCGACATCGCCGTCTCCTGCGGTAACGCTACCGTCCTTCCCGGGGACATCATCGTCGGCGACGATGACGGCGTCGTAGTGATTCCCCGCGACATCGCAGCCGAAGTCGCCGAGGCCGCCCTGGCCAAGGAGCACGAGGACGAATGGGTTGCTTCCCAGGTAGAGACGGGCGCCAGCTTGGACGGTCTCTTCCCGCCCACCGGAGCGAATAAGGAAGCCTATATCGCGTTCCGTGATGGAAAGGCGGGTGATCAATGACAGAACCCGCTACACCAGCTGGGGAAAGCAAGTCCCAACAGGCCTATAACTGGATAAGTGAAAAGATTCGTACTCGCGAGTATGAACCCGGATACCGCCTCGTGTTGGCCGCAATCGCGGATGACTTGGGAATCAGCGTAGTTCCCGTCCGCGAAGCCATCCGGCAACTCGAAGCGGAAGGAATGGTCACCTACGAGCGCAACGTCGGTGCCAGCGTGACTACCTACAACCGCGAGGCCTATTACGAATCCATGGACATCGTGGCCACGCTAGAAGCAAATGCCACGGCCCAATCCGCCCCGTATCTCGATGCGGAGGATATTGCCCGAGCGCGGGAGATCAACCAGCGCATGCGGGAGCTCGATATCCACCACGATCCAGAAGAATTTACCCAGCTCAACAAAGAATTTCATAGCGTTCTCTTTTCCAAGTGCCCGAACGAGAGGCTGAAGAACTTGGTGGTGGACCAATGGAAGCAATTGGAATACCACCGGGTCTCCACCTTTCGGTACGTGCCCGAGAGAGCCCAAGAGTCCACACGAGAACACGAGCAATTGCTCAGCCTCATCGAGGCTGGCGCGGAACCCACCTACATAGAAAAGGTGGCCAGGCAACACAGACTGACCACCCTCAGCACCTATCGCAAGAAAAACGATTAAGGAGTGTAAACCACCCATGGCTACGAACAACGATGCAGCTAAGCCCACCGATCTCCCCGAGAAGATTCTTCACTACATCAACGGCGAGTTTGTCCCGTCGGTAGATGGTGATGAATTCGAGGTCCTGGATCCGGTCACGAACAAGCCCTACATCAAGGCAGCTTCCGGCAAGCCGGAAGACATTGAGAAGGCGGTGGCCGCCGCTAAGGATGCTTTCGAGAACGGCCCGTGGTCCAAGGCCCTGCCGCGCGAGCGCGCCCGCGTCTTGAACAAGATTGCGGACATCGTCGAAACCCGCGCAGACAAGCTTGCCGCGTGGGAGTCCTTCGACTCCGGCCTGCCCATCACCCAGGCCAACGGCCAGGCCAAGCGCGCAGCGGAAAACTTCCGCTTCTTCGCTGACCTGATCGTGGCGCAGGCAGACGACGCCTACAAGGTCCCGGGCCGCCAGATCAACTACGTCAACCGCAAGCCGATTGGCGTGGCGGGCCTGATCACCCCGTGGAACACCCCGTTCATGCTGGAGTCCTGGAAGCTCGCACCGGCCATCGCTACCGGCAACTCCGTCGTCCTCAAGCCGGCCGAGTTCACTCCGCTTTCCGCACAGCTGTGGGCAGGAATCTTTGAGGAGGCTGGCCTGCCGAAGGGCGTCTTCAACCTGGTCAACGGTTTCGGTGAGGAAGGCTATGCCGGTGACCCGCTGGTCAAGCACCCGGACGTCCCGCTGATTTCCTTCACCGGCGAGTCCCGCACTGGCCAGATCATCTTTGGTAATGCGGCCCCGCACCTCAAGGGTCTGTCGATGGAGCTGGGCGGCAAGTCCCCCGCCATCGTCTTCAGCGATGCCGACCTGGAGACCGCGATTGATGCCTGCATCTTCGGCGTCTTCTCCCTCAACGGCGAGCGTTGCACCGCCGGCTCCCGAATCCTGGTTCAGCGCGATATCTACGATGAGTTCGTGGAGCGCTACGCCGCCCAGGCTAAGCGCGTGAAGGTGGGCCTGCCCTCCGATCCGACCACCGAGGTTGGTGCTCTGGTGCACCCGGAGCACTACGAGAAGGTCACCTCCTACATCGAGATTGGCAAGCAGGAGGCCACCCTGGCCGCCGGCGGTGAGCGCCCAGAAGGCTTCGAGGAAGGCAACTTTGTTCAGCCGACCGTCTTCGTTGACGTCAAGCCGGATGCACGCATCTTCCAGGAAGAGATTTTCGGCCCCGTCGTTGCTATCACCCCGTTCGATACCGACGAAGAGGCACTCGATCTGGCAAATAACACGAAGTACGGCCTTGCCGCCTATGTGTGGACCTCGGATCTGAAGCGCGCCCACAACTTCGCTCAGAACGTTGAGGCCGGCATGGTGTGGCTCAACTCCAACAATGTCCGTGACCTGCGCACCCCGTTCGGCGGCGTCAAGGCCTCCGGCCTGGGCCACGAGGGCGGCTACCGCTCGATCGACTTCTACACCGACCAGCAGGCCGTTCACATCAACCTGGACAAGGTACACAACCCGGTCTTTGGCAAGCAGGACTAAGCCTTCCACTCTCTACTCCCCCACCACTAACTAACTAAGGAGCCATCATGGCTGACATTCAGGCCCCCGACATTCTGCGTTGTGCCTACATGGAGATCATCGTTACCGATCTCGCTGCATCCCGAAAGTTCTACGTTGACACCCTCGGTCTTGTCGTCACCGAGGAGAACGAGAACGAAATCTACCTCCGCACTTTCGAGGAGTTCATCCACCACAACCTCGTGCTGCGTCAGGGCCCCGTCGCTGCCGTCGCTGCCTTCTCCTTCCGCGTCCGTTCCCCGGAAGACCTGGACCTTGCGGAGGAGTTCTACAAGGCGCGCGGTTGCGAGGTGCGCCGCAACAAGGATGGCTTTGTCAAGGGCATCGGCGATTCCGTCCGCGTCCAGGATCCGCTGGGCTTCCCGTACGAGTTCTTCTACGAGGTAGAGCACGTCGAGCGTCTTGCCTGGGCATACGACGCCCACATCCCTGGCGCGCTGGTTCGTCTCGACCACTTCAACCAGATCACCCCGGACGTTCCTTCCGCTGTGAAGTACATGGAGGAGCTTGGCTTCCGCACCACCGAGGACATCCGCGATGAGGAGGGAACTGTCTACGCTGCATGGATGCGCCGTAAGCCGACGGTGCATGACACCGCCATGACCGGTGGCGATGGCCCGCGTATGCACCACATCGCATTTGCTACCCATGAGAAGCACAACATCATCGCGATTTGTGACAAGTTGGGTGCGCTGCGCGAGTCCGACCGCATTGAGCGCGGCCCGGGTCGCCACGGTGTCTCCAACGCGTACTACCTGTACCTGCGCGACCCGGACGGCCACCGCGTAGAGATCTACACCCAGGACTACTACACCGGCGACCCGGATAACCCGGTCGTGACCTGGGATGTTCACGATAACCAGCGCCGCGACTGGTGGGGAACCCCGGTTGTTCCTTCTTGGTACCGCGATGGCTCCACGGTCCTCGACCTAGATGGAAACCCGGTGCCGCTGGTTGCCCGTGAGGATGAGTCCGAGCTGGAGGCCACCATTGGCGCGGATGGCTTCTCCTACACCCGCAAGGAAGATGCGGAGGAGATGCCGGAGTGGAAGCAAGGCGAGTACAAGCTGGGACACCAGCTCTAAAACGACCTAAGTACTCAGGTTGATGAACGTGGCCCCGTGGCGTCGAGAAGCAAGCGCACATATCGCGGGGCCGCGTTGTCGTTTCACGTGAAACCTTCAGGTTCAACAAACCTGTTAAACAGAACAAACACGTTCTACAACACCTTAAGGAGCGAAGTACATGCTGGATGAGAAACAGCACATCGCTATCGCAGATGAACTGGCGCAAGCCGAAAAGGACCGCACGATGGTCCCGCTGCTGACTGCCCGTTTCCCGGAGATGAGCATCGAGGATTCCTATGCGGTGCAACGCGAATGGGTACGCCGCGGTGAGGAAAGTGGGCGCCGCCTCGTGGGCCGCAAAATTGGCCTGACCTCAAAGGTCATGCAGGAGGCCACGGGAATCACCGAACCCGATTACGGCGCGATTTTTGAGGACCAAGTCTACGAGAACGGCTCCACCATCGAGCACGCACAGTTCTCCAATGTTCGCATCGAGGTCGAACTGGCCTTCGTGCTCAAGGAAGAGCTGAAGGGGCCGAATTGCAGCATTTTCGACGTGCTGCGCGCGACGGAGTACGTCATCCCGGCGCTGGAGATCCTCTCCTCCCGCATCGAGATGGAGGGCCGCACGATCGTCGACACGATTTCGGATAACGCAGCCCTCGGCGCCATGATCTACGGCGGCAACCCGGTGGATCCCGCGGACGTCGACCTGCGCTGGGTGTCCGCGCTGCTCTATCGCAACGAGTCCATCGAAGATACGGGCGTGGCCGCGGCTGTGCTGAACCACCCGGCCATGGGTGTGGCATGGCTTGCCAATAAGCTCCACGCGCACGGCGATAGCCTGGCCGCCGGCGACATCATCCTGGCCGGTTCCTTCACCAAGCCCATGTGGGTCGAACCGGGCGATACCGTCCACGCAGACTACGGAAAGTTGGGGTCCATCACATGCCGATTCCAGTAAAGTTGCCGCCCACCTTCGCGGACGTCCTCGAGAAGGCCGAGCAGCCACTCGTTGGCGCATGGATTTGTTCTGGCTCGGAGGCCGCGGCAGAGATCATCGCCTCAGCTGGCTTTAGCTGGACGCTGATCGACGGCGAGCACTCGCCCTATGGCCTCGAAACCATCCTCTCCTTGCTGCGCGCCACCGATGCCTATGGCCTGACGCGCGTGGTTCGCGTGCCGGTGAACAACACGGCGCTGATCAAGCAGTACCTGGACCTGGGCGCACAAAACCTCATGGTGCCCATGATTGATACGGCCGAGGAAGCTGAGGCGGCAGTCGCGGCTATGCACTACCCGCCCCGCGGTGTACGCGGAGTCGGCTCGGCTCTGGCCCGCTCCTCGCGGTGGAACGGCGTGGAGGACTACCTCACCAACGCTTCGGACACGGTGAGCCTCACGGTGCAGATCGAGTCTGCGACCGCAGTGGAGAACGTGGAAGACATCGTGGCCGTCGAAGGCGTGGACAACATCTTCGTCGGGCCCTCGGACCTAGCGGCCTCGATGGGGCTTCTGGGCCAGCAGACCCATCCGGATGTACTCGAGGCGGTCAATCACACATTTGAAGCAGTCCGCGCTTCCGGAAAGAAGGTAGGCGTCAACGCTTTCAACCTTGAGCAGGCCCAGAAATATTTAGAATCTGGAGCATCATTTGCCCTGGTTGGGGCTGATGTTCAGCTTCTTTCAGGTGCGGCGCGCCAACTGGCAGACAAATTCCATTTGGGAGGGTAAAAAAGAACCATGAGTGAAAACAACAAGGTCAATATTGACGAGCTGCTGGCCAAGGTTCCGACCGGCTTGCTGATTAACGGTGAGTGGGTGGACGCCTCCGATGGCTCCACCTTCGATGTAGAAAACCCGGCAACCGGTGAGGTTATTGCCACCCTTGCGTCCGCTACTTCTGAGGACGCGAAGAAGGCTATGGATGCCGCCTGCGCCGTGCAGGATGAGTGGGCACGCACGTCTACGCGTGAACGTTCCGACCTGCTGCGCCGCGCCTTTGACCTGGTGCAGGAGCGCAAGGATGAGTTCGCTGCGCTGATGACCCTTGAGATGGGCAAGCCGCTGGCGGAGTCCTATGGTGAGGTCACCTACGGCGCTGAGTACCTGCGCTGGTTTAGTGAGGAAGCCGTACGCAACTACGGCCGCACCTTGCCGGCGCCGGAGGGCACCCTGCGCATGATTACCCGCCGCAAGCCCGTGGGTCCGTGCCTGCTTATTACCCCGTGGAACTTCCCGCTGGCTATGGCTACTCGCAAGATTGCCCCGGC
This sequence comes from Corynebacterium sp. HMSC056E09, assembly GCF_001813425.1. Taxonomy (NCBI): domain Bacteria; kingdom Bacillati; phylum Actinomycetota; class Actinomycetes; order Mycobacteriales; family Corynebacteriaceae; genus Corynebacterium; species Corynebacterium sp. HMSC056E09. The sequence continues at coordinate 60,291 of NZ_KV812492.1, forward strand.
CATCGCCGCTGGTTGCACCATGGTGGTGAAGCCGGCCAAGCTGACGCCGCTGACCACCCAGTACTTCGCACAGACCATGATTGATGCCGGCGTTCCGGCAGGCGTGGTGAACGTGGTCTCCGGTAAGTCGGCCTCTGCCATTTCTGAGCCGATCATGGCGGATTCCCGCCTGCGCAAGATTTCCTTCACCGGCTCTACCCCGGTGGGCAAGACCCTGCTCAAGGCAGCCGCTGACAACGTCCTGCGCACCTCGATGGAGCTGGGCGGCAACGCTCCGTTCATCGTCTTTGAGGACGCTGACATCGACCAGGCCGTTGAGGGTGCAATGGGCGCCAAGATGCGCAACATCGGTGAGGCCTGCACCGCGGCTAACCGTTTCATCGTTCACGAGTCCGTCGCTGATGAGTTTGCGGAGAAGTTCGCCAAGCGCATCGGTGAGCTCAAGGTGGGCAATGGCCTTGATGAGGGCGTTACCTGCGGTCCGCTTGTGGAGAAGAAGGCACTGGATAACATCACCGCGCTTGTCGACGACGCCGTGGCCAAGGGTGCCAAGGTCCTCATCGGTGGCAAGCCGGGCGAGGGCAAGGGCTACTTCTACTCCCCTACTGTTCTCACGAACGTCTCCCGTGATGCCCGCGTTGCCCAGGAGGAGATCTTCGGACCGATCGCTCCGATTCTGACCTTCTCCGATGAGAAGGAAGCCATCGCGCTTGCGAATGACACGGAGTACGGCCTGGCCTCCTACGTGTTCACCGAGGATTCCAACCGTATGTGGCGCGTTGGCGACGGCCTCGAGTTCGGCCTCATGGGCTTCAACGCTGGCGTCATCTCCAACGCCGCCGCCCCGTTCGGTGGCGTCAAGCAGTCCGGCATGGGCCGCGAGGGCGGTGCCGAGGGCATCGAAGAGTACACGTCGCTGCAGTACATTGCCATGCCTAACCCTTATGCGAATGCATAACTAGTGCAATAGCTTCGCGATACTGATGAAGGCCGCCCTACGGGGCGGCTTTCTTTTTCTTCAATCTCTTCTTGGTATGCATTCTGCACATTTAGCCAAAGTGTGTGCGCTATCACTCAAGCCCTGTTGATGTGTCGCAGAATATATTCCAAGTCATCGGCTCACGCGGAGTCGTCTGCACCCAGGGAGGTTTGAATTTGTCTCAAGAAAAAACCAAGAGCTTTGATTACATCGTTGTAGGAGCTGGGTCAGCCGGGTGCGTTATTGCCCGTCGGCTTGTTGACGCGGGAAAGAATGTCGTAGTTCTTGAAGCTGGCGATTATGACGTCAATCCCGACATTGAGAAGGTGCACACCTTGGGACTCCTTTGGGGTTCACCTCAAGACTGGAACTATCGTACGGTTCCTCAATCGTGGGCAGCTGGCCGGAGCCTGCACATTCCCCGCGGAAAGGTAATGGGCGGCTCGCATGCGCTCAATGCCACCATTTGGGTCCGTGGCGCTAAGCAGGACTACGACACATGGGCCTATTTAGGCAATGACGGCTGGTCCTGGGAGGACGTGCTGCCCGTTTTCAAATCGATTGAAAACTACGATGGTGGCGCTTCGGAGGTCCGTGGAAGCGAGGGATTGCTTGATGTAATGGAGAATTACACTCGTCACCCGCTTCAAAATGACTTTTTCCAAGCAGCTCAGGAAGCGGGTATTCCACTTAACGAGGATTACAACTCCGGTGACGTGGAAGGCGTGGGCAAGATTCAGGCAAATGTTCGCAACGGAAACCGCTTCAACACTTGGCACGCGTACCTGAAACCAGTCGAGGATGCACCCAATCTCACCATTATCACAAGCGCGCACGTCCACGGACTGCTCGTTGAAAGTGGTGCCATCCTTGGCGTTAATGTCGAAGTTGCTGGTGAACTTCAGGAGCTTCGTGCTGATGAGACGATTCTTTGTGCGGGTGCGTTGAATTCGCCGGAAATCCTCCTGCGTTCCGGTATTGGGCCGGCAGAAGAACTCGAGGCGTTGGGGATTACCTCGACTCATGATCTTCCTGGCGTAGGCAAGAATCTCCATGATCACTTACTCTCCCCTGTTATCTTCACTACGACGAAGAAGGAAGTACCCGTCCCGGAAGTTCTGCCAGCCGAGGTACACGTGTTTTCAAAGTCGCGTCCTGAGGCTGCCGTCCCTGATACTCAGCCGCTATATTTCTCAATCCCCATGTACAACGAAGGCATGGAGGGGCCAGATAATGGATTTACGCTAATGGGTGGCATTGTTAGGCCTGCCAGTCGCGGTGAGTTGACCCTGACGGGGCCAAATCCCTCGGATCCCATTGCTATTGATTTCGGCGCTTTGTCGGTGCAGGCAGACGTCGATGCATTGGTAGCTTCCGTAAAGCAGTGCCGCGAAGTTGGCCGCCAGCAGGCATTGGCCGAGTGGGGGCCCGAGGAAGTCTACCCAGGTCCAGATGTAGCCGACGAGGATCTTGAGGACTATGTTCGCAGCACCGCTATCACGTATCACCACCAAGTTGGAACTTGCAAGATGGGAATTGACTCGATGGCTGTAGTTGATCCGCGCACTCTTAAGGTCTATGGGCTTGAGGGGATCCGAATCGCCGATGCTTCTGTAATGCCACTCGTGCCGACGGGAAACACTAATGCGCCCTCTATCATGATCGCTGAAAAGGCCGCGACATACTTATTAGGGTGAGGGCTCTTTGCGGCTACATGTGGGCATTGCCTTCGGTGCAAATAGCAGTGTAGCTGCATTAATGAAGGCCAATTTAAATGGGAAAAGTTACTGCGCCTGATTGTATGAACGATACGCACTCGGTGATTCGTGATACTCCGCCTTGAAGATGCGCGAGAGGTGCGAGGGATCGTGCAGGCCATAGCGGGCGCTGATGTGGCTGATTGATTCTTCGGAGTGCCGCGGGTCCACGAGTTCGCGGCGGATGTGCTCGAGGCGCCTGGTTCTGATGTAGCTGCCGACCGAGAGGCCTTGTTCGGAGAACTTGGCGTGGAGGTGGCGCACCGACACGAAGAGTGCTTGGGCGATGGTGCTGGGGCCTAGGTCCGGGTCGCCCAGGTGCTTCTCGATGTAGGCGGTTGCCTGGTTGAACAACAGTGTGCCCGCTGAGGGTTCATCGGCCACATCGGAGGCGAGGACCGAAACCAGCATGGTGAGCGCGGAGCGGACCAAGGCGGTGGCGTGCGGGCCCTTCAATAGGTCCAGGTTCTTGGCCAGTTGCTCAAAGAGGGGAACTGCCACCGCACCCAAGCCGTGCGAGCGGGAGATGGGGTTCGCTGTGAGGCGTTGGATCTGCGCTGGTGAAATATCGAGGAAGCTCTGCGGGAAGTGCACGATGAGTGTGTTTTGCTCCTCCGGATAGCGCAGCGTGTAGGGCCGTTGGGTCACGTACAGAGCTAGGTCCCCTGGATGCAATTCACACGTTCGCCCGTCCTGGCTCATGGTTGATGAGCCAGAAATCTGCAGGCTGAGCTTGCAAAAGGGAGCCTCGTCGGTAGAAACCTTGTATCGGTTCACCGTATGGGGCGAGGTGCACATATCGAAGAGGGAAATATCCCCCACCTTCGTTGACCGCAGCGTGGCGTGAAAGGAAGCGGGGTCTTCGGTGTCCACGTCGAGTTGACCAAAGGAATCGGAAGACGCGGTGCGCCATGACGCGATATCGAAATGCTCAACGGCTGAAGCAGACATAGCTGGAATCATATCGTGAGAGCTCACACATTTGTGGACAAATTGTATGCACGCAGAGTCAAGCGGATTGATGTGGTGCAGGTAACATGCCGAATAAAAGTTTCTTCGGGCTTTGTTCGCGGGCCCACGACTTCTTCACAAGGAGATCTCATGACTCAGTTCGCCACCTACGCTGATCTGCTCAACGCCATCACGGACGAGAACGGACGCGAAATCCTCAACCCCGCCACCGGAGAGGTTGTTGGCCGCGCGCCAGAGAACACCGTTGAGGACCTTAACGCTGCGGTGGAGACCGCACGCGCAGCGCAGAAGGACTTTGCCAAGCTTAGCGACGAAGAACGGTGCGCGCTTCTCACCAAGGCCGCCGCCGCCATCGACGCTAATGCAGAGGCACTCGTTGAGCTTCTCTCCCGTGAGCAGGGCAAGCCGCTCAACGGCCCGAACGCCCGCTTCGAGGTCGGTGCCTGCTCCGGCTGGCTGAATGCTACCGCCTCCTTCGAGCACCCCAACTACACCGCCGTCGATGATGACATCACCGCCACCGTCAACTACCGCCCGCTCGGCGTCGTCGGTGCTATCGGCCCGTGGAACTGGCCGATGATGATCACCATCTGGCAGATTGCGCCAGCGCTGCGTATGGGCAACGCGGTCGTCGTCAAGCCCTCCGAGTACACCCCGCTCTCCGTATTGGGCCTGCTCAAGGTGGTCAACTCCGTGCTGCCGGAGGGTGTGCTCCAAGTCGTCAGCGGTGCCGGTGAGGTTGGCGCGGCGCTGACTACCCACGAGGGCGTCGACAAGATCATGTTCACCGGTTCTACCGCCACCGGCAAGAAGATCGTGGAGGCCAGCGCGGACAACCTCACCCGCCTCACGCTGGAGCTCGGCGGCAATGACGCCGGTATCGTGCTGGATGACGCTGACCCGAAGGAGATCGCCGGCGACCTCTTCTGGGGCGCGTTCATCAACACCGGCCAGACCTGTGCGGCGATGAAGCGCGTGTATGTGCCGGAGTCGCTGTACGACGCCGTCTGCGAAGCCCTCGTCGAGGTAGCCAAGGCCTCCCCGATGGGCGTGGGCCTCGAGGAAGAGAACGTGCTCGGCCCGCTGCAGAACAAGCAGCAGTTCGACATCGTGGACAAGCTTGTCAGCGCCGCCAAGGATTCCGGCGCCCGCGTGCTGCTGGGTGGTGACCCGGACTACGACGCGCCGGGCTACTTCTACCCCACCACCCTGGTGGCGGATATCGACCCGGATAACGCGCTGGTCGTCGAGGAGCAGTTCGGTCCTGCGCTGCCGATCGTGAAGTACACAGACCTGGAATGGGCCATCGAGCAGGCCAACAAGCTTGACGTGGGCTTGGGCTCCTCCGTGTGGTCCTCCAACCGTGAGCGCGCTCTGGACGTCGCTGCGCAGCTGGAGGCAGGCACTACCTGGATCAATGCCCACGGTGCTGTGGATCCGCGCGTGCCTTTCGGTGGCATCAAGTCCTCCGGCTACGGTGTGGAGTTCGGTACCGAGGGCCTCAAGGGCCTGGCGTACCCGCAGATCATCAACGGCTAAAACCGCCATGGCGCTGCTATTCTTAGCGCCATGAGCACCGCCAAAGTCCCGGAGATCGAGTACGCAGCCTTCGACGCCATGAAGGAGGTTGCGTCCTCGCTGAAAGCTGCCTACCTCACTCGGGCCGCTGAAGCAGGCAACGATGTTGAATCACAATGGTGGATTCGTCAGAATTGGCTGGTAGAGGACATAGTCAGTGGTGTTGATTCAACCGACATTGAAGCCATCCGCGCCGCTGCGGCTCTCTTTGCGCAGCGGCTTGAAGCCCTCTCCTCCGAGCACAAAGCGGCATAGCCTATGCTTTCCGCCGCTGACTTCCCCGTTGATCCGCAGGTCATGGAGCAACGGCTAAAGACTCTGCAAACTAGCTATTTTGGTCGGTCGAATGCTCATGGTCCGGCTGTTCCAGAGGTCATTTATGTGGCGGGGCAGCCAGCGTCAGGCAAATCAACGGCTATTGAATCTGTAAAGAATGGTCACGCGGTCCTTGATTCCGATGAGGTTCGGAAGCTGCACCCCGCCCTCGACGAGATCATGGAGCGCGACCCCCTGCGCATGGACGTGCTCACCAATGGACCGGTGCCCTATTGGATGTCCTCGCTGATTGAATATGGTCGGCAGCACGGGCACTCCCTCATCATTGAGAACACGCTGTCCAACCCGGAATTCATCGCGGGTGAGATAGCCAAGTTTCGGTCTGCGGGTTTCCGCGTGAAGGTCGTGGGCTTGGCGGTGGCGCAGGAGGTCTCAAGGCTGGGCGTCGTCCAGCGCTACCTGGAGGCGCAGCGTGTGAGCCGCTACCCGCGCTGGACCAATGAGGTTTCCCATACGTCGGGCTTTAAAGCCATCGTCCCAGGGCTTCAAGCGATTGCCCCGCTTGTCGACGACCTCGAGATCCGCACCCGCGACGGCCGTACCTTGAGCGGCATCGAGGATATTGAAGCCGAGCGCGCAACCTGGTTCGACTCCCCCGCTGTTCGGGCCGACTGGCTGGCCCGTTTCGACAGCTGTGACTTGAGTGGGCTTGAAGCTGAGAAGCTCACGCAAAACCTCGTGGCTGATGCAGAGCTTATCCGCAAGCTTTAAGGCTGTGCCCGTGGAACTGCGCGCCCGGTAGGCGGTGAGAGCTTCGTGTCAAAGCGGCTGCTGGCGAGCTGGCGGTCTGCGAGGTCTAGCAGGCTGAGGATGTCGTCTGCGTGGAGTTTAGATTCAACGTGTGATCGACCGCCGATTATCGGGCACGCTGGACTTCAGTTCATCTGTGGTCGAGCGGCCCAGGCGTTGACATTGCATTGCTGCTCGGTGTGGTCGCCCGCAGCCCGAGCGAGTGTCTCGCTCCGGCTGCGATCGCTGTGATGCCGGTCCATGACTGGACATCGCACTGGCCTCTGCTGTCGTCGCTGACGGCGACGACGGTGCCGTCTTCGTGTAAGCCGACGGTGTGTAGGTAGCCGGCAAAGACCCCGGACACGTGTGTCCACCGGGCGACGTCGGTCTGCCCTCGCTGATTGTTGCCAGTTGCGAGGGCTGTGCCGTCGCGTCGAACTGCGATTGTGTGCCAGTCGCCGCATCCGATCTCAGTTGACCATGATCTCGCTGTAGATTGTCCTACGTGGGGGGCATGTGGTGGAGTAAAGATTTTCGACCTGACATCTGGCCGCAAGACAGGAAGGAGCCCGGGACCGGGAGTACGATGCCTAATGATCTTCTCAACCTCGACAAGGCCGGCGAGTGGGCTGGCGTGTGGTGGCTGCCGGAAGCCCCTAGCGAGAAGGTCCCGGGTGTCCTACGGTACGACCCGGAAGATGGTCTCTCTCTGTCGCTGATCGGCACCTTCGAGGATCGGATCTTGACGACGGACTCGTCTGGATGGACTGCTGTTCACGAAGGAACCCGCACCTGGGAAGTCATGCACGGTGTGGCCGAGCTCAGGGAGATCACACTGCTTGGCTGTGTTCCTAGGAGCACCAGAAGGACCATGGGTGCGCGAGTGGCGAGCCCTGATAAGCAGACCGTGACCGCGACGGTCGCCATCATCGGCGCGCATGTCAGCGGTGACGCGGATCCGGCGTTCGCTAGGGCAGAAGTCTCAGTCGAGGATCTGAGTCTCTGGGCGGCGTCTTCTGTGTTCGAAGGATCCCTCGGGGCTCCCGACGGCAAGATCGATGGGACCGGGCGTATCTCGGTGAAGCCGGTCGAGGCGCAATCGGTCGTGGTCGACGACACTGAGTATCGCCTTCAGCACACGCACACGCTTCCATTCTTCGACCAGCGCAAGGGAGGAAGCGTCGGACGTATGCGGGACACGGTGTCCATCTGCGTCGTGCCAGCCGAACCATTCTCTCTGAGTGTTGCTCTGCAGGAGGCGAGCCTGGTGCAGGACCTGATCTCCCTGGCGACGCATCGCGCGGCCGGAGTGATCTGGCTCCGACTGGAAGTTGCCGGGACCGAGTCGCACTTCCCTGATGGCCGCCCGCTGCCGCGCCGACGTGCCGATGTGCTCTACTCACCGGCCGCGCTTGGAAAACACGACGCGAAAGTCGTCGATCACCACCGAATGTTCTTCACCTGCGGCTCGATCCCATTTGAGGAGGTCATGCCCCGATGGTGCGAGGCCCATGGCCGCCTGGAGGCAGCGACAAACATGATCTTGGGCTTGCGCTACGCACCGGCCCGTTTTGTTGAGAACAATCTTCTGACGGCAGTCGATGCTGCCGAGGTGTTGCACCGCAACCTCCGCATCGACGAGAAACCGTTCCCCAACGCGGAGTTCAGGGCGATGCGAGAGGCGATGCTGGCGCAGGTTCCCGATGAGCACCGAAACAGGTTCAAGGGGGCGATCCGCAACGACCCGACCCTCCGTGATCGGCTCCATGCCCTCGCCGCGCGACCCGATCAGGAAGCGATCGCACAGCTCTTACCGGATGTCGACCATTGGGCGAAGTGGACGACGCGCGCCCGCAATGACCTCGCGCACGAGGGCAGAACGCCCAACCATTCCATCGAGGAGCTGATCGCCGTCGTCGAGGTGACGACCGCGGTCGTAATCCTCAACGTCTTGCACGAGCTCGGGTTGCCGGCGGAGCGGCAGCGAGAGATCGTGCGGGAGCACCCGCAACTGAGGGCTACGTTCCGTACCGCTGCCGAATGGCTGGTTCCCTCACCAAACCCTTAGGTGCACTGCGATAGCCGCTACTTCGGAACCTCCGTGACGCTGCTGCCCGGTCGTTTAGTGCGAGACGCGTGTAAGCCTGCTCTATCGCTCGTTCGTTGAGTGCGTCATGGCGGGCGGGCGAGACGACCGGCTGTAAGTGGTGGCAGCGCGTCAGTGCCGCCTGGTGCGGCGGTGAGACGGGAGAATGTCGTCGGCCCTTAAGAACGCGGTGGAGTTCCGCTTCAATGTCAAAGCTCCATGTCGACGTGCTGCCGGGCCCGTTTCCCCCGGAAGCATGTCTGAGACCGTCATGACGCCTGAGACGCTTGCCCTACGCGGGATTCTCGTTGCGCGTCTTGACTAGTTCCAGGTGCTCATCGATCGGTACGGCGCGACCAACCCGAAGTTGTTCGGGTCCGTCGCGCGCGGCACCGCGTCTGCAGGATCGGACATCGACATCCTCGTCGGGATGGACCCTGCGGAGGGACGTCTCCTGATGCGTGCGTCTGGTCTGCTCGAGGAGAGTCGCGCTCTGTTCGGGCGCGATGGCATCGACGTGTTTCCTGCCCAGTTGCTCAGGCACCCGGTATCCGCTTCGACGCTCGCCGAGGCGGTGCCGCTGTGAGTCGCAGTCCGGCGAAGCCGTGAACCATCTTCCCGATGAGATCACCGGCGCGCACCCTGAGATCGTCTGGCCTCAGATTCGGGATTTCCGCAACATCCTGGTGCACCAGTATTTCGGCGTCGACATCGACGTGGTCCGCGATATCGTCGATACTCATCTGCCTCCTCTTGCCTAGGCGCTGCGGTGCCACATCTCTGCTAACTGACGGCGCGGCTCCAAAGGTTATTCGGCTACGGAACGTGGTCGAGTTTAAGTTCAATGTTAGCTAAGGGCCTTATTAAAAGCGTTTGGCAACACGCGCTCCTATTTACCTTCGTATCTCGCGAGACGCTGACGTGGATGGCCTCACCATCGATCGGCAGCGTCAGGACTGTGAAGCCATTGCAAAGCAGCGTGGCTTGGACGTTGGACATAGGACATAACTACGTCGATCAGTCCATTTCCGCGTCAAAGAAGAATGTGGCTCGCCCCGACTACGACGCCATGGTGGCATCCTTTGAACGCGGCGAAATCGACGCGATCATCTGCTGGGACCTCGAACTACCCGCCCCACGTCGGTGGGTAGTCCGATCAGTCGGACAAAACTACTCCCGCACCACAGCGTAATAAGGGGTGCACCTTAAAAACATCCGGAGGTGGGGGTAACTCCCCCTCGTTGCCCAGAGACAAAATACGCCAGTGGCGTCTGTACGACGAGCCGAAGGTAGGACAAATTCCAATCCAGAGAGGTCTTGCACTGTTGCGGTGCGGTTGTCTTCTTTCTCACCGTATTGGACCCTGCGAAATTAATTGGATACGATAGGCCCATGTTGATTTCAGGTTCCGTTTTCATGCGGCCGCTCACCAGCCGCTAAGGCGGTTTTCTCCCTCCCGCAGGTTAGAAACCGCTCCGGTCCTTTAGCCGGGCGGCTATTTGTCATGCCCGGCTCCGTTTCAACTCCAAGGAGCACACCTGATGTCTGCATACGGATACGGCCGTCACGAGCATGGCCAAAATTTTCTCACAGACCACAAGATCATCAACTCCATCGTCGATCTTGTGAAACAAACCTCCGGCCCCATCATTGAGATCGGGCCAGGAAGCGGTGCCCTCACTCACCCGATGGCCCACTTGGGGAGGGCGATAACGGCAGTTGAGGTAGACGCAAAACTAGCTGCCAAACTCACAAAAAAGACCGCCTCGGCGGCGGTCGAAGTGGTCCATGATGATTTCCTTAACTTCCGGTTACCCGCCACTCCCTGCGTCATTGTGGGAAACATTCCCTTTCACCTCACCACTGCCATTCTTCGAAAGTTGTTGCATGCGCCGGCATGGACTGACGCTGTACTCCTCATGCAGTGGGAAGTCGCTCGCCGCCGGGCCGGGGTAGGTGCAAGCACGATGATGACGGCTCAGTGGTCCCCATGGTTCACGTTTCACCTTGGTTCCCGAGTACCAAGGTCTGCTTTCCGGCCACAGCCAAACGTTGACGGGGGGATCTTAGTGATCCGCCGGGTGGGTGACCCGAAGATTCCGATAGAGCAGCGCAAAGCCTTTCAGGCGATGGTGCACACCGTTTTCACTGCCCGGGGACGCGGGATAGGGGAAATTCTCCGAAGGGCAGGGTTGTTTTCATCACGTTCAGAGACACAATCATGGTTGCGCTCGCGAGGAATCGACCCCGCGACCCTACCTCCCAGATTGCACACCAGCGACTGGATCGATCTCTTCCAGGTGACTGGTTCCTCTCTACCTCACCATCGGCCCATTTCACCATCGGGAAGTAGTCAACGACCTCCTCAACGGAAAAATCGAGGCCGGCGGCGGTAATCCCCCCACCACCAAAACCGAAATCCACCAGTAGTAGTGAACGACCCATGTTCGTCTACCGTGAGCCGCGTTATGGCAGTGACGTGTTCTCGTCGGGCACAGTCATAGTTCCCGGCGTTGCCAGCGACAGGGTTCTACACCCAGCAGCGGGACCGATCAAAATCACCCGCACGGGGAACGACCCTGCTGGTGGTTTCGATTTTGATGAAAGCGAGGAGACATAGCCCCTCGCCAACTCCCCGTAGCTGGCGAACAGTAGCTCCTGGCGCTGGCGCTCGTTGGTGAGTTTGCGTGCCACATCGAAAGCCTTATCGACTTCCCGGTCCAAGTTGTTGTGAGCCTTGAGCAGAATTGGGTCCATCGATAACGGGTTGTAGTGCTCCGCGAGTGACCGCTGGGGGTGCCGCTCGCGTGCCCGCAGCACCAACTGTCCAGCGTCGATGATTCGCTGCTGCGCCTTCTCATCTAGTTCACACAGAGCTGGTCCGCAGTTGTAGCTCCCGATGTACTCCGAAAAACGGAAAAAATAAATAGTGGGGATACATCAACCTTCCACTTTCCATTCTTCCGGCTCAGAGTATTGAGGGGTCTGGGACCGGGTCCGTAAACCCTTTATGTTTTTCGCGCACAGCGGTTTTTAGCGACGCACCCTATAGGTTTTCCGCAGAACTTATATGTGTTTCTGTGCACCCCATATGTTGTCTGTTTTAGCGGTATTTCGTTGTTAATTCCGCACGCGCGCATCAAATGGTTATTTATCGACGACACTCCGTCGAGTTCAAGTTCAACGTGTAACGCGAGGCGTTAATGACGTTTCGCGTTATTGGGGGTAGGTTGAAGAGCGCTGTCTCTAACTCGGGTTTTCGTTCGGCCTCGGTCCATTCCGCTACCTCGTGTGAAGAATCTGCAAGCGGTATCGAACCGTTGAACTATTAGGTTCCCCCACAGTTCCCGTGCCTGCACGCATCGAGAAGGACCAGGTGGTGAACTCGAATGACTCGCCTGGTCCAACGTGTGTGCGCTCGGCGCGTGGTTTAACCCTTATAAGACTTGCCGGTCACAGCCTCAGCGTTTCGCTCGTGCAGCCCGCAGGCCGTTCAAGATCACGATGACTTCGGCGACTTCGTGTACCAACACGACGGCGGCCAAGCCCAGTACACCGCTGATCGCCAGTGGCATCAACACGATGATGATGGCCAGAGACAGCACGATGTTTTGGTTGATGATCCTGCTGCCTCGGCGGGCGTGCTGCAGCGCCTGCGGGATCAGCCGGAGGTCGTGGCCAGTGAAGGCGACGTCAGCGGACTCGATCGCGGCGTCAGAGCCGGTTGCTCCCATCGCAATGCCCACCGTTGCGCCCGCCAGTGCCGGCGCGTCGTTGATGCCGTCGCCGATCATCGCCGTCGGCGTCTTGGAGGAGAGTTCGGCGACGATGCTTGCCTTGTCCTCCGGTCGCAGCTCGGCGCGCACGTCGTCGATTCCGGCGATTTCAGCCAGCGCCCGGGCGGTGCGAGTGTTATCGCCGGTGAGCATGCTCACTTCCACGTCGTTGTCGTGCAGGGACTGCACGGCATCGGGCACCTCGGGCCGCAACTCGTCGCGCACCCCGATCGCCCCGGCGAGAGCGTCATCGACGGTGACTAGGACGCAGGTCTGGCCTTCGGACTCCATGCGCTCAACGTCCGCCTTCAGTGGCCCGGCGTCGATCCATCGGGGGCTGCCGACCAGCACCCGTCGGCCTTCGACGGTGCCGCCGATGCCATGACCGGCTTCCTCGCTGATATCCAAGGCGGTGGGCGCTTCGGGCTCCGCTGCCACGATCGCCGCGGCGAGGGGGTGCGTCGATTGCTGCTCAACCGCCGCCGCGAAGGAAAGCACCTGCGCCCGATCGAATCCGTCTGCCGGGACCACTCCGGTAACCTCGGGCTGGTTGCGGGTAAGGGTTCCGGTCTTGTCTACCGCTAGGTGACGGATGCCGCCGAGTCGCTCGAACGCCGCGCCGGACTTGATGACTACTCCGAACTGGCTGGCCGCGCCGATCGCGGCCACGACCGTCAGCGGCACGGAGATTGCCAGCGCGCACGGCGACGCTGCGACCAGGACCACCAGCGCACGGGTGATCCAAGTCTCGGGGTCGCCCAACAGCGAGCCGATCACGCCGACCAGCACCGCCAGGATCATCACCCCGGGCACTAGGGGTTGGGCAATTCGGTCGGCGATCCGGGCGCGGTCACCCTTCTCCGCCTGCGCCTGCTCGACGAGGTCGACGAGTGTGGTCAGCGAGTTGTCCGTTCCAGCTGCGGTCGTCTCGACCTCCAGCACACCGGCGGAGTTGATCGCTCCCGCGGGTACCTCGTCGCCGGGCGCAACCTCCTCCGGAATGGATTCTCCGGTGATCGCTGAGGTGTCAAGGCTGGAGCGTCCGGACCGAATGATGCCGTCCGTGGCGATCCGCTCCCCGGGGCGTACGACCATTAGCTCGCCAACCTCAAGGTCCTTCGCAGCGACCTCGGCCGTCGTACCGTCGCGCAGCACGGTCGCGGTTTGCGGTACCAGCTTCAACAGTGCCCGCAGTCCGCCTTGGGCCCGGTCCATCGCCTTGTCTTCAAGCGCCTCGGCGATCGAGTACAGGAACGCCAGCGCCGCGGCCTCTCCGACGAAACCAAGGATCACCGCGCCGACCGCGCTGATCGTCATAAGCAAGCCAATGCCGAGCTTGCGCTTCGTGACAAGGTTCCGGATCGCTCCAGGTGCGAACGTGTAAGCGCCCAACAGCAGGCCAAGCCAATACAGTACCGTTGCGGGCGTCTCCAAGTCGGACCAGTCCAGCGCCAGTCCTGTAATGAGGGCTACGCCGGAGAAGATCGGTAGCAGTAGCTCGGGGTCCTTCCACCATGGCCGATCGAGCTCTTCGATCTCCGTGGCGGGTTCGTGTTCGCATCCACATGCTGAACTCATGCGTCCGTTCCTTTCTCGCCGCAGCCGGGCACCGAGCACTCGGTGTCGATGCAGGGGGCATTCTCGTCGACGGCCAGCGTCGCGTTGACCAGCGCTTCGAGCGCCGCCGCGAGGTGCGGATCGGCAATTTCGTAGCGGGTCTTACGGCCCTCCGGCTCAGCGACGACGATGCCACAATCGCGTAGGCAGGACAGGTGGTTCGAGACGTTCGAGCGGGTCAGATCCAAGCTTTGCGAAATCTCGGCCGGGTAGCCCGGACCGTCGAGTAGGGTCATCAGGATTCGGGAACGCGTCGGATCAGCCATGGCCCGGCCGAGCCGGTTCATGACGTCGAGGCGCGAAGCAATAGTCAGCATGTGCTGAACAATACAACGTGTGTTGAACTATTCAAAATGCACTGAACTGACGGTTCCGCGAAGGTCCTGCGACCTGCAGGAATTAGTCGATGGGATAGCAGATGACTGATCCTTTGTGGTTCGGCTGCCACCCAACGCGGGAGCGACGTGATCGGCGGGGTCAGTTCAGCATTCGAATCAACGACCAGTGGCGGATCTGTTTTCGGTGGTCCGCCGCGGGGCCAGAGGAGGTTGAGATCGTTGACTACCACTGACAAGCTCCCTCCGGTTCACCCCGGTGAGATCCTCATGGAGGACTTTCTCAAGGAAATGGGGATCACCCAGCACAAGCTCGCCGTCTCCATTGGCGTTCCGCCCCGCCGGATCAACGAGATTGTCCACGGAAAGCGGGCTGTAACCGCGGACACTGCTCTTCGCTTGGCTAAGTTCTTCGGAATGAGCCCCCAGTTCTGGCTCGGGTTACAGGCTCAATATGACTTGGACGTGGCGGAAGACAAGATCCTCTCGGAAATCGAGCGGATTCAACCGGTCCAAGCTGTCTCAGCGTAGCGGTTACCCGAACCAGGTCCGTCAGCGTGAGGATATGCACGCGGATGGTTCGAACTAGGAAATTTGGGGCTGCCGTCGCGTGGACTTGAGTTCCGAGCGCCGCTTTTTCGCTTCGAGACGGCGTCGCACCGAGCTCTGCGTCGGCTTGGTCCTGCGCCGCGGGGGAGGAAGCGGAGCGAGCGCCTCACGCAAGAGGGCGGCCATGCGCTCTCGCGCCTCGGTGCGGTTACGGACCTGCGAGCGCTGCGTCGACGCGCTCACGGTGAGCACTGTGCCGTCCAGGCGGTGTTCGAGGTTGTGAAGGACGCGGCGACGCTGGGCGTCGGAAAGCGATGAGCACGTAGCGATATCGACGGAAAGCTGCACTTTGCTGTCCGTAGTATTGACGCCTTGGCCACCTGGTCCCGACGACTTCGCGAACCGCTCCGTCAGGTCGGCGGCGACGATGACCAGACCCCCGGGGATCCCTGGGCCAGGCGCGATGGTCAGGTCGTTCATACCGCCCAGCTTAGTTAGAGTTGCTTCCGGATCAGACCCGCCGTGCGAGATCAGGGTAGTGTACGACCACTCCGTCACCGTCGACCTCCAACTCGACGTCGACTCCCCGTGTTCCGCTTTCGTATCGGACAGTTTCAGAATCGATGGAGCTGTAGTACTGGTCTGATGCGATCACCTGGAGGGACGGTATATCAATCCAAGCCATGATCAGCTGCGTTTTCGGAACCTGAGTCTCAAGCAGCGTCAAGCGACGAATAGGCATTGTGTTGGTGAGAGGGCACAGACCGAGATCGCAATCGAGTGCGGCTTTCAGATCGGCTGACTGGACGATACCGGGGGAGGGCAGATCTCCAGGCTGGGCGCCCTCTTCATTGGTTTCCGCCGACCACACGCCTTGCTCGGACCTAAACAGCTCGAGGCTTCGCCCCCATCCGTCGCCTTCAACGTTCACCGACACACGTTCAGTCACCCAGTTCTCCGTGGCGCGCCGCTCCCACGTGGCCTCGTATCCATCGCCGTATTGCACTCCGGAAGCGGTCAAACCGGCTCTTAAAAAATGAACTGCGGCCTAGTTCCGGATGAGGGGAATCTCGACATGCTCCCACTTATACGTGCGCTTCATGGTGAGGATTTTCCCACGCTTGATGGTGCGAAAAGGCAGGTAGCTTTCGATTTGGACCACGTACCGAGGACGAGGCATACCGGCAGAATGGTGTATTCAGTAAGTCCGCGACGCAGAAGAATCCCATGAATGAGAGCACGGCCCACACGGCCGTTGCCATCTGCAAATGGGTGAATCGTTTCGAATTGAGCGTGAGCAATCGCGGCCTGGATGAGAGCACCGCGCGAAGCGCCATCGAGGTAAAGACATAAGTCGTCTACGAGGTCATGGACTAGACGTGGGGGCGCTGGGATGAACTCGGCCCCAAAGAGTGTGTGGTTACTTCCACCAATCCAGTTTTGAATAGTGCGGAGACCAGTGGGGATAGAGCCCTTCTCCCCCATCAACTCTCTTTGGAGCTTTTCAAGAAGGCCGATGGAGATGTTGGTTCGGTGGCAAAGCTCTTCTCAATGGAACACAGAACGGTGAGGTTACGCGCAACCTCTTCCGCGCTTTCCTTAAAGCCGCGGACTTCCTCCTTTTGGGCGAGTTCCGCGAGGACAACCTTGTCGACGTTGGGCGCAATACCTTCAATGCGTGAGGAAGAAATCGCCTCAGAACGCATGAGTAAGCGGGCCACAGATTCCAACTGGCCAGAAGCAGCATGACGGTTGAGATCCAAGATCTCTCGCTCGATACGTGCTGCCCGGCTGGTGAGCTCTGGGGAAAACTCCATGCCTTACTTACAAGATGGTCAGGGACATAGACCTAAAAAGGGCCTCCGGCCTTATCGCGCCGGGGAATGCCGGAGCCTGATTCGGGGATCCAGCTCTCGGTAACGTAGTGAGGCTTGTAGAGGCTATCCATTCGTCAGACAGCAAATGAGTGGTTGGATAACTCTTATCCAACCACTCATTGCGGTTTATGCGCTAGATAAAGCTTAAACATACGGGGTTTCAGGGCCATAATTTGGCCTCAATGAGAATGTCAATGACACCTCAATGGGAAGATCAATGAGAACTCTTGTCATTGAAGAGGAATGAAGTTAGCATTGAGCCGTCATTGTTAATATTGAGGGCGGGTATTCATCGTGAACAATTGGTCCGAGAATCAGCTGAGAGAGCTATTGGCTGAGCTTGAGTTGCGCGGCGGTGATTCAACAACAGTCGAGGTCAAAACCGCTCAAGGGGGCATTCCGGACTCTCTACCGCAGACATTGTGCGCGTTCGCAAACATGCCGAGTGGCGGCCTTATCATTCTCGGTGTCAATGAGAAGGAAGGATTCATTGTCACTGGCATTGAGAATCCTTCGGAGATGGAGGCTGCTCTGGCCTCGCAGGCGCGTCATGCCATCACCCCTCCAGTCACAGTGCATACCGACAGTGTGGCAATAGATGGCACGCATGTCGTGATTGCGGAGGTTACGGGTCTTCCGATTATTGATAAGCCTGCTATCTACAGGGGAGAAGCGTATCTTCGAATGGCTGATGGGGACTACCGTATGAGTGCCTCGGAGCTGCGCATGATGGACGTGGCAAAGCTGCATGCCGAAGAGGCAGTGTCCTATGACACGACGATTGTGGAAGGTACGAGCCTTGCAGACCTAGATAGCGACGTGGTGCAAGATTTCTTGGTTCAGGCGCGGAAAAAGAATCGGCGACTATCGGGACTTACTCAAGATGAGGACGTCTTACGGGCGCTAGCGGTGACGACCGCGACTGGAGAGCTGACGCTTGCTGGCCTGTATGCGCTGGGTTTCTATCCCCAAGGGCATTTTCCCTCCTTAGCAGTAACGGTGGCGCAAAGGCTACCAAATGGTTCGAAGCACGGGCGAGTGTTGGGGTTGGAGACCTTTGAGGGGCCCGTTCCGGTGCTGTTGAACTCGGTAATGGGATGGGTAAGGCAACGTTTAGCCGCCGTACGGCGATATCGAGAGGACGGATCAATGGTGGAAGTTCCTGAACTTCCCCTTCCGGCCATTCGAGAGGCCGTGGCTAATGCATTGGTGCACCGTGATCTTGGGCCAAATACGTTGGGTGCGGGTAAATCGATTGATGTCCGCCTATTACCGGACAAGATGGTTATCTCCAGTCCAGGAGGCCTACGGGATCTGACGGTTGAACAGCTCAAGTCGAGAGATCTGGCGCGCCAGGAGATTAACCAGCGGCTCTATAGACTGTGCCGATATCTCAAAGCAGACGATGGCTCTTTTGTTATTGAGGGCGAAGGCGGCGGCGTGCAGCTCATGCTGGATGCCGCGCGAGAGCAAGGACTACCGGAGCCTGACCTGATAGATTCTGGCGTGCAATTTACGGTGAAAATGTGGCGGCCGGACACTCGTGGAGAGGCCCGTATCTGGGAGCCACTACGCAAGGAGGAATCAGGCACCGGCCCGGAACGACGAGTGGATGCACCAGTGACCTTGGAACGCCTGGGTGTTAACGCCCCGCGCGTAGCGGAGGCGCTGCGTACGGCGGCACAACCGCTGTCTATCGGCGAAATAGAAACAGCCACAAACCTTACTCGAGCGCAGGTCCGATATGCGCTGAAGTCACTGGTGAAGGCACGATTCGTGCGTATGGATGGCACGCGCGGTTCACAAGCGACAACCTATGAATGGCTAGCTAACCGCGGGGCTGCAGACGCTTAACCAGCTGATCGTGGTGAACGGGGGCGAGGCAGCCGGCGTCGACGACGCGCCGGGCTAGGTCCTTGTCCCCCATCTTGGCGGCGAAGGCCATGCCCATGGTGATGCCATGGTCGGGGCGGCTGATGAGGGTGATCTCATCGCCGGGATTGATGCGGCCCGGCTCGATGATGCGCAGGTAAGAGCCGCAATCGCCGCGCTCTGTGAAGGACTTGAGCCAGCCGGGCTCGTCCATCCAGCCGGAGAAGGTAGCGCAAGGCTGGCGCGGGATAGAGACCTCGAGCACGCACTCCCCCACCTGAATGCGCTGGTTGATGAGCATATTCGGCCAGGAAATACCCTCGGTGGTGAGGTTCTCCCCAAAGTAGCCGTCACGCAGAACGCGGTTGAGCGTGCCCTCCCAGTAGTCAAGCTCCTCGCGGGCATAGGCGTAGACGGCTTTCTCGGCGCCGCCGTGGTGGGCGTGGTCACCGATGGAATCCCCCACCACGCCGGAGCCGTCACCGTAGGCGGGCCCGGGGACCTCCAAGTCCAGGAAGGGGCGCGGCTGCTTATCGATGCCCGTGTACTCGTGTCGCCCGTGCGGCTCGGGGCGGCGGACAGCGACGTTCGTGGAGATAACCTTCATGCTCACTCATTGTGGCACACCTCACGCGCTTACACGTCGCGATCGCGGAAGAGAGCTTCAGCGGTCACGAGGTCGTAGAAGAAGAGGCGGGGGGCGAGAGGGAGGACGTCGGCAAGCATGGGCATGTCCTCCTTGAGAAGGGGGCTTTCCATGATGATGTCGTTCGCCGCGGCGCGAGACGCCAGGGCGAAGGCATAGGAGATGTAAGGCATCCACGCAGCGGCATTGAGCTCATCAGCCGTGTTTCCGCTGGCAAAGGCGCCCAGCGCGATGAGGGTATGGCTGACGGACATGTCAACGCCCGCGTTTTGCACCAGGGATGCGAGTGCGGTGGCGTCCTTGCGCAGGTGCTCGATGGTGCCCAGCGCATCGAGTGCGCCGTTGTTGGCAAAGCACTCGCGCAGAGCGGCGACGCGGGCGGCCTCCCCCATCAGGTCATCGACGGGCGGTGTGGGGCTGTGAATGGTCGCAGCATTCAGCAGCATCGGGCGGGTTAGGCCATCGGCGCCGGATTCGCGCACGGCGTTCAGCTCCGCGTTCTCGCTGGCGGAAGGATCGAGCAGAAGATCCAGGTAGTTATCGGCGCTCGACTCGGCGGTGGGCTCCAGCGGAGAGTGGAACAAGCGCGTGCGCGCAAGCGAGCGGGCCTGCTGGTTCACGCTAACGCCGGTGCGCGCCAGGGCGTGGAGCGCGGCCTCCGGTTGGGCGCGCAGGCGGTCGATGGTGCTGTCGAACATCGCCTGCAGTTTCGGGTTGGGGCTGCGCTGGGAGAGCACGTGGAGTGCGCGGAAGGTGCCCCAGAGCTGCTCCGGGGTCCAGTCCTTCGAAGCCAGAGCGGCCGGTGAGCCTTCCGGCGTGACCACGATGGAGGCGCTGGAGGGGCGAGCGGGGGCGGCGAGGTTAGAGTCGGCGCGGAGCTCGCGGACGTCGACAAGCAATGAGCCCTGCTCAGCGAGGTCTGCGGGCAGTTCGAAGCCGTCCTCGGTTGCGGTGAGCTGGGTCGGTGCAACTGTTGGTTCAGCCAATGGCCAGGCCCAACCCACTACTTCTGCTGGCGGCTCAGCGTTCTGTTCGATAACGATGTTGGCATCGGCATCGAGGAGGCCGCGGCTGACGAAGGGAGACTTGCGGATGGTTGCCAGCGCCGCGTAAATCAGGCTGGTGGACGCGGAAGCTTCATACTCCACGATGCGCCGCTCCAAGCTGCGGGCCTGGTGGGCCGCGCGCTCCTCCGCCGGAAGGGAGTCCAGGTAGTCCTCATAGGACAGCGTGGACCACATGAGGAAAAGCTCCGCCGTTGGCTGCTTGCGCACGGCGTTGGCCAGCGCGGCATTGGGCACGGCGAGGCTGGTGACCGCTTGCGTCGTCTTCGACGTGCGGGCCAGCTCCTTGATCTTCTGCCTGCCATCGATGGTGACGAACTTGGCCAGCGGGAGTGGGCGCGGCGAGTGGACGGTGAACATGTCATCTTGATCAAGCTGGCCCGCGAAAATCACCGGCTTATCGGAGTGCTCGGTGGGCTCCAAGCCGATGCGCTTGACGCGGCTGAACAAAGCCTCGGGCCAGACGTCGAATTCCAGCTCATAGCCGGCTTCACTGGCCACGACCTCGCGGCGAGAGACCTCGGTGTCCTCGAGGGTGCGTAGTCCCTTCTCCAGCGCGATGGGCTTCTTTGGCGGGGAGGCAAGCGTATAGCTGAAGGCTGAGTGCGCGCCGAGGGCGTCGATGATGCGGAAGTCCATGCCGCGCGGACCGTCGTTGGTGGCGCGCATGTGGAGACCCTCGGCGAGGGAGATGAAGCGGACGTCGACAAGCTCCTCGTCGTGCCACAGCGACACCTTGTACCGGCCCACCCACGGGTCTTCGTAGAGATCGCCCGGGAAAGGCTCGGCGATGCCCGCGTCGAAGGTCTGCTCCGAAATCTCCTCCTGCTCGCCGCCGAGAGGCGCGTAAGTGAGATCGATGCGCCACTCCCCTTCCGCGATGAGGTGCACGCGCGGCGACTTGGTGAACACGGGCTCGTTGTCGAGGCCCCGGGCGTTGGGCAGGATGGCGACGTCAAAGTCCCACTCGAAATCGCCGTGCTTGGCGACGTCCACCGGCTCCCTCTGCGGCACCCTGACCTGATCCGGCAGCGGGCCCGCTTCCCAGCCGGCCCAGATGCCGAGGGGCTCAGCGGCCTCCAGCGTGCCCTGCGGCGCGATGAGCGTGGTGCGGTCATAGACGATAAACGGCGCCTCATCGGTGATGCCGGTAAAGGTGACGGTCTCGATGAGGTCCTCGTCGCCATCGCGCAGGGTGACTTCGATGCGGGTAAAAGGCCCAGGGATGCCGACTTCCAGCGGCTCTTCGGTGGCGAATTCGCGCACTGAGTGCGGGCGGTCGATGAAATGAGACTTGACCACCCACCGCGGATCCGTCAGGTCTGCCTCTGGGTAGGTAGCGGGCAGCTCCAGCATGAGGATGTTGCTGCCCCGGCGCAGTGAAATCCGGGGGCCCTGCTCGACGATGTCAGTAGTGACCACAGGTGTTGTGGGAAGTGAATAAATCTCCGCGCTCATTTGCCTCATCATAGGACACAGCGGGGTGCGGTTGCCATGTTGCTGGTAGACGGCCTTGTTGTCCTATGTGCAGGACAGGTGTCCTAAAGATAGGACAGATGGCTATAGTGGGGCTATGGACGCACTACAACTCCTCAAGAAAAGCCCGCTGAGCCTTAGTGAAATCTCGCGGCGCTCGGGAGTGTCACGAAATACGCTCAATCTGTGGTTGCGTGGGGCAGCTCAACCGAGTTTGGCCGGGTTGGACAAGGTAATGCGCGTGCTCGGATACGAGGTTTCCGTACAGGTGCACCGCATGAGCGATGCCGCCGCCGCGACAGCCGCCCGAGTTCTCCTGGGGGAGCTCAGCAGCGAAGAACCAGACGTTAAAGCCTGGATTGACCGCTTTGTGCAGTGGGGTGACGCTGCGGCCGTCGGTGGCAGCTACCAGGCTCTCATGGAACGGGCCGCGTGGGCCTCCAACCCATATGGTCGCCACGGGGCTCTCCACTTCTTACCGTCAAATCCCATAACGATTGCTTCAGCGGTTGATGCGAGTGGGCAAACTTGGGCGATGTCGGGTGCTTTTGCAGCGCAACGAGTCGCGGGGCAGATCGCAGGTGAAGAAGAACCTCAATCAACATTGATCTGGTGCACAAATCCAGCAGACATCGTGTCTTCATTGCCCACTCGGATCCGTGCCAGTTCTGAGCCCGTATCCGGAGGAATCACCCTCGTGTCTGTCGCTGGTGAAGAGCTCACCGGCGCAACTAATGAAGCCGGAATACACTACGTATCACCGCATCAGCTTGCCATTGATGTGTGCGCAGAAAACTACATCGGAGGGGCATAGGTGATGAGAAGGGCAACGAGCCGAGTGAGCTGGGAGCACCATGAGCGGCCGCATGTTTCGGAGTTAGGGACTGACCGTGCGTTATTTCGATTAACCAAGCAACTTCCTGACTTGGTGTGGAACGCTGCCGCGCTGGAAGGAAACACGTTTACCCTCCCAGAAGTCCGTACGTTGCTCGATGGCGTCACTGTGGGTGGGAAAGCACTTGCTGAACAGCAACAGATCTTGGACTTGTCGGAGGCTTTCAACTTGCTCCATGAGCTGGTTAGCCAACAAGAATTCGCGGTGGACAAAGGCATCAGTGATGCACTCCATGCCGTGCTTGCAAGGAACGAGGCCCTGGACGCTGGTCTTTTCCGTGGTGAAGGGCACGTGGAGGGAGATGGCGGTGGAGTGCGGCTCATGGATGGCGGGTTCATCCCTTTCGACCCTGCTGATGAATTGGGTGAAGCCCATGCCGATTTGCTGGTGTCCCTCCAAGGGCTTGAAAACCCAGTCGAGCAAGCGTTGGCCTATTTCTGCTCTGCCACGCGTAGCCAGTTTTACTTCGATGGAAACAAGCGAACCGCACGGCTTGTGGCGTCAGGCCTCTTGATGAGCAATGGCTACGCAGCACTTAATACCCCTAATGCGAGAAGGCTGGAATTCAACCTTGCCCTCGATGAACTGTTCCGATCCGATGACGCTACGACCTTGATGGACTTCCTGTATGACTGCCTAGAGGAGTCCTCCCAGTAAGCGCAGTCGGCCCTCCGCTTCCGAAGCGGAGGGCCGACGTGGGGGGCTGAATGCTCAGCGCATCCTTTAGTGCATAGTGCTGTAGTGCTTAGCGGAACATCTTCTGCAGAGCGGAGAAGTCAGCCTTGACCACGCCGACAGACTGCAGGAATGCGGCGATGGCGCCGAGCAGGGCAGCCACAACGCCTGCGCCCAAGAAGCCGGCGCCGACGGGGTGGCGTGGCTAAAAGGAACAGAGTTGACGACACCAGCGGACTTGTTGTGGTCAATTGCCTGCTCGGAGAATTCTTCAGGGAGTGGCCGTATGGGGACTTGCCCAGAACACTGTTGACGTCGGCAAGCACTGCGTGGACACCATAAAACGACAAACGGTGAACCCCAGGAGGTGGGATTCACCGTGGTGAGTGAATGGGCAGATTATGCCATCTGCAGCGTGGTCACGCAGGTACCGCCTTCGTCAGAGGTATCCAGGGGAACCTCGCCGGTCTTGCCGTCCTGCTCGATGGTGATGGTGCCCTTCTTGTCGGCCGGCAGCCAGTAGCCAATGAAGCCGTTGTCGAACGTCGTGGTGTCTTCGTTGACTAGCTCATTTCCTTCGTCATCCGTGATGGTGACGTGGATGTCTTCCTGGCTGAGCTCACCGGTGCAGGTGGTCAGGGAGTGGTTGAAGCAGTCGTGCGTACGGGAGAGGTACGGCGCAATAGAGAGGTAGAACTTGTCCTCCGGCAGCGGCAGGGAGGCCTGACCCTGTTCAGTAGCGAGGATGAGCTCGTTCGGGCGCACGGATGCGTGAAGATCGCTATTGCGCTCCTCCTTGGGCATGTGGTCCAGTTTGTCGATGATCTCCGGGCCATCCAACCCTTCGAGATCGAACTCGGCGAGGATCTCCTCGGCGGGTACCTGCTGGATGTCAGTGGCGGCAGCGTCGCCCTTCGAGGCTTCACTCGGTACGGGGCTGTCAGTAGAGCAAGAGGACAGGGTGATGGCTGCGGCGCAGGCAGCAGCAAGAGAAATGAGGCGTTTCATAAGTCTTCCGAATGGGTCCGATTGTGTTGACCCAAGCCTATACCCCACCGGGGTATCAATCAAAGAAATGAGAGAAGGATCATCTTTTTGCGGCACGCGGGATAGACTGTTCCTTATGACTGATACTGCAGGCACAACGCTGCTGCCCTGACCATCGTCGACTCCGTGGGCAACGCGCTTGCTGACGGCGACACGGTCACCATCACCAAAACCCTTAAGGTCAAGGGCGCGCAGCAGCCGCTAAAGGCCGGCACGAAGGTGTGCGGCATCCGTCCCACCGCGGCCTCATCGCCAGCATGTCGGACTCAGCAGTTACGCTGAATTACATGATTACCGGCGCACTCAAAAATAATGTCGACCGCATCTGGGACACCTTCTGGTCCGGCGGCATTTCTAACCCCGTTTCCGTCATTGAGCAGTTCACCTACCTGCTCTTCATCAAGGATTTGGACGAGCGTCAGGTCCAGATTGATAAGCGCCGGGCGTTAGGAGATCCCACCGCGACGGAAGACATCTTTGATGCCAGCCAACAGGATCTGCGGTGGCGCAATCTCATCGAGGACCGTGACATCGCCCGCCGGAAGGCCACCATCATCACCAAGGTCTTCCCCTTCCTCAAGGAGATGGGCGGCACCGGCTTCCAGGAGCACATGGCTAACGCCTCCTTCGAGATTGAATCTGAGGCCACGCTCTCGCGAGTCATGGAGCTCATTGACCAGTTGCGCTTTCCGAACAAGGACATGAAGGGCGACTTGTATGAGTACATGCTGGACAAGCTGTCTACCTCGGGCACGAATGGTCAGTTCCGCACACCGAGCCACATCATCGAACTCCTCGTTGCGCTCATGGAGCCGACGCCATCGCAGCGGATCATTGACCCGGCCTGTGGCACCGCAGGCTTCCTGGTGGCCGCCAACGATTGGGTTGCTCAGCATCACCGCGAAGACCTCTACAACAAGGACACGCGCACTAAGTTCACCGAAGAGGGCCTGACGGGCTTCGACTTTGACAAAACCATGGTGCGCATCGCGGCGATGAACATGTTCATGCACGGTTTTGAAGAGCCCAACATTTCGCACCACGATTCCTTGCAGAAGCTACCCACGAGTTTTGGCGATTTCGACCTTGTCCTGGCCAACCCGCCTTTCGCGGGCAGCCTGGATAAGGACTCCATCGATCCCAAGCTCAAGTCCGTGACCACGGCCAAGAAGACGGAGATCCTCTTTGTCCACCGCTTCCTGCAGCTGCTCAAGCCGGGCGGCCGCGCCGCAGTGATTGTCCCCGAAGGCGTCCTTTTCGGCTCCACCAAGGCGCACAAGGCCCTTCGCAAAACCTTGGTTGAGGATCAGCGCTTGGATGCTGTCATCAAACTTCCCTCCGGCGTATTCAAGCCCTACTCGGGCGTGTCCACCGCGGTCCTATGCTTCACCCGGACGGATTCCGGCGGCACCGACGAGGTGTGGTTCTATGACGTCACGGCGGATGGCTACTCCCTGGATGACAAGCGCACTCCGCTTCTCGAGCGCCCCTTGCTCGGCCCCTCCCCTACCTCCCACATCCAGGACTTAAGCGATCCCGCGCGTGCCGACGACCCCACTCCCGTCACCCTCACCGACGAGCAGCTGAAGCTCAACAACCTTCCAGACGTTGTTGCCCGTTGGCACTCCCGCACCACCGCCGAGCGTGAGCGCGCCCGCACGGACTACTCCTTCACCGTGCCCAAGGAGGAGATCGCCCAAGCCGACTACGACCTCTCCATGAACCGCTACAAGGAGATCGTCCTCGAAGTACAAGAAACCCGTGACCCCATGGACATCATCGCCGAAATCGAAGAACTCGACCGCGACATTACCCAAGGCCTTGCCAACCTCAAGGCCATGCTCAGCGAGGGGAAATAGCATGGTTAGATTTGTGCCGTTGGGTAGTTTGATCGCGCCTGTTAGATCTAAGCGCGCCGGGCAGGATAAGTATCCTGTTTTGTCAATTACTCGTGATGATGGGTTGGTATTTCAATCTTCTCGCTTTAAAAAGCGAATAGCTGGGGCCGATCTTTCGAACTATAAAATAATAGATAAAGGTCAATTGGTGGTGGGTTTCCCCATTGATGAAGCCGTTATCGATTTTCAGACAATTTGTGAAGCTGGGATTGTCAGTCCAGCATATGGTGTCTGGAAACTCTTGGATGAGCAGCGTGTCGACATGGAGTATCTGCGAAAATACCTTCGATCTGATTCTGCAGTCGCACAGTACAAACTTCGTCTTCGAGGAACGACAGCTCGCAGACGCTCATTGACAAAAGAAGCATT
This sequence comes from Corynebacterium sp. HMSC056E09, assembly GCF_001813425.1. NCBI lineage: Bacteria > Bacillati > Actinomycetota > Actinomycetes > Mycobacteriales > Corynebacteriaceae > Corynebacterium > Corynebacterium sp. HMSC056E09. The sequence goes on from NZ_KV812492.1 coordinate 86,827, forward strand.
TCAATCGATTCAAATTCCGCTCCCTCCCCTCGAAGAGCAGCGCCGCATCGCGGCGATTTTGGATGAAATGGGCGCTCTAATTGAAAAAGTCGACTCTGAATTGTCGGTTCTGCAGAAAGTTCAACATTCGCGGTTGGATGAGGTGCTTCGGCGCAGTCCTCAGGTTCCGCTCAAAACATATGTGGATTCTATTCAATCAGGAAAAAGCGTGAAAGAGGCTTCTACGGATGAAGTGTGCAATCGAGTTTTAAAGATCAGTGCAGTGACATCAGGAATCTTCGAACCAGGCGAATCTAAGCCTCTACCTGATGATTACACCCCAGCTGATGCGCACCGAGTCCAAAAAGGCGATGTCTTGGTGAGCCGGGCGAATACAGCGGAACTTGTTGGTGCCTCCGCTCTTGTAGTGGATGAAGTGCAAAACCTGTATTTACCTGACAAACTATGGCGGCTGAATTTGGCTCAGGGAGCTCAAGCTGCCGTCATCGTCGGTATTCTCCAAAACGCTGTAGTTCGCTCACGCATCAGTGCGAAGGCTAGTGGGAGTGGAGGAAGTATGAAAAACATTACCCAATCGGCCTTCTTGCAGGTTCTTGTCCCGCAATTAAGTACTGGTGAACAAGCGAGGCTGTCGAGTCTCCTAATGCTTTTTGGTTCGGTGAGAGAGCTTCTTCACCAAAAGCGATTGCTTTTGGAGGACCTAAGGCTTTCCCTATCCACTCGCGCATTCCAAGGAGGACTCTAATGGCGATTTTGAAATGGCCCGGATACATGGTTCCTGTGCTTCAGGTGTTGGCGGTGGATGGGGAGGTGTTTAAGCGTAGCGTGCTCATCGAGGCTACTGCGGTGCGCGTTGGCATCACGGATGAGGAACGCCTTGAGACCATTGCATCGGGGCAGCCGCTCTATGAAAACCGTATTGGATGGGCGTTGACATTCCTCAAGAAGGCGAACGCGATCACCTCACCGGCGCGTGCACGCTTCCACATCACTGATTTCGGCCGTGAACTACTGGCGCGTTATCCAGAGGGAATGACGGAGAAGCAGCTGCGGGGCGAGATTGCAGGTACAGAAGCGGAATTAACTTGGCGGGGTCCGAGTCGGAGAAACAGGGTTGTTGACGAGAAGGTAGTCGATAAATCAGACGTCTTACCGGAGACCGAGAGCGAGCTCGACCCGGTAGAGCAGGTGGAAACCGGTGTGTCTCGTAACAACGAATTCGTGGCTGGTGAGCTGCTGACTCGGTTGCACGAGAATGAGCCGGCGTTCTTTGAACAGGCAGTGCTGGACTTGCTCATGGCTATGGGATATGGCGGAACGCAGGGCAAGGCCACGCGTACGCAGTTATCCAATGATGGTGGAATCGACGGGATTATTGACCAGGATGCGCTGGGCTTGTCGCGGATTTACGTGCAGGCTAAGCGGTATGCGTTGGATAAGAGCATCGGCCGACCGGCTATTCAGGGATTCGTGGGTGCGCTGCAGGGTGCGCAGGCGGATCGAGGGGTGTTCCTGACTACAGCGACGTTTTCGGATAAGGCGCAGGAGTATGCGGATGCGGTGTCGTCACGCGTCGTTTTAATCGACGGGGACAGGTTGGCGGAACTGATGATTCGTTACGGCGTGGGCGTGCAGGTCAAGCGGACTGTGGTACTGGTTGAGGTGGACGAGGATTACTTCGAGTAGATAGAGGCGGATTCTTGCGATTGCGGGAGCGAGTACAGCCTTTCGCTGCGTTTAAAAAAGGACAGGCGCCCAGCTCAACGAAATGGAGCTGGGCGCCTGTCATTAGTCGGGTCAGGGAAACTATTTCCGCCCTTTTGTCTTAAAAGAGTTAATGGCGATGACCTAAGAAGCCAATCTCTAGAAAGGGAGCTTGAACCCTAGTTGCGGCAGGAAGGCCACAACACCAATACCTGCGGCGGCAAGAATTGCCAAGACGATGGCGATGATTCCGCCAGTTGAGGAACCGCTGTCATTGGTCTTGTTGGGCTTCGGTGCTGGAGTGGTTGTGGTCGGCTTTGCGGGCGCGGTGGATGTCGGCGCAGAGGTGGACTTGGTCGTGGTCGGCTTGGGCTTGGTTGTAGTTGGCTTTGCCGTGGTCGGCTTCGCGGGTGCGGTAGGAGTAGCTGCCGGGGTGGTCTTAGCCGGACGGGTTGTGGTTGGTTTCGTCGAAGAAGGAGGCACAACGGAAGTGGTCGGTGCCGTGGTTGTGCTAGTGGACGGAACTGGTTCAGAGGTCGGCGGCGTAGTAGAGGCCTCAGCTTCGGACTGTTCCTTCGCGAGGTAGGCGTTTTCGCAAGCACCAGCAAGGGTGACAGTGGAGCTGAAGGGCAAGGTAAAGCCCATGACTTCGAGGCCTGCTACGGCTTCGAATTCATCCTCGAGAGGTTGCAGACGAAGCTCCCCTGGCTTCATGAGGTTGGTCAGCTTTTGAGAAGTAGTGGGGAAACCAGCCTGTAGACCTGTGGAGTACGAGGGCACCTGTGCCCGAAGATCCATGGCAGAATCCTCGACTTCACCGTTCTGTGAGTTCACTACGGGGAGATCGCCGTAGGGATACTCAGCGAGTTCGCTGGGAGTCCAATTGCGCGCCACTTCCCAATTGAAGGGATATCCGTTGGCCGCCCATTCCTTGTATTCGGCCTCAGTGTCAGAATTGGTGAATACGAGGTAGGAAGCGTCCAAGCGGTCGTAGCCCTGAGCCACAAGCTCAGCCTCAGTGGGGAGCGCAAAGCGGCTGAGAGACCAGAAACTTAGCATGTTGTGGGTCTGAGGGGCGGAGTCTAGGCGGGCAAAGCTGTCCGCATACTGTGGGAAGTCCTGGCGCATGCGGTTCTGCAGTTTGGTTTGTTCCTCGAGTTTCGCAGCGAAGTACTTTTTAGAGATTTCCTTTTCCGCGGAGTCGAGGGAGACCACACAAATCTCTTTGCCGTTGCGAGTGTCCAGCTGAGCATCGAGAGCAGTAGCGGAAGGGACAGAAACCAAAGAGAGCGAAACGGCAATGGATACGCCAAGGCCGAGCCGAGAATATGTCATGAGAGAGTTCAACTTTCAGAGAAGAGAAATAGTGACCTTGTAGTTATAGCCCAAGATTGTGTCTGAAGTCTTGGTTATTAGTAATCAAAATTATTTTTATGGATTTGCTTGTTTGTTGGCTTGCTGCCTTGAAGAAACGATGCATGCCGCAGCATGAAATTGAGCAGGTTTTAGAGCAGCAGTCGGGACCTACTGCGCTAGTGGGGCCCGACGGGCAGGCGGTAGATCTGCCCGAGGAGGCATTGAGCGTGTTGTTAGACGCAGTTCACGCGATGCAGCAAGGAAAGACCGTGACTGTTGCGCCCGTAGACCAGTTGCTCACAACGCAGCAAGCGGCAGATTTCCTGGGCATTAGTAGGCCGACTCTGGTGAAGAAGCTTGAGGATGGATCGATAGCATTTGAGTGCACTACCGGTGGAAGGCATAGGAGAGTTCGGCTCGTTGACCTATTGCGGTACCGGGATGGGCTGCGGAGTGAACGCCGCAAAGCACTGCGAGAGCTGGCGTCTGAGACCCAGCGTGCTGGTGCCTATGACGTAGATACTCTAGATAAAACTGACGGCGCTGTTGACATTACGCAGATTTTTAAGAACGTCCGCAAGGAAGCGGCGCAGAAGGCTCGGCGTGGATAGTCTGTCGGCGCATCTGGATGGGGTCATGCAACGAGCCATCCACATAAGCCATCACAAGCGGTCGTCACGGTCCAGTAGCGAAATAATGTCGGTTCCAGGACGCAGATTGTCTGTGTGCCTTGGCTGCGGGGCTGTGGCGGCTGGCTGTGAATAAGGCTCTGGAGCGTGGCTCAAAATTCCGGCAGCCACTAACTGCTTCACGGGGCTATCTGGGGATGAGATGGGGACAATTCGAACGATGGCTTGATCGCGGTCAGTGATGATCACGTTGTGACCCGTAGCGGCCACTGCACGCACTATGTGCTCAGAACGCTGGGTGAGTTCGCGCAAAGAAATACTGGTCATCGTTTTAGCTGCCTTGTCTGAACATCCGGTGGACGGGTGTTTTGTCCTTCTTTATTGGTGTCCTTGTTTTGATTGGTGGACCTTGGAACAGCCAACTGTAGAACTGCAGGACAACGGTGATTTTAGTGGCGTATTTAGGCAAGGACAAGGGGCGAATGCAGTGATTAACCAGGGAGGACGGCGATAGGTCAGGGAAGAGAGAGGCTGAAGAGATTGACCCGGGAACGGAGTAATTCTGGTAGCTAGGTATAGGGCGGTGACTTAGAATTACTGGAATCAAGCTGTATTCGATATGACACCACGTCCCTGGTGATGTGAAAACTTGTCCCTGGAGAACTCTATGGTGACCACTACTCCCCCGACTGCTGGGCGCAACGGTGTGCCAGGTGGGCCTGCACGCAGCAACTTCAGCTTTGTACGTTATGTCTGGCCCACGGCGTATGAGGAATGCCTGAAGGTAGAGCGGTTCGTCGATGCGGACCCCGTGATTTCCTGCTTCTATGCGCGCAAGGTGCTAGAGCGGGTGGTGAACCACATCTGGGCATTCCGGAGCTTAGGTGATACTCGGTATCTCAGCTTGGCGGAGATGACCAGGGACCGTGGTTTCCTTCAGTGCGTGAAGAACGAGACCATGCTGCGCAAGATGACCATCTTGCGTAAGAGCGGTAATGACGCCGCGCACGCCGATGACATGGAGGGTAAGCAAGCGCCGACCTCCCCGCAGAGGGCGCGGAAGGCGGCGGCGCACCTCTATGACCTCATGGCCTGGGCGGTGCGGTACCACTCGGCCAACCCTCAGGCCGCACCGGGTCCGCAGGCGGCTTTTGATACTAACCTGCTGGGCCAAGCCACAGCTGACTCTTCAGGCATTCACGTTGCTGGGCGCTCCCAAGCGCAGACCGCCGCGTACCTCAAAAAGCTGGAACAGAAAGATGAGGAGCTAAAGAAGAACCGGCTGCTGCTCAACGAAGCCCAGGAAGCAGCACGTCAAGCGGAGGAGAAGCGCCTTCGTGAGGCTGCCCAGTTCGAGCTCAAGCGGCGGAGCACGGAGATTAAGGCGAAGGCGGAGATCGCCGATGCCCAGGAGCAAGCCGAAGCGGAGCGCGAAGCTGCACGGCAGGTGAAAGACGAACTTGCTGCCAAGATTGAGGCCCTCCAGGAGCAGTTGGCTGAGCAACAAGCAGCCGCTGCAGAGCGCGCCGGGGTGGCAGCACCGTCGGCTGCGCCTTTGGCGATCAGCGAGGCCGAGACCCGCCGACAGCTCATTGACCCGATGCTCGAAGCAGCAGGGTTTAGTGATGATTCAATCACTCGAGAGCTCGAGCTGCGCGGCATGCCCAATCCCTCCGGCGTTGGCTACGCAGATTATGTCTTGTGGGATGATGACCGCACACCGCTGGCCGTCATCGAAGCGAAGAAATCGATGGAGTCTATGAGCGTGGGCGCTCAACAGGTGAAGCTGTACGCGGACTGCATCGAGCGCGAATACGGCACACGGCCGGTCATGTTGTGTACCAACGGCTATCACATTGACCTGATCGATGATGCCGCTAACCTTCCTGGCTCCGGTGTGGGCTATCCCGCCCGAGAGGTCGAAGGTTTCCCCACCGCGCAGCAATTGCGACGCATGATCGGGCGGCGCACCATGCGTGCCCTATTGAGTGAGACGGCGGTCGATACGGAGATTGCTGGCGGCGGCGCCCGCACGTATCAGCTCGAGGCCATCCGTGCGGTGACGGAGACGTTGGAGAGGCGGAGGCGTCGCCAAGCATTGCTGGTCATGGCGACGGGAACTGGTAAGACGCGTGTGGCCGTGGCCACCGCCAAGCTGTTGCGCCAGGCCGGCTGGGTGGGCAAGGTGCTGTTCCTGGCGGACCGCACTGCCTTGGTCAATCAGGCGCACAAGGCCTTTGTGAGCATGTACGCGGAGTCCACGCCCGTGAACCTCATCAAAAATCCTGAGCAGGTAGGTGATGTGTACGTCACTACCTACAACACCATGATGAACCTGATTGGGGATGACGGAGACAAGCCGGCCAAGTTTGGGCCGTTCGACTTTGACCTCATCATCGTGGATGAGGCCCATCGCTCCGTGTACAACCGCTTCAAGCGCATCTTGGAGTACTTCGATGCCTACGTGGTGGGGCTGACGGCGACGCCGAAGAGCGAAATCGACCATGACACATATGCGCTCTTTGAGATGGAGGATAAAACCCCGTCCTTCGAGTACGGCCTCGATGAAGCTGTGGCAGACGGAAACCTCGTTCCCTTCAAGACGGCTCGGCAGGACTCACTCTTCCTGCGCCGGGGTATGTCCTATGACGAGCTTTCCCCCGAGGAGCAGCTGGCGTGGGACACGTCCGATTGGGGTACCGACGAGGACGGTGGGCGCCTAGATCCGCCCGGACAGATTTCTTCAGCGGAGATCAACCGCTACCTGTTCAACAAGGACACCATACGCAAGGTGTTGAAAACCGTAGTGGAGAACGGGATTCGCGTGGGCGGCGACCAATTGGGAAAGACCATCATCTTCGCCCGGACCCAACGCCACGCGGAACTTATCAAGGAAGTCTTTGACGCGACGTTCCCGGAGTATTCGCGCACTGGTGCCTCCGTGATCACCACGCACACAAAGTATGCGCAGTCGGCCTTAGACGAGTTTGCAAATCCGGACGGGGACGTCAACATCGCGATTTCCGTGGACATGCTGGACACTGGCGTCGACGTACCCGAGGTGGTTAACCTCGTCTTCTTCAAACCCATCTACTCCCCCACCAAGTTCTGGCAGATGGTGGGCCGAGGGACGCGATTGCGCCCGGACCTCTTCGGGCCGGGGATGGACAAGACGCACTTCCTCATCTTCGACTTCTGCGGCAACGTGGATGAGTTCTACAAGGGTGAAGCCCGTGATTCGGCCACGGGACGCCCGCGATCGCTGTCGGAAAAGCTTTTTGATGCCCGCGTGGGATTGCTCGCGCAGCTGGACAAGCACTCCGATGCCCCAGAACTGCGCGCCGAGCTTGCCGACTCCCTCCACGCCTCAACGGCGTCTGTGCCGCTAGGCCACATCATGGTCCGGCCCGGCGACAAAGAAACCCTGATGCGCTACCGCGAGCGCTCCGCCTGGGACGACGTGAATGAGGAAAAGGCTGAGCAGCTGCGCCGCCATCTCGCACACCTGCCGCTGAACACAATGAAGGAACCAGAGACAGCTAAGCGCTTTGATCTGGTGATTCTGAAGCTCCAAGTGGGGTTGCTCGACCACAGCCCCGAGTTTGCGGCAATGCGCCAACGCGTGGAGGGTATGGCGAATGATCTCATGGCCGTGAGCTCCACCATCCCCATGGTGGCCGAGCGGCGGTCCTTCCTCGAGCGCGCGCTGGATCCGGAGTGGTGGAAGAACGTTACGGTCGAGGACCTCGAGACCATCCGCATCGGCATGCGTTCGCTCATCCAGTTCGTGCCCAAGGGAAAGCGCAACGCCGTGACCCTCGACATCCAAGATGAGATGGGTGAACTCACGATCGATGATGAGATGCCTGGGCGGCTGCCCGGAACAGGCTCTTACCCCTCTCAGGCCGAACAACAGCTGCGTGATGTGCTGCAGGAACACGACAACGATCTCGCGATGATCAAGTTGCGTAGTGCACGTGCGCTTAACGCAGAGGATGTTGCCGCGTTGGAAGCCATGGTGGCTCAGGCTGGCGGGGGAAGCGTGGGCTTCGAGGAAAGCATTGACAAGCTGCGGGAACGCATGGGTGGAGACAGTATTCCTGCCTTCATTCGCCGCTTGGTAGGTCTTGATGAAGCTGCAGTCCAGGAGCAATTTGCGGACCTTCTCAGCAACACTTCGTTCAGCGCCGCCCAAATCCGCTTCATCAAGATGCTGGTGGACGTGCTGGTTCACAACGGTGGCGTGGCCTACGAGGAAATTTTCCAGCCGCCCTTTGATGAAGAGGGCTCTGTCGTCGATATCTTCTACAACAAGACCGATGTCATCGTGGATTTGCGCAAGCGCCTTGAACGGATTGAAGCAACGGCACAGGCTAACTAAGTGCCGCCGCTCTGCGGGAAAGGACGCGGTCTAGCTGGGTCTAACTGGGGTGATGTCCGTACGGTGACTACACTGTCTAACCATGACTAACCCGAGCGATAACACCACCCACCGCTACACGCCGGAGCTCGCCGCGCAGATTGAAAAGGCCTGGCAGCAGTACTGGAAGGACAACGGCACGTTCAACGCGCCGAACCCAGTCGGTCCGCTCGCGGAGGAGGGTAAGGAACTTCCCGCGGAGAAGCTGAACATCCAGGACATGTTCCCCTACCCTTCGGGCGCAGGCCTTCACGTGGGCCACCCGCTGGGCTATATCGCTACGGATACCTATGCGCGTTATCAACGCATGCTGGGCAAGAACGTCCTGCACACGTTGGGTTATGACGCCTTCGGCCTGCCGGCGGAGCAGTACGCCATCCAGACGGGTACGCACCCGCGCACCACGACGGAGGCGAATATCAAGAACATGCGCCGCCAGCTGGGCATTCTGGGCTTAGGCCACGATCCGCGCCGCTCCGTGGAGTCCACCGACCCCTCCTTCTTCAAGTGGACGCAGTGGATCTTCCTGCAGATTTATAACTCCTGGTTTGATGAAGAGCAGCAGAAGGCGCGCCCGATCTCTGAGCTCATCAAGGAGCTTGAGGTGGGCAAGCGCACCACCAAGGACGGCCGCTACTACGCGGATCTCACCAAGGAAGAGCAGCGCCACGCGCTCGACGAATTCCGTCTTGTTTACCTGTCCAACTCCACCGTGAACTGGTGCCCGGGCCTGGGCACGGTGCTGGCTAATGAGGAGGTCACCGCGGAGGGCAAGTCCGAGCGCGGAAACTTCCCGGTCTTCCGCAAAAACCTGCGTCAGTGGATGATGCGCATTACCGCCTACTCCGACCGCCTGCTCGATGACCTGGAGCTTCTGGATTGGCCGGAGAAGGTCAAGTCCATGCAGCGTAACTGGATTGGCCGCTCCCGTGGTGCAGAGGTCAGCTTCCACGCCGAGGGTTACAACATCGACGTCTTCACCACCCGCCCGGATACTCTCTTCGGTGCGGAGTACGTGGTGCTGGCCCCGGAGCACGAGCTTGTCGACGCCCTCCTCTCCCCCATCCCTTATGACGATGATGTGGATGAGCGCTGGACCTTCGGTCATGATGATCCGAAGGAGGCCGTGGAGGCCTACCGCGCGTCCATCGCCGCGAAGTCCGACCTGGAGCGCCAGGAGAACAAGGAAAAGACCGGTGTCTTCCTGGGTACCTATGCCACCAACCCGGTCAACGGCAAGCAGGTGCCGATCTTCATCGCAGACTACGTCCTGACCGGCTACGGCACCGGCGCCATCATGGCGGTCCCGGCGCACGATACGCGTGACTATGAGTTCGCCACGGTCTTTGGGCTGCCGATTACTGAAGTGGTTGCTGGCGGCGACATCACCAAGGAGGCGTACACGGAGTCCGGCAAGGCCGTAAACTCCGCCAACGATTCCCTGGACATCAACGGTATGTCCAAGGATGAGGCCATCGCCGCCATCATTCCGTGGCTGGAGGAACAAGGAGTAGGCCGCGAGAAGATCCAGTACAAGCTGCGTGACTGGCTGTTTGCCCGCCAGCGCTACTGGGGCGAGCCCTTCCCCATCGTCTACGACGAGGCCGGCCAGGCCTACCCGCTGCCGGAGTCGATGTTGCCCATCGAGCTGCCTGAGGTGGAAGATTACAAGCCGGTGGCCTTCGATCCGGATGATGCCGATTCCTCCCCGCAGCCGCCGCTGGCCAAGGCCCGCGAGTGGGTTGAGGTGGAGCTGGACCTGGGTCTTGGGGATGGCCCCAAGACGTACTACCGCGACACCAACGTCATGCCGCAGTGGGCAGGTTCGTCCTGGTACCAGCTGCGCTACATCGATCCGACGAACGATGAAGTCTTCTGCGATCTGGAGAATGAGCGCTACTGGACGGGCCCGCGTACAGAAGAGCACGGCGCCAACGATCCGGGCGGCGTTGACCTCTACGTCGGTGGCGTTGAGCACGCTGTGCTGCACCTGCTCTACTCGCGCTTCTGGCACAAGGTGCTCTTTGACCTGGGCTTTGTAAGCTCCAAGGAGCCCTACCGCCGCCTGTACAACCAGGGCTACATCCAGGCCTACGCGTACACGGATTCCCGCGGTGTCTACGTCCCGGCCGCCGAGGTAGTAGAACGCGATGGCGCGTTCTACTACGGGGATGAGAAGGTCAACCAGGAGTACGGCAAGATGGGCAAGTCCCTGAAGAATGCCGTGGCCCCGGATGACATCTGCAACGACTATGGTGCCGATACCCTGCGCGTGTACGAGATGTCCATGGGCCCGCTGGATACCTCCCGCCCGTGGGCGACCAAGGACGTGGTGGGCGCGCAGCGCTTCCTGCAGCGCCTGTGGCGCTTGGCTATCGATGAGAACTCCGGCGAGCTGTCCACGACGGACGCCGCGCTTTCCGACGATGACCTGAAGCAGCTCAACCGCACCATCGCCGGCGTGCGTGACGACTATGAGAACCTGCGCCTCAACACCGTCGTGGCCAAGCTCATCGAGTACGTCAACTACCTGACCAAGACCTACCCGAAGGGAGCGCCGCGCGCGGCCGTTGAGCCGGTAGCGCAGCTGGTCTCCCCTGTTGCCCCGCACATTGCGGAGGAGCTGTGGAAGCGCTTCGGTCACGAGGAGACCATTACTTACGAGTCCTTCCCGGAGTTCGATGAGAAGTACCTCGTCGACGATGAGATTGAGGTTCCGGTACAGATCAACGGCAAGGTCAAGGCCCGCGTCATGGTGCCCGCCGATGCCGACCAAGCCACCGTCGTGGGCGTGGCAAAGAGCGATGAGCGCATCGCCGAGCTGACCGCCGGCAAGAACGTGGTCAAGGAGATTTACGTCCCGGGCCGCATGGTCAACCTGGTGGTGAAGTAAAACCAACGTGGCTCCGTTAGATGGCGGCCGCAACTGCCCTAGTTGACGAAACCAGCGCCCTTCCAGCGAAGGATCGTGGGGAAAATTGTCAGTTAGGGCAGTTTTGCGCCTAGGCGTGTACCTTCGTCACTCCCCTCGCAGCGCGCAACGTCTGCGTGCCTCCATTGACATGCAGGAGGCAACTGACAAAAGGCGTCTTACAAAAGGCATCAGTCAAATGGCGTTTTCGCGACCAAAAACGCCATTTACTCAGTGCAGATGGCGTTTTTAGACCCAAAGATGCCTTTTACCAGATGCCTTTTGCAGGACGCCTTCCTGACCTAGGCGGATTTAGTGCGCAACAATCCCACCTCACCGCCGAACAACACCAGGGAGCAGTGTTATGAGTGTCGTCTACATGGTCGCGGCTTGGAGCTAATCCAGCTCTTGGTTCAGCTCCTCGCGCACCTTGGTGATGATCGCGCCGAGGAAGCCCTCGCAGCCATCGGTAATCATGGGAAACGTGGAATCATCCTCAAGGACGCCCAGCGTGAACAGCAGGTCGCGGGTGATGGCGTGCGTGTAGTCGTATTCCGGGTTGAACTCCCACTCGCCGCGGAATAAATGGACTAGTTCGAAGGACAGTTGAGGAATGCCCTCCGGTTCGGCGTAGGCATAGGGGATGTTGTTCAGGACGACCTGCGTTGCCCAGAGCGGATCGCTCATGGCCTTGCGGCCATATTTGGTGAGCTTGATATCCGTCGTCGTGGTCTTGATCCAATCCAAGTCCGTCAAGAAACCCCGCAAGTTCAGCAACGGCTGGTGGTAGTCCTCGCGCTTGACCTCATCAAAATCATTGGGGCTATTCAGTCCCTCCTTGAGGCGCGCGACGGCCGCCTGCTTGAGGTAGCCGGCCCCGGTGAGACGCGGAAATTCCTCGATGACCTCGAGGTATTCGCGTATGCGCTGGCCTACGTGGGCGGCGGTGGCGTCGTCAAGCGCCGGCAGCTCATAGTCGGGGCGCAGCTCCGGGTAGGCCTCGTGGATGTCCGCGCGCCATTGCTCCAGCAGCTCCGGGGAGGGCACGGGGATGTCTTCGAAGGGGGTGGAGCGGAAGGGATCGAGCGGGAGATCCCCAGGCAGCGCGGGCTTGGTGCCGCCCTCGAGGTTGGCGGCCTCCGTGCCCATGGTGGCCAGGCGCTGCGCCACTGCTGGCGGGAAGAACGTGGTGAGGCGTTGGTGGATTTGGTCCAGTGTGTAGTTGGGGAAGAGCGCGAAGATGCGCTCCATACTATCCGTGGGCACGGCCATGTAGGCCATGGTGGCCTGGACGTCGAGGACCACCTTGAACATCGCCTCGGCACTTCCGAGCTCACTCATGAGATCGGGACCCTCACCGGCGATAAGCGCGGGAAGGCCCATGACGACGCGCGAGCTATCGGCCACGCTGATGCTGATATTCCATGCGCCGTCCGAGGGGTGGTAGTGCGCTACCTCCCGGAAAGTCTCGAAAAAGTCCTGGTCAATGATGCTGAGGACGTCGATTGGCGTATCGTCCCCACCGACGAGGATTCCCGGATGAGAGGGCTCGAGGCCGAGTGCGGCGTGGACGATGATCATCATCTCGCCCACGGTGAGTTCCGCGGGGGCGGCGACGAAGCGGGACGTGGTGAAGAAGGGATTCTCCACGTCGATGCGGACGTTCCTAGCGAGGTTCATAGTGACCGACAGTATTAGAAAACCGTGCTAGCCGCGCGCCAACGCTTCGCCCACGCGCTTGCCCGAGTGGATGCATCCGCCGAGGAAGGTGCCTTCCAGCGCATTCTTGCCGTGCATGCCGCCACCGCCGAAACCGGAGGCCTCACCGCAGGCGTAAAGGCCGGGGAGTACCGTGCCGTCGGGGTTGAGGCACTGGCCATCGAGGTTGGTCTCCAGGCCACCCAGCGTCTTTCGGGTCAGGAATTTCAAACGCACCGCGATGAGCGGGCCCTTGGATTCATCGAGGATGCGGTGCGGGGGAGCCACGCGGATGAGCTTGTCACCCAAGAAGCCGCGGGCCACGCGCAGGTAGTTGACTTGGGTGTCCTTGCTGAAGGGATTATCAAGCTGAGAATCGCGGTCTTCCAGGACTTTTCGAAGTTGGGCCACATCAATGGTGGGGGAGCCCTCCGGAGAGATGTCGTTCATTCCGGCGACGAGATCCTCCAGGTTGTCTTTTACGACCCAGTCGATACCGTTGTCCATGAAGGCCTTGACGGCCACGTGCGTGCCGGGGCCCAGCTTGCCGGCGAGCTTCTTGAATTCCTTATCCGTCAGATCCGGGTTCTGCTCCGAGCCGGAGAAGATGAATTCCTTGTCCACGATGGCCTTGTTGAGCACGAACCAGGAATAGCCGTGGCCGGTCTGGCCAATGTGGGCGAGTGCGGCCAGGTTATCGGTGCCGGGGAAGAGGGTGGTGGGCAGGCGGTTGCCTTCGGCGTCGATCCACAGCGCCGAGGGCCCAGGGATGATGCGGATGCCGTGGCCGGGCCAAATGGAGTTCCAGTTGGTCATGCCCTCGGTGTAGGCCCACATGCGGTCGGTGTTGACCACGGAGGCGCCGGCCTGCTGGGCGATGTCGATGCCGCGGCCGTCGACATGCGCGGGAACACCCGTGACCAGCTCCTTCGGGCATTCGCCCCAGCGCTCAGTGGGCCACATCTTGCGTACCTTCTCCAGATTGCCGCCGATGCCGCCGGTGGCAATCACCACGGCGGAGCCGCGCAGTTCAAAGTGCTTGACGACGTCCCTCGGGCTGGCCTCGCCACGTACCTGATTGGTGGGGGAGAGGACGCTGCCGCGCACGCCCACCACACGCGGACGACCCGCCTCGTCGTTCTCGACGACGAGCTCATCCACGCGGTGGCGGAAATGGAACTCTACCTGGCCTTTTTCTTCTGCATTAAGGAGCGGCTCACGGAAGACGCGCACGACCTCTGGGCCCGTGCCCCAGGTGAGGTGGAAGCGCGGCACGGAGTTGCCGTGGCCGGAGGCATCCCCGGAGCCGCGCTCTGCCCATCCGATGGTGGGCAGGACGTTGAGGCCTAGGCCTTTGAGATAGGAGCGCTTTTCATTGGCGGCGAAGCGCACGTATTCGCGTCCCCATTTCTCACCCCAATAGTCGTGACGGTCCTCCTCGGTCACTGGGTCATAATCGGCTGAGTTGGTCCAGTCCCGCCACGCCAACTCTTCGGAGTCCTTGACCCGCATCATGGATTGTTCGGGAGAATTGACATAGAACAGCCCGCCGAGTGACCAAAAAGCCTGCCCGCCGAGGTTATTGCGGTTTTCTTGTTCAAGGAAGATGACGTGCTTGCCACCTTTGAGGGCCTCGTAGCCGGCGACCATGCCGGCGAGGCCGGTGCCCACGATGATGACGGAGGTTTCGTTCATGGAAAGAAACTTTACGCGATGAAAGAACAGTTAGGGGGAGTATTCAGGAAGATGTACAGAAACAATGGAGTTTCGGCATTTGTTAGTTGGGGGTAAATGGGGGCGTAAAGAGGACGTAAAGATTCGAGGCTGAAGGTGTAAAGATGCCGCAAAGAAAAGGTAAGTACGGCGGGGTGTGCTCCTAACGTCACTAGATGTCAGATGCCGATTAGGAGGCACTGATGCTCGGTGACAACCTTCACTGAGCACGGACTAGTGCAGAACATTGCACGCGCACAAGGGGGTCTCTCCCACATGTTGGACATTCTGGTCATAGTGATCGTGGTCCTTGCGTTCAGCGGTCCTTCCTCCATCAACGAGTTTATGGACGGAGACGCGTAGAACATGAACACCATCACAGCAGTCATCGGGCTCATCATTGTTGTCGCGCTCGTGGCTTATCTCATCATTTCCCTTATTGACCCGGAGCGTTTCGCATGATCGCTAGCATTGCGGCGGTGGCGCCGCAGTATCTTGCCCTCCTTGCACTTCTAGCAGCGGCCTACGTGCCGCTGGGCAATTGGATGGCCCGCACATATACCTCTGAAAAAGACTGGGCCGTGGAGCGCCTTGTGTACAGAATTTTGCGTATTGACCCTAACCGGGGCCATAACGCTAAGAACTACGCTCGCGCTCTGCTGGGCTTCAGCCTGGCTTCAGTCCTCGTCCTTTACGCAGTGCAGCGGCTCCAAGCGGTGTTGCCAAGTTTTGGAAACCCCCGCGAGGAAGCCGTGGAGCCGTGGATGGCCTTCAACACCGCGGCTTCCTTTACCTCCAACACCAACTGGCAGTCCTATTCCGGTGAAGACACTCTGACGAACGCTTCGCAGATGCTGGGCCTGACCGTGCAAAACTTCGCCTCAGCCGCAGTGGGCATGTGTGTTGCTGTCGCCTTGATCCGCGGCATCGGTCACTTGGGGTACAGCCGCGATACGTTGGCAACCGAGAATGGTCAGCACCTCATCGGCAACTTCTGGGTGGACCTCACCCGCGGCCTCGTCCGCATCCTGCTTCCCCTGTCGCTATTCATCTCCACCGTGCTCGTCCTCGGCGGAACCATGCAAACCTTTGGCTCGAACCTGGTTACGGAGTCCGGTGTAGATATTTCCCGTGCTCCCGTGGCCAGCCAGGAAGCCATTAAGCTCCTGGGTACCAACGGCGGTGGCATCTTCGGTGCCAACTCTGCGCACCCGTTTGAGAACCCGACCGGCTTTACCAACTTGGTGGAGATCTTCTCCCTGCTTGTCATCTCTTTCTGCATGATTCGCACGTATGGTGTGATGCTCAAGTCGCAGAAGCACGCGTGGACGCTGCTCAGCGTGGCTGGTGGTTTGTGGACCGTGATGGTTGTTCTGGTGACTTGGGCACAGCACACCCTTGTCGGCGGCGCGTCTCAGTTGGCAGGCACCAACATGGAAGGTATCGAACAGCGGCTAGGCATTGATGCCTCAGCACTGTTCGCCGTGTCTACCACGGGTACCTCGACGGGTGCGGTGGATTCGATGCACGATAGCTATTCGCCACTGGGCGGTGGTCTGCTCATCCTCAACATGCTGCTGGGTGAAATCGCGCCGGGTGGTGTGGGTACTGGCCTCTATGGCCTGTTGGTTGTGGCCATCCTCGCGGTGTTCATCGGTGGCCTCCTAGTGGGCCGCACACCGGAATTTATGGGCAACAAGATTGGCCGCAAGGAAATTTCAGCGGTTAGCTTGTACATCCTCACCATGCCGGTTCTGGTCCTCGTGGGCGTCGGCGCTTCCGTGGCGCAGCGCAAACTCGTGGAAGCTTCAGCGACCAACTTCGGTGCGCCGGGCACGGCTGATAATGCCCACAGCCTGTCGGAAGTTCTCTACGCCTTTACCTCGGCGGCGAATAACAACGGTTCTGCTTTTGCCGGACTGACGGTGACTGAGCCCTGGTGGCAGATCACTTTGGGCTTGGCCATGCTGTTGGGCCGCTTCCTGCCCATCGTCTTCGCCCTTTACCTAGCCGGAAGCCTGGCAGGACAGAAGCGCCAGGCCACCACCGCAGGCAGCTTACCCACCTCCGGCATTACCTTCTCGCTGTTGACTATCGGAGTAATCCTGCTGGTTGCAGCGCTCACTTTCTTCCCTGTCCTCACCCTGGGTCCCATTTCGGAGGCACTATCATGACAACCCAAACCATCACCGCTGAGCCGGATAAGACTCCTCACCGCAACGCTCCGGAGAAGAGCAGTGGCCTCGCGGCTGCGGCGCTGAAAACGCTGCCGAGCAAAATGTCCCCGCTCGCCCAAGCACGCAACCCCGTGATGTTCGTGGTGTGGGTAGGCGCGGCACTGACCACTGTGTGGTCCATCCTCAACCCCAGCTTTTACGGATGGGTCGTGACGGTATGGTTGTGGTTCACCATTGCCTTTGCCGCCTTTGCCGAGGCATATGCCGAAGGCCGTGGCAAGGCCCAAGCAGACAGTCTGCGCTCTGTGCGCGATGATGCAACTGCCAATCTCATTACTGACTCTGGCATTGAAGTGGTCCCCGCGTCCGAGCTGACCAAGGGTGCCATCGTGCGTGTAGAAGCAGGGGAGACCATCCCGGGTGACGGTGACGTCATCGAAGGTGCTGCCACCGTGGATGAATCGGCTATTACTGGTGAGTCGGCTCCTGTGGTCCGCGAAGCTGGCGGTGACCGCTGTGCCGTGACCGGCGGCACCGTGGTGCTCTCTGATTCCATCAAGGTCAAAATCACCTCCGAACCGGGCTCCACCTTCGTTGACACCATGATCGCCTTGGTGGAGGGCGCGGAACGCCGCAAGACTCCGAACGAGATTGCGCTGAGCATCCTGCTCTCCACGCTGACCATCCTCTTCCTCGTCGCCGTCACTGCGCTTGCCCCGATGGGTCTATTCACCGGCGCGGAGCTTTCGCCACTATCCCTTATCGCTCTGTTGGTCTGCCTAATCCCTACCACCATTGCCGCCCTACTTTCGGCAGTTGGTATCGCCGGTATGAACCGCCTCGTTCGTCACAACGTTCTGGCCACCTCCGGCCGTGCGGTGGAGGCGGCTGGTGACGTCGCCACGCTCCTCATGGACAAGACGGGCACCATCACTTACGGAAACCGCCAGGCCACCGGCCTGATTGTGGCTTCGGGCGTTGATGAGCGCGAGGCTGCAGCGATTGCTCGCATTTCCTCCCTAGCGGATGAAACCCCAGAAGGCCGTTCCATTGTGGCCTGGCTGACTGAAAACTACTCTCTGTCCAGCGAAGGAGATGCAGAAGCGCGGAGTGCGGAGGTCGTTCCATTCAGCGCGTCGACGAGGATGTCCGGCCTTGACCTGGCTCACCGCAAGCTGCGCAAGGGCGCTGGCGATGCCGTACGCAAGTGGGTTACTGAAGCAGGTGGCACCTGGCCGCAAGAGATCGAGGATTCCGTAACCCGAATTGCACAAGACGGTGGCACCCCGCTGCCCGTCGCTGTGGAAGAATCCGATGGCAGCCGCACGGTTATTGCGGTGGTGCAACTGAGTGACGTCGTCAAACCTGGCATGGCCGAGCGCTTCGCTGAACTGCGTCAGATGGGTATCAAGACCATCATGGTGACCGGTGACAACCCGCTGACCGCAGCTGCCATTGCCAAGGAAGCCGGCGTCGATGATTACATCGCCGAAGCTACTCCGGAGGACAAGCTCGCCCGCATCCGTGAGGAGCAAGCACAAGGCCGCATGGTGGCCATGACCGGTGACGGTACTAACGACGCCCCAGCGCTGGCCCAGGCGGACGTGGGCGTGGCCATGAACACTGGTACCTCCGCGGCGAAGGAAGCTGCCAACATGGTGGACTTGGATTCTGACCCGACAAAGCTCATCGATGTCGTTCGAATTGGCAAGCAGCTGCTTATCACCCGCGGCGCGTTGACTACCTTCTCCTTGGCCAATGACCTGGCGAAGTACTTTGCCATCCTGCCGGCGCTCTTCTCCACGCAGTTGCCGCACTTGGAGCGCCTCAACGTCATGCACCTGCATTCCCCTGAGTCCGCCATTGTTTCCGCAGTTGTCTTCAACGCGCTCATCATCGTCGCGCTCATCCCCTTGGCGCTCAAGGGTGTGTCCTACAAGCCGGCCTCTGCGTCCTCACTGTTGCGTCGAAACCTCGGCATCTGGGGTCTCGGCGGTGTTATTACCCCCTTCATCGGCATCTGGGTTATCGACCATGTCGTCTCCCTCCTTCCAGGCCTATAAAGAAAACCTGCAAAGAAAAAGGAAGCAATAATGCGTGTTTATCTGCGTAATCTCATCGCCGGATTCGTCGCCGTGCTCTTATGCGTCGTCGCGCTGGGCATGATCTATCCGGCCGCGGTGTGGGGAATATCTCGCATCACCCCGAAATCTGCCGATGGAAACCTTATCTACCAGGGTGAATGCCTGGTCGGTTCCACTCAGATTCAGGATGGCTTGGAAGATGGCCCCTACTTCTTCGCCCGCGCGGAAGGTATGAGTAACTACGGCACATCAAGTACGGAGCTAGAGAAGGCCATCCGGGAACGCCGAGAGGAGATTGCTCAGCGCGAAGGCGTATCAGTGGAGCACGTGCCTGCCGATGCCGTTACCGGCTCCGGTTCCGGCGTGGATTCCGGCATCAGTCCTGAGTACGCGGAGCTGCAGGCTCCGCGTGTGGCCCGGGAACAGGGTATGCCTATCGAAGACGTGAAGAAGCTGATTGCAGACAATACTGAGCATGCCAGCCTGGGTTTCTTGGGCGAGGACACGGTAAATGTGACCACACTCAACATTGCATTGCCCACGCCAACCCCTTGCTCATAAAGATCAGCTCATAAGATGAAGCAATGTTGACCGAACCGACGACACCCCCGACGCGGGTCAAACGCGGCACCCTGAAGATTCTGTTGGGCGCCGCTCCCGGCGCGGGCAAAACCTGCGCCATGCTCAGCGAAGCGCACACGCTGGTCGACCAAGGCCGCGACGTTGTCGTTGGGGTAGTGGAAGACCACGGGCGCGCGTACACCAAGGCCCTGTGCGAGGGGCTGGAGATTGTTCCGAGGCGCACTGTCGAGGGCATTTCCGCGGGTGAAATGGACACCGCGGCGGTTATCCAGCGGCACCCGGAGATCGTTCTCGTCGATGAGTTCGCGCACTCTAATCCGCGCGGCGAGGTTCACGAGAAGCGGTGGGAAGACATTGAGCAGATCCTGGACGCCGGAATTGATGTCATGTCGACTCTCAATATCCAGCATCTGGAGAGTCTCAATGACGTTATCAAGCAGATCACGGGCATCGCGCCGCAGGAAACGGTGCCGGACGAGGTAGTACGTGCTGCCGATGAGATCGAGCTTGTTGACGTTTCCCCACAGCTGTTGCGCACCCGTCTGAGCGACGGCCACGTGTACCGCGAGGCGCGCATTGAGCCTGCACTCAACAACTACTTCCGCGTGGGAAATCTCACCGCGCTGCGCGAGTTGGCACTGCTGTGGCTAGCGGATCAGGTTGATGAGGCACTCATCACTTATCGCTCGGATCAGAAAATCACCGAAACGTGGGAAGCGCGTGAGCGGGTGGTTGTGGCCATCCAAAACGTTGCCCATGCTGAGACTCTTATCCGCCGCGGACGGCGCATCGCGACAAAATCCTCGGCGGAATTGCACGTGGTCCACGTTGTTTTCGGTGATTCCTTCACCTCTCGTTCCTCCTCGGTGGGGGGATCAGCGCAACAGCTCGCCCGGCTGCAGTCCTTAGCCCAGGATGTGGGCGCACGACTGCACCAGGTTACCGGGGACAGCGTCCCAGAAGCCCTGCTTAATTTTGCCCGGAGTGTCAACGCCACCCAGCTCGTAGTGGGGGTCTCGCCGCGGCGTCGTTTCGGCGTGCACTGGCACGGTACGGTAGCGGAAACGGTGCTGCGTGAATCCGGCTCAATTGACTGTCACATAGTCAACCTTCCCCCGGAAAAACCACTTCCGCTCACACGGATGCTGCATCCTTTCCGCCCTTTCCCGCAGCGCGCCATCGCGTGGCTTAGCTCAGCGTTGGCTTTCGTGGGGCTCACTGCGCTGTTGGTGCAAGCTGACGGCCAGGATTTGGGAACAGGTACTTGTTCCGCGTTCTACTTTGCGCTCATCCTGCTTGTCAGTTTGCTGGGAGGCCTGTGGCCGGCCGTAGTGGTGGCGGTGGCTTCCGGCCTAGCGGTCAACTGGTTCTTCACCGAGCCGATCCATACCTTCGATATTGCTGATCCCGCTAACGCCGTGATCGCCGTAGTCATGGTGGCTATTGCGCTGGCCGTCGGCATGCTCGTGCGCCGCGCCAAGATTGAGCGTGCGAACTCGGCTATTGCTGCGCGTGATGCTGAGCTACTCACGGTGTTTTCCCGCGCCGCCTTGAATCGCCGCGCGGATTCTTCTCCGAAGGATGCCGTGATGCGCAAGGTGGGGGAGGCTTTTAATTGTCGTAGAGCAGAGCTGCTGGATGAAAACGGTGACGTTCTTGCCACCTGGCGCGCAGCTACCCCCGAACGCACTTCGAAACACCTTCATATTCCCGAAAAAGTGCGCCATGAACAGGAAGTGGACACCGTTGTTGCGAGCGCAGATGGCACGGTTCAGCTGCGTCTCGAGGGCCCGACATTGTCTGCTCGTGACCGAGGTCTGGTCACCGTGGTAGCGGGCTATCTCGCAGGCATTGTTCGCCGCGAAAAGCTCTCTGCTGAGGCCGCGCGCGCAGATGCGATAGCCGCTGCTGACGAGTTGCGCCGAGCGCTGCTGTCTAGTGTGAGCCACGACCTGCGTACCCCGCTGGCCACGGCCAAGTTGGCGGTGTCCTCGTTGCGCAACGCTGACATTGAATTCACTCCCGAAGACCAGGACATGCTTTTGGCAGAAACTGCGGCGAGCATCGAGGAACTTACCGGATTGGTAACCAATTTGCTGGATTACTCCCGGCTCACAGCCGGCGCCATAACCGCCCGCCGAGACATCGTCGACGTAGCCGAAGTGGCTAATCGCGCCATTGCTTCCTGTGCCTTCGGGCATTCCCGAGAGCAAATTGGGCGCATTCACCTTGACCCTAGCGTGCGTGGAGTTACGTGCTGCGCGGATACGGCGCTCATGGAGCGCGTCTTGGCCAATCTCTTCGATAACTCCTTGCGCTATGCACCAACCGGCGACGTTACCTTGAGCGCCCAGACCACCACCGAACAGGTAGAACTGATCGTTGTCGATGAAGGCCCGGGCATCCCACCGGAGAAGCAGAAGGAACTGTTCCAAGCGTTTCAGCGTTTGGGTGATACCAGCAACGACAACGGTGTAGGCCTTGGCCTTTCTGTTGTCCAAGGCTTTGTAGAGGCCATGAGCGGTAGCATCGAGGTGGCTGCCACCCCGGGCGCAACCTTTATTTTGCGGTTTCCCGTCGCGGGAGGAGAACAAAAATGACGACGAAAAAGACCAGCATCGCCATTGTGGACGATGACCCCCGCCTACTTAATACGTTGAGTATTAACTTCAAGGCTCGTGGCTACGAGGTTCACCAGGCGCGTACAGGCGCAGAGGGACTACAGGTGGTGTCGCAGCAGCAGCCAGACGTTGTGATTTTGGACATGGGGCTGCCGGATATGGATGGCACCGTCGTGTTGGAAGGAATCCGCGGGTGGTCTGCGGTACCGGTCATCATCCTGACGGCGCGCTCCGATCCACTGTTTAGCGCCGCAGCTCTCGACCGTGGCGCGGACGACTACGTGACCAAGCCCTTCTCTATGGAGGAGCTTCTAGCCCGTGTGCGAGTGGCGTTGCGGCATGGTAGCCCACAGAGTCCGGTGAGGCGCACTGAGATCGCTGTGGTTCGCGCCGGGGATATCGTGATTGACGTTCCGCACCATTCCATCACCAAAGGTGGCGAGCCGCTGCATCTGACACCCACCGAGTGGGGCGTGCTCACCACGCTACTTCGCGCCCACGGTGGCTTGGTGCGCAAGGAGGACCTGCTCTCTGAGATCTGGGGTCCCGGCTTTGAGGGGCAGGGTCACTACCTCCGCATTTACACCTCCCAGTTGAGGCGCAAGTTGGAGGATGACCCCGCCCACCCACGGTACCTGCTCACAGAATCTGGGTTGGGTTATCGTTTCGTCATCCCAGAGACGGGATAGGAGAGCGACCTAACTTAAAGGTGGCGAAAAATGAGACACAATTCTCAAAAAAGGGTACCTATTGGTCGGCAGGTAGTATAAACTCCTCGCTAATACTCGTCCGCATGTGGATGCTGAAGGTTCCACTTTCAGGCTCATGCGGACGGGATGTGCTCTACAAGAAGGTGCTCTCATGTCCTCAACAACCACGACAAAAACTACGTCAACGCGCGATACGTTTAACACCCGCTTCGTCTTCCTTATGGCTGCTATTGGCTCCGCTGTGGGCCTGGGTAATATTTGGCGCTTCCCCTACGTTGCTTATGACAACGGTGGTGGCGCCTTCCTCATCCCGTACATGGTGGCGCTGCTGACCGCGGGTATTCCGATTCTCTGGTTTGACCTGGCCATTGGTCACCGCTTCCGTGGTTCAGCACCGCTGGCCTTCCGCCGCATTGGTAAAAGCTGGGAAGGCGTTGGCTGGTTCAAGGTCGGCGTGAACTTCTTCATTGCGATCTACTACGCCGCCATCATTGCCTGGGCGGCGTTGTACACCGTGAAGTCGGTAAAGCAGGCGTGGGGTGACGATCCTGCCACCTACTTCATGAGTGATTTCCTCCAAGCAGACCCAGAGACCACTTATTCCGGCGACGTGGTTCCCTCCATCCTCATCGTCATGATCCTCGTGTGGATCATCTGCATTGCGACGTTGGCCACGAGCATTAACGAGGGAATTGGCAAACTGACGTCGATCTTCTTGCCGGTTCTGGCGGTTATGTTCATCATCCTCGTGGTGCGCGCATTCTTCTTGGAAGGCGCCACGGTTGGCCTGAATGCCTTCTTTACTCCGGACTGGTCCGTACTGAGCAACCCCTCAGTGTGGATTGCGGCCTACGGCCAGATTTTCTTCTCGCTGTCCATCGGCTTCGGCATCATGATCACCTACGCGTCTTACCTCAAGCCGCGTACCAACCTTACGAACACCGGCCTGGTTACCGCCTTTGCGAACTCCTCCTTCGAGGTCCTCGCTGGAATTGGTGTCTTTGCCACCTTGGGCTACATGGCGGCGCAGCAGGGCGTGGCCGTGGATGAGGTGGCCTCCTCCGGTATCGGCTTGGCGTTCATCGCCTTCCCGACCATCATCAACCTTATGCCGTGGGGCGGATTCTTCGGTGTCCTCTTCTTTGGCTCACTGTTCTTGGCCGGTGTGACCTCGTTGATTTCCATCATGGAGGTCGTGGTTTCCGCAGTGGCCGATAAGTTCGATGTGTCCCGCCGGGTATCCGCGATTTTCGTCGGCAGCGTCATGGCGGTTCTGTCCTGCTTCCTCTTCTCCACGTCTTCCGGGCTGGTCACGCTGGACATCATGGATAAGTTCACCAATAACCTGGGTATCGTCTTTGGCTCTATCTGCGCGCTGATTGTGGTGGGCTGGATTACCGGCCGTCGCCGTGAAATCCAGCAGCACCTCAACGCCGTGTCCCAGTTCAAGGTTGGTGGCTTCTGGCAGATTCTCACCTTCGTGGCTACGCCGCTGCTTCTGGTGTACTTCCTTGTCAACGAGATTCTCACCATCGCGCGTGAAGGTTATGAGGGCTATGCCTCTATCCAGATTGGGCTCTTTGGTTGGGCAGCCCTCGGCCTCATCCTGTTGGGAAGTCTGCTTATGCCGCTCGTAGCTTTCCGCGGCAACAAGTACCTCGACGGGATAGAGACCTCGGATTACGGCGTCCCAGTCGGCGGGCGCCCCGCAGGTACTCCAAACCCGCTGGCTGCTGGCACTGTGTCAGAAGTGAGCACCGAGAGCGCAGCCGCGCCCGGACACAATGCCGTGCCCGTTTCAGGCCAGAAATAACAACTAGTAGGAAAGGAGAATGACCATGACTACCAGCGCAATCCTGCTCTTTATCCTCTTCGTCGTCGTCATCTGGGGTGGACTAGTGGTGTCCTCCATCTGGCTAGCCCGCACTGACGATGACACTACGGGCGAGCTGGGCTCCGCCCCCGGTACGGATGACGAAGCCCTGTCACATCGCGTTCATCAGCGCAGTTAAATTTCCACCACTGTGCGTCCGTGGCGGGTGCCGGCACGCAGTTCCTTGGCGGCCGCGGTGACGGCGTCGAGCGGCACGGTTTCCGTAATGGAGTGCAGCAGGTCGAGGTCCAGGTGATCGTCGAGAAGCTGCCAAGCAGCCTCACGCACCGCGCGCGGAGCATCGACGGAGTTGCCACCCGCCAGCACGATGCCACGCAGGATGAACGGCAGCACCGAAGCCGGCAAGTCTGGGCCGGCCGCCATGCCGGTGGCTGCGACAACACCACCCCAGCGCACCTGCGCCAGAACGTTAGCCAAAACAGTGGAGCCAGCGGTGTCGATGGCGCCGTCGTAAAGCGCCTTTTGCAGCGGACGCCCAGTTTCCGAGAGCGCAGCGCGGTCCAAAATGTGATCCGCACCCAGCCGAGTGAGGTACTCCGATTGGGAGTCCACGCGGCCAGTCACAGCGGTGACCTCGTAGCCGGCAGACTTGAGCAACTGCACGGCGATGGAGCCCACGCCGCCTGTCGCGCCGGTGACGAGGATGTGACCTTCCGTCGTGCCGTGCGTGCGCAGCTGGTTCACGCAGATAGCCGCGGTGTAGCCGGCGGTGCCGATGGCAGCAGCATCGTGGGCGCTGAAGCGCTCCGGAACGGGAATGGTGGCCTCACCGTTGACGCGCTGCTGGGTGGTGTAGCCGCCGTGACGGAACTCGCCCAGGCCGTCGCCGAAGGCTGCGACGAGCTGGCCCGGTTTCAAACGCTCATCCGTGGTTTCTTCCACGGTGCCGACGACGTCAATGCCGGGCACGAGTGGGTCGATGCGCATGACGCCCTTATCGCCCTCCAAAGCCATGGCGTCTTTGTAGTTAAGGGAGGAAAACTGAACATTGACCAGCGTGTCCCCTTCTGCCAGAACCTGCTCGTCCTGGAAAGCCTGGGAAACGCCGGACTCGGTGCGGGTGACAATGAGTGTGCTCATGCGCACTATCCTACCGACACTGTGAAGCAGCCTCTTGGCAGCAAATGCACTAGGAACTTGTCAGCTTTTCCTCTTACAGTGGCCACCATGAGCACCACAGAGCTACGCCACACTCGAAACCGGCTTGCGCCCGTGCCGGATCCGTACCGGCATGTGCTTCGCGACGCCCTCCTAGTCACCCTCCTCGCCCTTGTCACCGTGGGGCTAGCCACGCTGGGCAAGCCCTTCATGGAGATCCCGGGAGTCGTGGATGGCTCTGCGCATGCGGTACGCAAGGTGAACCTGCACCTCTTTGGCGGTTTTGAGACGGCCTCGGTGTGGTATGGAGCGTGGAGCGATCTCTTTGGCAACATCCTTCTTTTTATGCCCTTCGGTGCGGCCGTGTACGTGGTGGGGCGCTCTCTGCGCCGGATTCGCTGGGGTCTCGGTGGAGCACTACTGGCAGGTCTCATGGTGAGCCTGGGGATTGAAACTGCCCAGTACGTCTTCTGCCTAGGCTTTAGCGATATTGATGATGTCCTTTACAACACCGTGGGCAGTGTTCTGGGGGCACTTCTTATGGCGCGGCTGAGCCGTGAGGCACGAATGAAGATCCTGCAACGCCTTGGCTTTCTCCTAGCACTGGCATCAGTGGCGCTTATCGGAGCCATGCTGCTGAACTAGGCGTTTGCTAACTTATGCGTTCGGCGATGGTGGTCGCTACCTGTCGCGCATAAGGAGAAACACCGGTAATCGTGGCCGAACCAGGACCAGTCCACGAGCCGTAGCCCACGGGAAAGAAACCTTCCACCGTGGGCTTTCCGTTACGGAGCAGCCCGGTAAAAGGGCGCAGGGCGGGCCTAAAACCGGTAGCCCAGATGAGATCACTAAAGCCCTGCTCGGTGAGTTCATCGAGGGAATCGAACATCGGGGCAGCGCCTAACAGCCCGCTATCCCGGGCCTTGAGCACCGGCGGGACCATGACGATGTCACCCAGTTCCGACTCCGATCCGGGATCGGGCTCCCC
This sequence comes from Corynebacterium sp. HMSC056E09, assembly GCF_001813425.1. Lineage (NCBI taxonomy): Bacteria > Bacillati > Actinomycetota > Actinomycetes > Mycobacteriales > Corynebacteriaceae > Corynebacterium > Corynebacterium sp. HMSC056E09. Next base: position 113,412 of record NZ_KV812492.1, read on the forward strand.
CTTTGCCAAGGCGAGCATGCGCTGCCGGTTGCGGCTAAAGAGCACGCGGCCGTCCACGTCATCCGGCATCCACCGCGGCGGATGCGTGGTAAACCACGTGGTGTCCACGCCTTCCAGGGCAAGCTCGGCGGCGATTTGGGCACCTGAGTTGCCTGCGCCCACGACGGCGACACGCCCCGCATCGTGCTGTGCGTCGGGGAGAAACGGCGCGGGGCCGGGGTAATTCGCCGTGTGCCATTGGCGGCCCGCAAACGCGCCGGGGTAGAAGGGGATAAAGGGCGCGGACCACGTACCCGTGGCCGCCACAACGGTGCGGGCTAGGAACTCCCCGCGGTTCGTGGTGAGGCGGAAGAACGGAGCGTCGTACAGTACATCGGTGACATTTACCCCATGCCGAACGGGCAGGTCATAGCGCTCCTCGTAGCGCGTGAGGTAGTCGACCACATGGGTTGCCGGCGGAAACCCGGGGTAGTGCGGCATGGGCCAGCCGGGAAGAGTGGAGGACTCAGCATCGCTAAACAGCGTCAGCGAGTCCCACACGTGCTGCCAGGCACCGCCGGGGGAGGGGTTGGCGTCGAGGATGAGAAAGTCGAGCTTCTTTTTGCGCAAGTAGTAGCCGGTGGCGAGGCCGGATTGGCCACCACCGACGACGATGCAGTCATAGGTATGCATTGGCTTAAATGAGTTTGCGCTCGCGGGCAGCGGACACCGCAGCGGTACGGGTCTCCACTCCGAGCTTCTGGTAGACGTGGATCAGGTGGGTCTTGACCGTGGCCTCAGAGATGAACAGCTCCTGCGCAATCTGCTTATTGGACTGTCCCGTGGACAAGGCCTGAAGGATCTCCAATTCACGGGCAGAGAGTGCCGTCTCCGGCTGGGCTAGGCGCTCCGCCAGGAGGTTGGTGACCTCGGGGGCTAACGTGCGCTTTCCCGCAGCGGTGTCGAGGACCGCGTTATGCAGGGCTTCCTCAGGAGCGTCCTTGAGGAGGTAGCCCATTGCGCCAGCTTCGACCGCGGCGAGGATATCCGCCTGGGTGTCATAGGTGGTGAGGATCAACACCGGTGGGCCGTTGAGCTCACGCACGCGCCGGGTGGCGGCGATACCATCGACATCCGGCATCTGGATGTCGCAGACGACTACGTCGATCGGGGGGACGTCGTCAAGCAGCAGCTTCTCTACTGCCGAACCGTCAGAGCCTTCCAGAACCACATCAATGTCGTGGAACGTGTTGAGAATGGCGCGCAGCCCGGCGCGGACCACGGGGTGATCATCGATGAGCATCACGTTAACCATTGCGGCTGCTTCCTGTTGGGAGTCGCACCGCGAGCGCGGTGCCGGCCGGTGAGGATTCTACCTGGACGGAGCCACCGACGCTGCGAACACGCTGCTCCAAGCCGGTCAGGCCGAAGCCTTGTGGGCCGTCGATGCCGCGGCCATCGTCGACCACGTCCAAGGTGATTTCATCTGTGAAAGCGCCCAGCGTAACTACTGCACGGTTGGCGTCGGCATGCTTCATCACGTTGGTCAGGCCCTCGCGCGCGGAACGCAGAATGACGTGGTGGAGCTCGGTAGGCACCTCGCCGCGGCCGGTGAGTTTGAGGCTCAACTGCGTGCGCAGACCCAGACCGTGTGCCTGGGCCTGGAGCTCATCTACCAGTGCACGTAGACCTTCATCGATGGAGGAGGTTGGGGCGGCGAGTTCTTTGACGAAGCGACGAGCTTCGGCGAGGTTGTCCTTGGCCACCTTCTCAATGAGTTCGAGCTGCGCGGTGGTCTCCTCTGGGTCCGTGCTGTTTTTGGCAGCGCGGCTGAGCAGCACGATGGAGGATAGGCCCTGGGCCACGGTGTCATGAATCTCCCGGGAGAGCCGCTCGCGCTCCTCCAGACGGCCGGCTTGGTGCTCGGTGGCGGCGAGTTCCTCCTGTGTTTCACGCAGTTGCTTGGCGACGGCCGCGTGGTGCACCGCCTCCGCCTGAATCTTGCGGGCCGCGTGATAGACGGCCACGGCGAAACAGGTGCCGATGAAGGGACCGATGGCGGCAGCCGCTGTCCATGCCTGGGGATGTAGCCAGGCGGGGATAAAGGCGGCGATGGCCCACAGCACAACGCTGGCGAGGATGCCAGGCCAGAAGGGAAGAGCATGGACAAAGACGAAGACCAGGGGGAATTCCATCCACATGAAGTCTTGGGCATGCACCATGAGGCCGATCCACAGCAGGCAGAGCGCAGCGAGCCACAGCGTGGTGGGTACGGGCTTGGCGGGCTTGCGGGCAGCGTAGAGCACGAAGCCGGCGTAGACCACGGCGAGGGCAATCGAGAGCCCGAGGACTCGGGCATCGAGCCGGTTATCGGCCCAGGCGCGGAGTACGCCGAAGACCAGCAGGAATCCGAACATGACGTGGAGGCCAACGGTCCACAGGCTGTTTCGCATCATCACGCCGATCCAGCCTATCGCCTCAGCGGTTGAGGCCGAATCAACCAACTGGTTGAGTGAAGGTTCAACTAGGTACCCGATTACTTTCTCTTCGCGCGTGAGCAGTATGAATACTATGTTCCTTGCATTGAGAGAGATAGTCACCGCCCGTGGTCGTTTCTTCCTGATCGGCGGCGTCGTGGCTCTAATTACGTTGTTGCTCGTTATGCTGTCCGGCCTGACCCAAGGCCTGTCCAAGCAAAATACGTCCGCCCTGGAGGCGCTCGGTGAAAACACCCCGAACGTGACGTTTTCTACCGAGGACCCGTCCTTTACGGAATCAGAAATCTTCGCTGAAGACGTCACCGCTGGTGCTATCCCGCTGGGCGCTACCCAGACCAAGCTTGACGGACAGGGCGGCGTAGCTGTCTTCGGTCTGCCGGCTGGTACTGAGATCCCCGGTACGGACACCCTCATCCCGGATCGCGGCATGGTTCTGAGCGAATCTATCGACGAGGAGATGAACGCGCCTTCCCAGGCCACGCTCGGTGGCGTGGATCTGGACGTGCGCGGCGCGGTGCCGGATGAGTACTACTCCCACTCCCCGGTCGTATGGGTAGACACCGCCACCTGGCAGAAGGTCTCCCACGCCCGCGAGGACATGGTGGGTGTTGCCCTGTTGAGCGCGGAACCGACTGATAGCTCCGTCTCGATGGCTAAGGCCCTGTCTGGCCTGCCGGCTTATAGCTCGGAGCGCGGTTCCCTGCTCACCATGCAGGCATTCCTCTACGGCATTTCCGCCCTGGTGACCATTGCTTTCCTCAGCATCTGGACCATCCAGCGCACCCGTGACCTGTCCATCCTCCGCGCTCTTGGTGCCAGCGTGACGTACTTGCTCAAGGACGCTATTGCCCAGGCGGCCATCATCCTCGCCGCCGGTGTGGGCGCCGGCGCGCTCGTCGGCTGGCTGCTGGGCCTCGCCGCACAGGGCACCGTGCCCTTCGAGGTTTCTGTAATGACGGTCATCGTTCCCGCACTCGGCATCTGGCTGCTCGGCATCGCCGGTGCCTTCCTCGCCACCCGCCGCGTATCCAAGATCAATCCGCTCGACGCCCTAGGAGGCAACGCCTAATGACTACCACTGCTACTCCTGCTCTGTCCCTTCGCGACATCGTGGTGACCTACCCCGACGGCGAGTCCCGTGTTACCGCTCTGGATGGTGTGAGCCTAGACGTGAAGCCTGGCGAGCTCACCGCTGTCATTGGTGAGTCCGGCTCCGGCAAATCGACCTTGCTATCCGTAGCCGCCGGCCTCATCGAGCCTGATTCCGGAACCGTCGAGATGCACGGCACCCGCGGCCTCATCTTCCAGCAGGCCAACCTCATTGCATCTCTGACCGCGCGTGAGCAACTACTCATCATCGACCACTTGGAAGGCCGAAAGCCACGCCAGGATCGTGCCGATGAGCTCTTAAGCTTCGTGGGCCTTGAGGACTTTGGTAACCGCCGTATGAACCAGCTGTCTGGTGGTCAGCGCCAGCGCGTCAACATTGCCCGCGCTCTTATGGGCCAGCCGTCCGTGTTGCTGGCGGACGAGCCGACCTCTGCCTTGGACTCCAAGCTTTCGCGTGAGATTGCCAAGCTTCTGCGCGGTGTTACCGAAGACTTCGACACCGCAACCCTGTTCATTACCCACGACCGTAGCCTGCTTGATTACGCTGACCGTGTCCTCGAAGTCAAGGATGGCAAGGTTTCCGCTTACTCGGAGGTCGCGGCCTAGCCCTCGCTATTAATTCAAGGAACTAATTTTCCTCCTCGGTGCCCGAACCAGGCGAGTACGGAGTACATTAGTACTTCGATATGCTTCGACCTCGCCGCCTACGGGTAACCCCTACCGACTATGAGCGCATGCAACAATGGACCCCGCTGCATGCGCTCATGTTGACGATTACCATCGCTGCCTGCGGTGTCTTTATCGTCGGCGCTCGCCGCGTTAAAGGCACAAGCCGTGAAAAGTTCGTCCGCCAGATGGTCGGCTGGGTCCTTTTGGTCCTCGGCACCGCATGGACAGTTATTTCCCTGGACCCTTCCCAGTTCGATATCCGGGAGTCCCTCCCGCTGCACCTTTGTGACGTGCTGCGTCCCATCTTGGCGCTCGGCCTTATTACCGGCAACGAGCATGCGCTGACCCTGACGTATTTCTGGGGCATCATCCTTAACCCGCAGGCCATCATCACCCCGGATGTCATCTACTACTTTGCCCCGCGCTGGCTGCGTTTTAGCACCTACTGGTTCTTCCACATCGTGGCCCTCGCCGTGCCGTTGGGTCTGACCTTTGGCTTAGGCTATCGGCCGACGTGGAAAGGCTACCGCTTTGCCGTGAAGGTCACGCCCATCTGGATGGCCATCGCCATGGCGGTCAACGCCAAGACAGACGGCAACTACGGCTTCCTCAACCACGCGCCGGGCAGTCCCTCCATCATCAACCTGCTGGGTCCCTGGCCTGGCTACATCGCGGCAGAGACTCTTGCCGTCGCGGCAGCATGGGCCGGAATGACGTGGCCGTGGGAAAACACCTCGCTGCGTCGCGGAACCGTGCCGGTGGGCACTCGGGGACTGCTGCGCAAGTCCGTCGGTACTGCGTCCGGGATCCTGCGCCGGGCCACTGTACGTTTTCGTAAATAGTGGCCCGCAAATCGCGAAATTCTAGGGCTTCGTTGCGAAAACGTACCAAGACGGCGGCGGCCAGGTACGGATCGATCAAATAAGGCCCCAGATCTTCGGATTTTTGGGGTGCTATTTGATCGAAACGTACTTAGTAGCGGAGCTAGCGCTCCGCGTTGAGGAGCCGGGCAATGGCCTGTGGGATGGCTGCGGCGATCTGGGAGGACGAGCAGGGCGCGAAGCCGTCGGGGGTTTCGGCCGCGATGGCCGCCGCGTGCGCGTGGATGGCCCCGGCGTGGAGAACTTCGGCGATGACCTCAGTGGGGGATGCGGCGGGCGCGGTGGCGGAAAGCTGAGCCATGACCGCACCGAGGATGCCGGAGAGCACGTCGCCGGAGCCGGGAGTCGCGGCATAGGAATGGCCGGAATTGAAGGAGTACTGCGGCTGGCCGGGTGCGGTGACGCGGGTGAGGCGGCCTTTGAGCAGGATGATGCTGTTCAGTTCCTCGGCTAGCTCGCGGAGGGCGCGGCTCCAGCCGGTAGCCGCATCGGGCGAAGAGCCGAAGGTGGCCTCGTAGAGGCGGGTGAATTCGCCTTCGTGTGGGGTGAGGATGGTCAGCGGATGATCGGTGACTGTCCGGCGCAAGGAGGTGTTGCGCGCCAGAAGCGTGAGGGCGTCGGCATCGATGACGGTGGGCAGACCTTGTGCCAGTACCTTTCGCAGTTCGGAGGCCGCCGCCGAATCGGTGCCGCGGCCGGGACCCACGACCCACGCCTGGGCGCGCCCAGCGGAGACGACATCGGGGTGGCAGACCAGCTCGGGGAGAAGCGCGGTAATGGTGTTATCGCCGATGAAGCGCACCATCGACGGCGTGGCCCGCACCGCCGCGGTGGCGCACAGAATGCCCGCGCCCGGGTAAGCCTCACTGCCGGCAGCGAGGGCGACGACGCCACCGGAATACTTATCGGAACGCGCGGCGGGAGTGGGATCGGTCATGGGGCCGGTGCAACCGACGGGCCAGGGACGAGTGAGGCGCCCGCCAGGAAGATCGAGTTCGCCCGGGAGCCACTCCCAGGGCGTCGGAACGGTGGGTTCATGGGCGATGAATGCGGCAGGATTATCCAGCTCAGCGAGGGCCTCAGCGAAGGAAGGTGCGCCGGGTAAGAAGAGGTCGGAGACCACCACCTGTCCACATTCAGCGGCCAACGCGTGGCCCAGTCGCGGTGAGCCAAACGTGACGGTGACATTGGCCTCGACAGCATCCGCGGCGACAACGCCGGTATCGGCATCAACACCTGTGGGCATATCGACGGCGACAACGGGCACGCTGGTAGCAGTGGCCTCGCGGTAGAGCGACAGCGCGGCGCCGGTCAGGCCACGGGCGGAACCGAGGCCCGCGATAGCGTCGATAAGCAGTGCGGTGCCTGTCGGCAGCGCGGACATAGGAGGAAGGACCGTGGCACCCGCGGCGAGGAAGGCCTCCAGTGCTGCCTCGTGGTGCTTCTCGGGGACTAGGGCATGGACGGTGATACCACGCTCGGCCAAGAGCGCGCCGGCAAAGAGTCCATCGCCGCCATTGCCGCCCGGCCCAGCGAGAATGACAACCGCGCCGGGGTGAGCAGCCAGCATCGAGGTGGCAGCTTCCGCCACCGCTGCGGCGGCAAGTTTCATGAGCTGATCCGGCTCCGATTGCTGGGCTAGAAGCTGCTCTTCAGCAGCACGAACAGTGGCAACGGTATAAGCAGGGCGCATACCCTACGAGTCTAGCCCTGGCAGGTAGGGCACCAGAAGAGGTTGCGGCCCTGTATGACCTTCTCCTGTATCTCCGTGCCGCACACATGGCAGGGCTGCCCGGCGCGGCGGTAGACGTAGACCTCGCCACCGTGGTCGTCCTTGCGCGGCTCGCGGCCCATGGCCTCCGGGGTATGGGCTGGGCGGACGGTGTCGATGCGGCCGTGTTCCACGCCGTAATCCATGAGACCTACCAAGTCAGACCAGATTGCATCGAACTCGGCGCGGTCGAGCTGACTGCCGGGGATGAAGGGGGAGAGTGCTTGGCGGAAGAGCGCCTCGGCGCGGTAGATGTTGCCAACTCCGGCGAAGAGGCCTTGGTCCATGAGCATCGCGCCGATACTGCGGCGTGAGGCATGTACCCGGGCCCACAGGGCATCGGGGTCAGCATCCTCACGCAGCGGATCCTGGCCCACCTTCGCCACCTTGGCCTGGTACTCCTCCTCCGTAATGAGTGTGCAGAACTGCGGGCCGCGCAGGTTCGCGGCCATCGTTCCGTTATCGATGCGCAGCCGGATTTGCCCCCACACATCAGCGGAAGGCTCAAAGCGCAGGGACCCAATGAGCCCCAAATGGATGTAAATCACGTGGCGCGGGCTGTCCGCATCGAAGTGGAGGAAGAGGTGCTTGCCAAAGGCTTCGGCGAGGGAGAGGGGTGAGGCGTCGACAAGCGCGGCCTCCGCAGCAAACCTGCCCTGGGGGCTGCTCACAGCCAGCGGCGCGCCGCGAAAGTCCGCATTGAGTGTCCGAGCAAGGCGGTGAATAACGTGTCCCTCAGGCATGTCAGGAAGTCTACGCGGGGGCAGTGCTGCTGTAGACTTTCCGGGTACTACCCGTTGAACGGAAGGGCCTAAATACTATGGGGCGCGCAATCGGTTTTGACCGTGAAAAATACATTGAGCTGCAGTCGGAGCACATCAACGCTCGACGCAAAGAAATCGGTGGGAAGCTTTACCTGGAAATGGGTGGCAAGCTTTTCGATGACATGCATGCCTCCCGCGTGCTGCCCGGTTTTACCCCGGATAACAAGATTGCGATGCTCGAGCGCATCAAAGATGACGTAGAAATCCTCGTCTGCATCAACGCCAAGGACATCGAGCGCCAAAAGATGCGCGGTGACCTGGGGATCCTCTACGAAGACGATGTGCTGCGGCTTGTCGACGTCTTCCGGGGCCGCGGATTCCTTGTCAATAACATCGTCATGACGCAGCTCGAGGACGGCAACAGCCAGGCGGAGGCCTTCATCGAGCGCCTCGAGCGCCTGGGGCTGACGGTGGCACGCCACCGCGTTATCCCGGGCTACCCCGCCAATATCGACCTCATCGTCTCCGAGGAGGGGTTGGGCAAGAATGACTACGTGGAGACCACCCGTGACCTTGTGGTGGTCACCGCGCCGGGGCCGGGCTCCGGCAAGCTGGCTACCGCGCTGTCGCAGGTCTACCACGAGAACGTGCGCGGCGTGCAGGCGGGCTACGCCAAGTTTGAGACCTTCCCCATCTGGAACCTCCCGCTGGATCACCCGGTGAACCTGGCCTACGAGGCAGCCACGGTGGACCTCAACGACGCCAACGTCATCGACCACTTCCACCTCTCCGCGCACGGCGAGTCCACGGTGAACTACAACCGCGACGTCGAGGCCTTCCCGCTGCTGAAGTCCCTGCTTGAGCGCCTGACCGGCACCGTTCCCTACCAGTCCCCGACGGACATGGGCGTGAACATGGTGGGCTTCTGTATCACCGACGACGAGGTCTGCCGCGAGGCCTCCCGACAGGAAATCATCCGTCGCTACTTCAAGACTTTGGTGGAGGAGGCCCGCAACGGCCTCGACTCCACGCAGTCCGAGCGTGCCGCCGTGGTCATGGCGAAGGCCGGCATCAAGTCCACCGACCGCCCGGTGGTGCTCCCGGCGCGGCAGAAGGCGGAGGAGACCGACGGCCCGGCGTCCGCGCTGCAGCTTCACGACGGCATCATCATCACCGGCCGCACCTCCCCACTTCTGGGCTGCTCGGCGGCCACCTTGCTCAATGCGCTCAAGCACCTGGCGGGCATCGACGATGACCTGCACCTGCTCTCGCCGGAATCCATCGAGCCGATCCAGACGCTGAAGACCAAGCATCTGGGTTCGCAGAACCCGCGCCTGCACACCGACGAGGTGCTCATCGCACTCTCTGTCTCCGCGGCCAAGGACGAGAACGCCCGCCGCGCGCTCGACGCACTGAAGGAACTCGAGGGCTGCGATGTCCACACCACCACCATCTTGGGTTCCGTGGATGAGGGCATCTTCCGCAACCTAGGTGTCCTGGTGACCTCCGATCCGGTCTTTGCCCGCAAGAGCGCGCTGTACCAGAAGCGCTGAGACTCCACCGAAAAATTGGGGATCTTGCCATTAGCAGGCCTAGACTTGCGGGCGTGACTATTGGCAAGATTCTCCTCTACTACTGCTTTACTCCCATTGAGGACCCCACCGCGATCATGCTGTGGCAGCGTAACCTCTGCGAGAAGCTCGGGCTGAAGGGCCGCATCCTCATTTCGGAGCACGGCATCAACGGCACCGTGGGCGGGGACATGGAGGCCTGCAAGCGCTACGTGCGCGAAACCCGCGAGTACCCGGGCTTCAAGAAGATGGAGTTCAAGTGGTCCGAAGGCGGTGCGGAGGATTTCCCGCGCCTCTCGGTTAAGGTGCGCGATGAGATCGTGGCCTTCGGCGCGCCGGGTGAGCTCAAGGTGGATGAGAATGGCGTCATCGGCGGCGGCGTTCACCTCAAACCCGAAGAGGTCAACAAGCTAGTAGAAGAGCGCGGCGAGGAGGTCGTCTTCTTCGACGGACGCAATGCCATGGAGGCGGAAATCGGCAAGTTTAAGAATGCCGTGGTGCCGGACGTGCGCACGACGCATGACTTCATCGCCGAAATCGAGTCCGGAAAATATGACTGGATGAAGGACAAGCCCGTGGTCTCCTACTGCACGGGCGGCATCCGTTGCGAAATCCTCTCAGCGCTGATGAAGAACAGAGGCTTCAACGAGGTCTATCAAATCGACGGCGGCATTGTGCGCTACGGCGAAAAGTACGGCAACGATGGCCTGTGGGAAGGCTCGATGTACGTCTTTGATAAGCGCATGCACCACGAGTTTGGCCAGGGCCTAGAGGATCCGGGCTTCATTCAGCTGGGCCACTGCGTGCATTGCGGGGCGGGAACCAACACGTTCCATAACTGCATTAATGAGGACACGTGCCGTAAGCAGGTGCTCATCTGCGATGACTGCATCCAGCATGTGGAAACACAGCACTGCGGCCGGCCGGATTGCGCCGAGGTGGCAGCCGCCCAGGCGCAGGGCTAGTTTTCGATAACCGGGGCGAGCAGGATCTGGATATCGTTGATACACCAGATCATGAAGTTGCCGGCCATGACCCAGAAGATGGCCATCCAACCGCGCCAGCGCACATAGGCCTTGAGCTTGCGCACCATGATGACGGCGCAGCCGATCATGCCGATGAAGGGGATGATCAGCGTCGTCGTGGCGAACACGGTGCGCTGGGTCCTCGTGCAGAGCCAGGCGGCATACTCGGCGCGGAGGCAGTTGGTCGTGGTTCCGGCGACTTTAAAGATGCCCGCGAGGAGAAGCGCATAGAGCGCTGAGCCGATAAGGATGGCAATCATAAACCACAGAGCTTGGCGCGAGGAGCGGCGGTTGGCTTCGGCGACGGCGAGGGGGTCGGGTTCGTCGGCAAGCTCGTCAAATGTGCGGGGCTCGGGGCGAGGCAGGTTCGTATAGTCCGCGTCGGACGTGAGATCGTTTTCGGGGTGCTCAGCTGCCATGGTCTGCCAGTCTAACGCGCTTCGGCGGTGTAGGTGCTGGGGCAGACCAGCACGGGCACGCCCAAGTGCGGGAGCAGCTCGGTGGCGGTGCTGCCGATGAAGACGCGCTCGATGGGACCCATGGGGTCGGAGCCTAAGCAGAGGAGGTCGCCCTTCTTCCACTTCAGCGAGTCCACCGCGCCGGACCAGCCATGGCCGCTGCCGATGGCCGTCGTGACCGAAAGCTCGGGGTAGGCATCCGCGATGAAATCGTGGGCCCGGTCCAACAACGAAAGCGAATGCTCGCGCCAATTGGGGGCATCGGAAGGAAAGGTGGGGGAGTATTCGAGGGGGACGTCGACAAGCCCCTTGGCTGAAAACGCCAGGATGCGCAGGGGGATACCGCCGCGCTGCGCAATGCAGGCCGCGTGCATGAGAGCGGGATCATCGGCGCGGCCAAGATCGGTGAAAGCAAAGTTAATGCGGGTGATGCCGTGCTTAGACAGCTTGATGCCGCGCGGAGTCAAGCCCACCGGAAGCGGCGCATAGTGCAAAAGCGCATCGGCGGTAGAGCCCGAGAAGAAACGGCCCTTGGGTGCGGATTGGTTTGCGCCGAGGAGGATGACGCTCGCGTTAAATTCCTTGGCCGCCTCCTCCAAGAGCTGCGGGCGCGAGGGCCCTGCGATGAGAACGGAGACATTCTTATCGAGCTGGGACTTGTCCACCCCAGCCGCGTTCAATGCCTGTTTGACGGCCCGCTCGCAGGCGGCGCGCTCCTTCTTGAACCACTTTTTATAGGAACCGGTGAGCTTGCTGAGCGACGTCACGGTGAGTGGTTGCGAAATAGTAGATACCACGCGGATCTGAACGGGCGTGGAACGCGCGATCCACGCGGCAAACTCGATAGCTTCCGTGCCGGTGGAGCTGGGGCTCCACGAAACAAGGACGCGGAGCGGAGGGACCGTGGCGTCTGGGGTGCACTGTCCTTCCGCGGGGTGTGAAGAATTCTTAGCCATTCATCAAAAGGTTCGGGGTCGTTTTATTCATTATCGGCCCTTCACGCCTTAAAATAAAAATCCGCTCTACCGGCGCTTTTTGGTCTATTTTCCTTCCATGATTGGCCGGTAGACATCGGCCAGCTTGGAGATCAGGTTAACCAGGGAGTTGGCATCCTTGATGTCGTCCGGATCGAGCCAACGCAGGATCTCTGCCAAAGCCGCCGCACGCTGGCGAGAGACGATGGTCAGCTCGGATTCACCGAGCTGGGTAAGGGCGACGAGGACACCGCGGCGGTCCTTCTCGTCGCGGTGGCGTTCCACGAAACCTTGGCGTTCCAATTGGTACAGCGCATTGGAGGCGGTAGGCATCCGGATGAGCTCTGCCTGGGCGATGGTGCTCACGCGCGAAGGGCCGCGCATGCGCAGCTGGTTCATGATGGAGACCTGCGACGTGGTGAGGGATGTGCCCTCTGTCGTGCGCTGGAAAATGAGCATGAGTTTGTTGAGCGCGGGCTGGATCTGGCGGGCGACTTCCAGGGCATCCTCGTAAGGGATCGGGGATTCGATAGTTTCTTCACTCATGGAAAATAAGTGTAGCTAGTAATCCCACGGAGCGGTAGTTAGCCGATTAAAAAATTTGGTTTCGCACCGCGAAGTACTATGAAAGGGTCTAGATTGTTGACGCCGCCGGCACTACACTGTCCGGCGTGAATTCTCCGTCAAAGGCAGAGTCTGCAAAGACAAGGCTAGAAGTGGCCTACCGCAACGAAGTCTCTTATGAATGGGAGCGTGCACAGCATCTGCGTGAGCTTCGCGCGGGAAAGGTGACGCGGGAAGAGCTATGTGATGCCGACTTTCTCCTTCGCGCGGCGGCGGAACACCATGGCGTCGACATGCGCAAGCCGTGCCCGGTGTGTGAATCAGACATGCGGCTGACCCGTTGGGTTTATGGAGATGCTTTAAAACGCCGGGCGGGAAGTGCGCGGAGCGCTGCGGAAATTGCGGACATGGCCGCAGAAGGGCTGGAATTTACCGTGCATTTTGTGGAAGTGTGTCCGGCGTGCCGCTGGAATCATCTGCTTCGAGCTGCCACGGTCTATGCTCTAGGGTAGTTTTGGCTTCCCAGTTCACGCCGGTAAGCTGCATGTATTTACAGTTTCTGTACAGGATTGATGAGGACACGGATCAGTGACCGAAAAGGAAACCTCCGGGCGAAAGTCAGGTAATCGCAGGAAGAGCACCTCACAGAGCGCTCAGCGTTCGTCCGGCCGCAAGCGCCGCTGGCCGTGGATCGTGCTGGCTGTTTTGTTTGTACTAGTGGGCATTCCTGCCCTGCTCTTCGGCTACGCGTATACGCAATACGACGTCCCCGGGCCCAAGGAGCTGCAGCCGAGCCAGATCTCCACCATCGTCGCCGGCGATGGTGAAACTCAGCTGGCCAAGCTCGTTCCACCGGAAGGCAACCGCCGTCAGGTGACGTTGGATGAGATCCCGGATTACGTAGAGGACTCGGTCCTCGCCGCCGAGGACCGTGAGTTCTGGACGAACTCGGGCTTTTCCTTCACTGGTCTGGGCCGCGCCGTCTTGGGCAAGCTCACGGGTGATAGCACCGCCGGTGGTGGTTCCACCATCACCCAGCAATACGTGAAGAACACTCTGGTGGGTGACGAATACTCCTACGTCCGCAAGATCCGTGAGCTCATCTATTCGGTGAAGATGACCAATGAGTGGGCCAAAGAGGACATCCTGAACGCCTACCTCAACACCGTCTATTTCGGCCGCAATGCCTACGGCATCGAGGCTGCCTCCAATGCCTACTTCAATAAGGACGCCAAGGACCTCACCGTGGAGGAAGGCGCCATGCTCGCCGGCCTCATCCAGTCCCCATCGGTCTTGGATCCGTGGGTGGATGAGGAACGCTCGCAGAACCGCTGGAACTACGTCATGGATGGCCTGGTTGAGATGGGCGATCTGGATGCGGCTGAGCGGTCCCAGATGGCTTTCCCGGAGACCCGTGATCCAAGCGAATACTCCGCCTACACCGAGGCACCCGGTGCTTATGGGCACATCAAGAACCAGGTCACTGATGAACTGGCGCGTGTGGGTATTACCGAGGATCAGCTGGCCACCGGTGGCCTCAAGGTGACCACCACTATTGACATGACCGTGCAAAACGCGTCAACCGACGCCGCCCACGAGCAGCTTGGAGTGCTGCAGGAGGACGCCCGCGCCGCCGCCGTGACCATTGACCCGGCTACGGGTGCCGTGCGCGGCTACTATGGCGGCGATGATTCTGGCGGCTGGGATTATGCCAATTCCCCGCTGCAGACAGGCTCAACCTTCAAGATTATGACCCTGGCCGCAGCACTCCAGCAGGGCATCGATCTCAATACTTATTACTCCTCGGCGCCCTACCAGCTGCCAGGATCGCAGATCGTGACCAACGACGTGGGTGGCGGCTGCGGTAGCTGCTCCATCGCTGAGGCAATGAAGAAGTCTTATAACACGTCCTTCCTGCGCCTCCAGGATGACTTGGAAAACAAGACGCAGGACACCGCGGACATGGCCCATGCATTGGGCGTTGCGCGCAGCCTGCCGGGGATTGAAAAGACCCTGACAGAGAACGGCGGTACGCCGTACGAAGGCATCGTGCTGGGCCAGTACCAGTCCCGCCCCCTCGACATGGCGACCGCTATGGCTACCTTGACCAACCAGGGTGTGTGGCACCAACCGCACTTCGTGCAGAAGGTTGAAAACGCCAACGGCGAGGTTCTTTATGAGAACCCGACCGACGGCGGTGAGCGCCGTGTCTCCGCCAACGTGGCTAATAACGTTATTTCTGCGATGCAGCCAATTGCCGCATGGTCGAATGGCGCGCTAGCTGGCGGGCGCCCGTCTGCGTCTAAGACTGGTACCACGCAGCTGGGTGACACCGGTCAGAACAAAGATGCGTGGATGGTCGGTTCCACGCCCCAGCTGGCCACCGCAGTGTGGGTAGGCACGGCCGACAACACCTCCGCGATTTTCAATCAGTGGGGCGGCATCATGTACGGCTCAGACGCACCGACGAAGATCTGGAAGTCCATCTTGGATACCTCTCTTGCTAACGTCGAGCAGCAGACCTTCCCGCAGGCCTATCCGATCAACTACGGCGTCGGCAGCTGGGGTTCGGGCTATGTCTATGACCCGAGCCAGACCACGACGTGGGACCAGACCCCGGCAAGCCCGGAGGGCGAAGCCGCTGAGGGCGAGGGCGAGGCAAAACCAGAGGAAGGCCAACACCATGACGAGGGGCATGGTGATGCCCCGGCGCAGCCGGCCCAGCCTGAGCAACCGGCTCAGCCCGCCGATCCTGAGGTCCCCTCGCTGGATGAGATTCTCAATGGAGATGGCCTCGACCAACTACTTGGCCAATAGGAGACTGATCCCTGGTGAGCCAACACACGACTTCTCAGCTAGTCCCTCTCTCTTCTGAGTCGATGGCCCGCGGCGCCGTCGACGCCCTGGGCGGGCCGACGGGGCGTTTTGCTCGCTCGGCCCACTCCGGGTGGTGGACTCCACTGCGAGTGATCATCACGCTGGCGTGGACATTCCTGGCGTTTGGGTTCTTGAGTAAGGCAACCTGTGCCGGTAGTCGCAGGGGCGAGGATGGCCTCATTAGCCTGAATTGGGACGGTAACCGTCAGTACACGTCCTTCTGCTACAACGACATCATCCCGCTCTACGGGGGCCGTGGACTAGACCAGCCGGGCTTCCCCTATGCCTATTCCTGGGTTGAGGGGGATATCACGCGCTACATGGAGTACCCCGTGTTGGCTGGCATGTTCCAGGGCGCCGTCGCTTGGCTGGCGCGCACCACCTACCCGGCCGTCGAGTGGATTGGGATTGCCGATGTCAGTTGGTACTTCGGGCTGACCGCGCTCATCATGTCCCTCGTGTGGGTAGGCACCGTGGTTATGGTCTTCCAGCTCACGGGCAACCGGGCGTGGGACACCGTCCTCATGGCAGCTAGCCCCCTCGTGGTCATGCATGCCTTTACCAATTGGGACATCCCGTCGGTGGCGTTCATGGTCGGCGCCCTGCTTGCGGTGACCAAGCGTAAGAACTGGCTCGCCGGCATCCTCATCGGGCTCGGCACGGCCTTTAAGCTGTGGCCCCTGTTTATTCTGGGTGCCTTTCTGGTGCTGGCCATCCGCAACAAGCGCTGGTCGCCGTTCATCAAGATGTTCGTGGCAACTATTGCGACGTGGCTCGTGGTGAACCTTCCCGTGGCGGTGGCCTACCCCGAAGCTTGGCGCGAATTCTTCCGGCTCAACCAAGAGCGTGGGGCGGAGTGGACCACGATCTACGCACTCCTGACTCGCGTTACGAACGTGAGCTTTGAGGCCGAATTCCTCAACACCTTCTCCCTCGTGGCCTTCCTTGTGAGCTGCGCAGCAATCGCCGTCATGGGGCTTAAAACCCCGCGTGCGCCGCGGGTGGCTGAGATGATCTACCTCATCATCATGGCCTTCCTTATCTTCAATAAGGTGTGGTCGCCGCAATACTCGCTGTGGCTCATTGTCCCGGCGCTCTTGGCGCTGCCACGGTGGCGCCTCATCTTTAGCTGGGCGCTTGCCGACGCCCTCCTCTGGCCCATCCTCACCTGGCACATGCTCGGCTCGGAGAACAAGGGCCTGCCGCACGAGATGCTGGACATCGCGGTGATCACCCGGGATGGTTTCATCATCGCCATCGGCGTGCTCATCATCCGTCAGATGTGGGGCAAGTCGGAAGACAAGGTTCGTGCCGCGCACGGTGGCAGGGATCCACTGGCGGGGGACTTTGCGCGATGACCATAACAATCGTGGGCATCATCTCCATCACGATAGGTTTCTTGTGCGTATTGGGTGCCTATTACCTGTTTCAGCGTTCTGAAGACCGAACCTGGCCCATCATGCTGGGGTTGCTGGCTCTGCTTTTCCTTACGGTGATACCTGCGAGTTCGGCAATCTTCGTCGCCGCGACTCACTAGGGGGCGGCCGAGGAGACAAGGGATTTCCTTTTCCGCCGGTCAGTGCGGTACTGTGTGAGGGTTGCTTGACGCAACAGACCCTCCTGCCATATCCGCAAAGGTGATATGGCCGATACCAATTACTAGACCATAGGAGGTGATGAGGTCCGTGCGTCACTACGAAGTCATGATCATTCTGGATCCCAATCAGGATGAGCGCACCGTAACCCCGTCCCTAGACAAGTTCCTCGAAGCAATCCGCAAGGATGGCGGCAAAGTCGAAAAGGTTGACGTGTGGGGCAAGCGCCGTCTTGCATACCCGATCAACAAGAAGGAAGAGGGCATCTACGCAGTCGTGGATCTGGAGTGCGAATCCCACTCCGTTCTCGAGCTCGATCGCCGTCTGAACCTGAACGACTCCATTCTGCGTACCAAGGTTCTGCGCACCGACAGCAAATAGCGGATACTGGGTTTCGAGCAATCCACGTAACCGATATTAAGGAGTAAAGACATGGCTCAGGGAGATACCAATATCACGGTCGTTGGCAACATTGTCGCCGACCCGGAACTGCGCTTCACCCCGGCGGGTGCCGCAGTGGCAAATTTCCGTGTTGCCTCCACCCCGCGTCGCTATAATCAGCAGACTTCCCAGTGGGAGGATGGCGAGGCCATGTTCCTCACCTGCAACGTGTGGCGCCAAGCCGCAGAAAACGTTGCGGAGACCCTGACCAAGGGCATGCGCGTTATTGTTACTGGCCGTTTGCGTCAGCGCTCTTACCAGACTCGTGAGGGCGAGAACCGTACTGTCTTTGAGATCGAGGTCGATGAGGTCGGCCCGTCCCTGCGTTATGCAACCGCTCAGGTAAACCGCAAGTCCGGCAACGGTGGCGGAAACTATGGCGGCGGCCAGCAGCAGGGTGGTGCTAACTACGGCGGCGGCAACCAAGGCGGTTTCTCCGGAAACCAGGGTGGTTTCTCTGGAAACCAGTCCCAGTCTTCTGCCCCGCAGCAGTCCCAGCAGTCGGCTCCGAGCAACGATCCGTGGAATTCGGCACCCCAAGCGGGAAGCTTTGGTGGTGCGGATGCAGAACCCCCGTTCTAAGACTGTCACGCAAGTATTCATTTAACTCAATTGAAAGGCAGGGATCATGAAGCTGATCCTCACCGCTGCCGTTGAGAACCTCGGCGCCCCCGGCGAAATTGTAGAGGTTAAGGACGGCTACGGACGTAACTACCTGCTTCCGCGCGGCCTGGCAATCGTTGCCACCCGCGGTGCTGAGAAGCAGATCGAGGGCATCAAGCGTGCCCAGGAAGCTCGCGCAATCCGCGACCTGGACCATGCACGCGAGATCCGTACCCAGCTGGAGGAGCTCAAGGACGTCAACGTCCCCGTGAAGACCTCCGAGTCCGGCAAGCTCTTCGGCTCCGTGTCCGCAGAGGACATCGTGAAGGCCGTTGCCGCCGCTGGCGGCCCGAAGCTGGACAAGCGCATCGTTGTGCTTCCCAAGGGCCTGGTCAAGAAGACCGGCAACTACCAAGTCGAGCTGAAGCTGCACGCTGACGTTATCGGCAAGGTGAACTTCTCGGTCGTCGCTGCCTAAGAACTAAGGCGCACGACGGTCACCCTCCGTCCAGCCGCGTGTGAGGCGCGGCGATGGTACGCCAGTAAGTGACCCTCAGACAACAGCAAGGTTTAAGGCCGTGCTCCTCCCACTATGTGAGGTGGTGGAAGGTGTACGGCCTTTAGCCGTTTTAGGCATGCGGGGTGGGGAATCGTCGCCAAGCACGGCATGTGGATAACTCGCGGAACCTGTGGATAAACCTGCGTGCAGTTTACAGTGAGTTTACTCACGCCGCCTTTTGTTAACCCGCAGGTAGCGCCTATTTCGGGTTGAAGACCCTACTTTTTCACGGGTTTTGTGCGTATATTCACACCTCGAAAAACAGGCTCTGACCTGCGGTAATTATCTGTGCTGGTCACAAGCTTGCAGAGTTATCCACAGGACTGACCTCGTGCTTTGCGGAGTTTTCGTCCGCTGAGCTGGTAATTCCACAGGGATCTGTGGATAACTGTGGGAGTTATGCCCAAGGGGCAGTGTCCATTGCCTCGGCTACACTGTTGTGTACTACGCGCGGTTGCCGCTTGGCACTGCCTTAAAGCCTGGCCGTCCGGCGCGGATAGAAGCTGAGATTTTCAGGGGCGGTCAGGGTGGGATCGATGAACGGTGGGATTGATGGACAATGACTAATGCCAGTTTTGATGACGATCAGGTTCCACCGCCGCCTGAACCGGTAGAGGAGGAACCCCGCCGCTCCTACCGTCAGGAGGAGCCGAAGCGTTACGGCGAATTCCGCCAGCCACCCGCGGACCGGGAAGCGGAGCAGGGCGTTCTTGGCGCTATGCTCTTGAGCCCGAACACGGTGATGGAGGTCATTGAAGAGCTAGAGCCGGAGGATTTTTACTACCCCGCGCACACGCTCATCTATCAGGCCATGATTGACCTCTATGCCGCGGGCACCGATATTGATGCGGTGATCGTGGCAGCTCGGCTCGATCGCTACAACAACCTCGAGCGGGTCGGCGGCGCGCCCTATCTGCACACCCTGCTGGCCACGGTGCCGACTGCCGCCAACGCTCGCTACTACGCGGAGATCGTGGCGGAAAAGGCGGTGCTGCGCAAGCTGGTCGACGCCGGAACCAGAGTTGTCCAGCTCGGCTTCCAAGGTTCCGAGGACATGGAGATCGAATCGGTTCTGGACCGCGCCCAGCAGGAAGTCTTCGCGGTGGCACAGAAGAAGACCACCGAGGACTACCGGGCACTGAGCGATCTTATCGATCCCACTATCGACGAACTCGCCGCCCTGCAGCAAAACGGTGTGGAATCGGGCGTGCCCACCGGGTTCATCGACTTGGATAACCTGACCAATGGCTTGCGCGCCGGCCAGATGATTATCGTCGCCGCCCGCCCCGGCGTGGGCAAGTCAACGCTCGCCATGGACTTCATGCGCTCGGCATCTCTGCAGCACAACAAGACCTCCGTGGTGTTTTCCTTGGAGATGTCCGCCTCGGAAATCGTCATGCGCTTGCTGTCGGCGGAGGCGGAAGTGAAGCTGTCGGATATGCGCGGTGGACGCGTATCGACTGAGGACTGGGCAAAGATCGATGACACCCTCAACCGCATCCAGGATGCGCCCCTGTTCATCGATGATTCCCCGAACCTCACCATGATGGAGATTCGCTCGAAAGCCCGCCGCCTCAAGCAGCAGCACGGGCTCGACCTCATTGTGCTGGACTATATGCAGCTGATGTCCTCGGGCAAGAAGGTGGAGTCCCGCCAGCAAGAGGTTTCGGAGTTCTCCCGCCAGCTCAAGCTGCTGGCCAAGGAGCTCGAGGTCCCGCTCATCGCGATTTCCCAGCTAAACCGTGGCCCAGAGTCCCGTACCGATAAGAAGCCACAGCTGGCGGATCTGCGTGAATCCGGCTCGCTCGAGCAGGACGCCGACATGGTTATGCTCCTGTATCGCCCGGACTCACAGGACCGCGATGATCCCCGCGCCGGTGAGGCGGACATCATCTTGGCAAAGCACCGTGGCGGACCGATCGACACAGTGAAGGTGGCGCACCAGCTGCACTACTCCAAGTTCGTCAACATGGCGCATGGTTAAATCACAGGTCCACCACGGCGTTGGGGTCACCCAACCGTGGGCTGAGAATGACTAAGACTAGGACCTGACTTTCCAGGTACGGGGGAGCGTGCTTTTTAAGAGGCTAAGCGCCTATTGAGTGAGGCTGCATGCTGCGGAATTTCTTCCATCGTCAGCATCGAGATATCGAGATCGCCACAAAATTCACGGAACTGCTGGTAGTTCTTCTTCTGCGCTGACGAGTTCGGCAATGTGGTGACAGCGACGATATCCAATTCGCGAGGAACAGAGATTAAAGTCTCACCAGCAGTAAGCTCACCGCCCGCCTGCTGCAACTTGTCCACCTTGAGCGTCCAAGAATCAATGGCCGCGCGCGTGATATTCGCATCAGAAGACCGGAAGTTAAATGCCTGATTAAGCTCGATAACTTCCTCATCATCGACAACCGCCAAAGTTAGATCCAGCTCGCGCCGGGCAACTTGGACGTCGGCGTCAAAGATGGTTGCTTTTTCCAGGCTTGGGAGTTGCTCGTATTGTTTGCGGATAAAGCGTCGTACCTGTCTGACGTCTTGTTGATGCTTGCCGGTGGGGGCTTCGCCAATGAGGGTCGAAAACAGTAGGTCGGTGGCCTCATTGAGGTTTGCAGCGTCCATGCTTTGCATGGGGTGAACCTTGATGAGGTTGTTCCAGTGTCCGCTAATGAATTCGAGATAGCTCGACAGCGTGTGTTGCCCGTCAAGGTTGAGCGGCTCGGTTGTCGTTGTCAGCTTCTTGAGGTCGGCTTTGAAATGTTGCAGGGCTCGCCGGATGGCCTCGGGAAAGTCGGAATCGTGGTGGATACCGCGGTCGGAGCGGAAATGATTCTTTGTTTCGCCTGTTGCGGCATCGATGACGATGACACCGACGCCGATCGTGGTGATGCCCATGGGGCGGGGAACCACGCTTACGGTCCAGTAGTCGAATCTCATGTCATTGTCCTTTGCGGTGTTTGTACGAGCGTAGGAGCTCCCGAGCGTAGTCCTTGCGAGAGAGGACGTAGTTCATGAGTTTGTCAGTCTCATGCGCAGGTATTGCCCATTCTATTGGTAGTGCTTCTTGCAATTCTTCTCGTAGGGTGGTGTCGAGGTTGTCGAGTGCGTTGATGGCTTTGTCCCACGAGCTGTTGGGAATTTCGGTGCGCAGTAGAGGAATGCGTGCGGTGCCGCCTGCGCGTTCTGGCGGGGTTAGTTGCCAAGGGTAGGGCTCCGAGTCGAACCAGAGCCCGTGGTCGATGGACCAGATGGAGTTATCGTCATCGTTGTCCGTGAGGATTTGGAGGTCTTCCTGAACATTGCACAACAACCACAGTGCTATCAGCTTCGGGATGTGGTTGTAGTTGGCGTCGTCGTTAACGTAGGGGATGACTCCGAACCCTTGGTGCAGTGTAGCAGTGTGGAGATTGAGCGAGCCGAAGAGTGGAGTCCCGGTGAGCCTGTATCTCCATATTGATTCTCCAATCATGTGTCCGTGTAGTGACTCGGGGACGTAGATAATTTTCCATGGGCGGATGTGGGCGCCCAGGCGCAGACCGACGATGCTTGCAGCAACTTCGTTGACTACGGCTTCGCGCCCATGGTCACTTTCTATGCGTTTGCACCAGTATTCGTTGCCGTCGTCGGCCTTGCCGAGGAACGGCCGGGTGCCAGTGTGGAAGGCGACTCTTCCGGGGATTTGTAGGTAGGTCTTTTCTTCACGGCTGCGTCGGGCATCGATAGAGATGACGTTGTTGGTGTTCATTGCAAAGCCTTTGCGAGAGGGGTGAGCGGAGTACAAGCCTGCGGGTCTAATGGGAACAGGAAATTTGGGCGTAGTTGCCTATTCGGGGATTATCTGTGTCTACCGCGGCCGTTTTGTGGTCGTGAGGTTTAGAGCGCCAGTAGTGGCGGCTACGACCGATGGGATGAGGATTAGGGTGCTCAGTTCCGTAGTGAGTGTTAGCCTGAACGCGACGATTCCAGAGACGATGCCGAGGGCTAGGAGGATAACACTGTAGATATCGATGACCTTTTTGAGCGTGATGAATCGGGTTTGGACCTATTAGCCTGAGTCCGGTTCTTGAGCGTCACGGGTCTTTTCCTCCTTTTGGATTTTCAGAATAGTCCACTTTTTGTTGGTGCGACCATTCTTTGTGACTTTGTCCTCACGGATTTTGAGGTTGTATGAATCAGTTCCATTGAGGTTGAGACCTTCCACCATCGAAACAAGTCGAAGCGCGCTAGTTGACGTCAAACCAAACTTAGATCATGGGTGGATGAGAAATGTCACTCTTAACACCTCAATATCGTCATCGCAGCATTAGCCAGGGCACACCTGATGGAAACCCGCAGTGGTTACTCCAACAAACGCCTCGTGAGAACACTCAAGAAATACCGCAACTTTTGATTCGTTGTTGGCGGCGAAACCGTCCACGCCGCCGTACCACCTCCACTCGGCCTCACCGTCACCATCCAAGCAATCACCGGCCAAGAACTCTCGCACTAAGTTGGTCTAAGTCGGGTTCGTCAACATGGCGCACGGTTAAATTACAGGTCCACCACGGCGTTGGGGTCACCCAACCGTGGGCCGAGAATGACTAAGACTAGGAAGACGGCTGCTGCGGCGAGTGCGAGCCACCGCCACACGGGGAAGAAGCGCTCGCCACACAGCCGGGCAAACCCTGCTCCGATCAGCGCGCCGAGGGTATTGAAGATGAGGTCATCGATATCGGTGCGCCCCAGGGCGAAGGCGTACTGTGCTGTCTCCAGCGCCAGGCTCAGCGCGAAGCCCCACGCGGCCGTGGCCTTGAGTGAACGGCACATGCTGAAGACGAGCATTCCGAAGGGAATGAAGAAAGCGGTATTGCCCGCGTACTCAAAGAGCGGGCCAAACCAGGTGCCGCCGGAAAACTCATCGAGCGGAACCAAGCGCAGATCGCGGACACGCTGGTTCTCTGGCTTCCAGAGGTAACCAATCTGAAAGAAGGACTTCAGCGTAGTCAGCGCAACCATGACCGCGACCCACGCGCCAAGGGCGACCCTATTGAGCAAGGGTCCTACCCTTGAATTCTGGCAGGGTCAGCGCCGCGACAGCGGCGGTGCCAAAGGCTGCCGCAAAGAGTACGAAGAGCCAGCCCGTGCCCGCCACCGCGATGAGCGGCGGAACGATGAGCGGCGCCAAGATGGATGCGAGCCTGCCGAAGCCGGCGGCAGCACCCGTACCGCGCCCGCGCAGCGCGGTGGGATAGAGCTCGGGGCCGATGGCGTACAAAGCACCCCACGCGCCCAGGTTGAAGAAGGACAGCAGGCAACCGGCCAGGATGATCGTGGCCTCGGTGCTGGCAAAACCATAGAGACCTGCGGAAAGCGCGGAGCCCACGAGGAAGGTAGCCAGCGTGGTGCGGCGCCCCCATACTTCGATGAGCCAGGCCGCGGCGGCGTAGCCGGGCAGCTGGGCCAGGGTGATAATCAGCGTGAAGCTGAAGGACTTCACCAGGGAGAATCCGTCGGCGACCAGCAGCGAGGGAATCCAGATGAAGGCGCCGTAGTAGGACAGGTTGACGCAGAACCAGATGGTCCATAGTGCCAGCGTGCGCCCGCGCAGGGACGGCGACCAGATACTGGCGGCGGTGACGTCTTCCTCGGAGTAGGTCGGTGCCGGGGGCGTGCGGTCGATGTCCGTCGAGTCCACCTCGGCCTCAAAGGAGGCGACGATCTCCTCTGCCTCCTCGTGGCGGCCTTTCGACTCTAGGAAGCGCACCGATTCCGGCAGGTGGAGGCGTACGAAAAGTGCATAAAGGGCGGGGACCATGCCGAGCGCGAGCGCCCAGCGCCAGCCGCTTTCCGACGCCCCCACAACAAACGTTCCAACTACCGCGGCCAGGATCCAGCCCACCGCCCAGAAGGCCTCCAGCAAGACCACCATGCGCCCGCGGACCTTGAGCGGGGCGAACTCGGAGATCAGCGTGGAGGCTACCGGCAGCTCGGCGCCCAGGCCGAGTCCGATGAAGAAGCGCAGGACGATGAGAAGCGTGAGGCCCGTCGCCAGGGCGGAAGCACCCGTGGCGAGGCCATAGACCAGCAGGGTCAAGGCAAAGACGTGGCGGCGGCCGAACTTATCGGCCAAAAGGCCACCAAAGGTAGCACCTAAGGCCATGCCGATGAAGCCCACGGACGCCAGCCATGAGGATTGGGTCGGCGTGATTCCCCAGTGCACGGCCAAAGCGGCCATGATGAAGGAGATGAGGCCCACGTCCATGGCGTCGAGAGCCCAGCCAATGCCGGAACCGAAGAGGAGACGTTTGTGTTTTCCAGTGACGGGAAGGCGGTCGAGCCTCTCCGTGCGAGAGATAGAGCGATGATCAAGACGATTCATGCAGGCTAAGCATACTCTGCGGAGTGAAAGCTTTTCAGGCGCAAAGAATTACTGACTACAAAAACCGAACTCAACGCCATGGCTATACCCGCGAAAAGGGGGTTGAGCAGGCCAAAAGCGGCAACAGGTAGAAGAATAATATTATAGGCGAAGGCCCAAAATAGGTTGCCCTTGATGATGCGCAGGGTGGCCCGCGCCAGGCGTACGGCATCGGCGACGGAACGTAGGTCGTTATTCATTACCGTGATATCGGAGGCCTCGATGGCGACATCGGCCCCAGCACCCATCGCGATGCCGAGGTCCGCCTGTGCGAGTGCCGCGGCGTCGTTCACGCCATCGCCCACCATGGCCACGGTCTTTCCTTGCTGCTGAAGCTGGGCTACAGCGTCCACCTTGTCAGAGGGCATCACCTCTGCTGTCACGTTGGCTTCATCAATGCCAACGGCTCGCGCCACTGCGTGTGCTGCACCTGCGTTGTCGCCCGTGAGCAGATGGGGTGTGAGGCCGAGATCCTGGAGGGCGGAGATGGCGGCGGCTGCGGACTCCTTAACGCGGTCCTGTAGCTCGATGGTTCCCACCACGTCATCCGCCACGTAGACGCCGACCTGCGTCCCAGTGCCGTCGTAGCCCGCGGGTGGGCGTCCCACCCGCACGCGCGCGCCGTCGACGGTCGCTTCGATCCCTTGGCCTGGCAGCTCGCGGTAGTCCTCGGCTGCAGGGATGTCGCCGTCGTAAGCCGCGCGGATGGCCCGCGCGATGGGGTGCTCGGAGCCCTGCTCCGCGGCGGCAGCAAGACGGAGAACCTTCTGCTCTGAGTGCCCCGCAGTGGCCTGAACCGCCGCTACTGACATCTGGCCTTCGGTGATGGTGCCCGTCTTATCTAGAACGATGGTGTCGATCTGGCGGGTCGATTCCAAAATCTCCGGGCCCTTGATGAGGATTCCCAGTTCGGCGCCGCGCCCGGTGCCCACGAGGATTGCGGTGGGCGTCGCCAAGCCCATGGCGCAAGGGCACGCAATGATGAGGACGGAGACGGCGGCCACGAAGGCCGGGGCAACTCCGCCGACCCACAGGTGAGCCACGAGCGCGAGGATAGCGATGCCGATGACGATGGGAACGAAGACAGCGGCGATTCGGTCGGCGAGGCGCTGCACCGGGGCCTTCGAGGTCTGGGCTGCGGTGACGAGCGCGCCCATCTGGGCAAGGACGGTGTCGGAGCCGACGCGGGTGGCGCGCACCTCAAGCCGCCCGGAGGTGTTGATGGTTGCGCCCGTCACCGTGCTGCCGGGTGAAACCTCAACCGGTAACGATTCGCCGGTGAGCAGGGATTCGTCCACGGCTGAATGGCCGGTGAAGACCACGCCATCGGTGGCGATCTTCTCACCGGGGCGAACCACAAAAACATCGTCTACATGGAGATCACTGGCAGGAATACGGGTTTCGGTGCCGTCGCGAAGCACGGTGGCTTCTTTAGCCCCCATAGTCAGCAGCGTGGTGAGCGCCTCGGAAGAGCGCCCTTTAGCCTTGAGCTCAAACCAGCGCCCAAGCAGCAGGAACGTAATGACCATCCCCACTGATTCGAGGTAAATGTGGTCCATCTGCGCGTCATTGGAACGCAGCGTCATATGCATGGTCATGCCGGGCATGCCGGCGTTGCCGAAGAAGAGCGCGTAGAGCGACCAGCCAAAGGCGGCGGTGGTGCCCAGCGTGATGAGCGTGTCCATCGTGGCGGCGCCGTGCTTCAGGTTGGCCCACGTGGCGCGGTGGAAGGGCGCGCCTCCGATGACGTAGACGAGCGTTGTGAGTACCAGGCAGGCCCATTGCCAGTTCTGGAATTGGAGGGCCGGGACCATGGAGAGGAGCATCACGGGCAGCGAGAGCGTCGCAGAGACGAGCGTGCGCTGCAGGATGTCGGAAGCCTCACCCTCGCGGGCGGTGTCCGCCGTGCTTGCCGACGCCTCCCCCTCATCGTCCACCGCAAAAGCCCCGTAGCCCGCGCCTTCGACGACGTCGATGAGATCGGCGGGGGTCGTCGTCGCTGGGTCATAGCTTACGGAGGCAGATTCCGTGGCGAAGTTGACCGTGGCTTCGACGTTGTCGAGCTTGTTGAGCTTGCGTTCCACCCGGGATGAGCAGGAGGTGCAGGTCATCCCGGTGATACCGAGAGTGAGGCTGGTGGTCATGATGCTTAGGCCAACTCGTAGCCGGCTTCGGTGATGGCGGCGGCGACCTGGTCATCGCTAAAGCCCTCACCAGTCACGGTGACGGCGCCGGTGGTGTGGTCAGCGGTGACGTCGGTGACGCCCTTGATCTCCGAGATCTCTTCCTTCACGGAGAGTTCGCAGTGGCCGCAGGTCATGCCGTTAACGGTGTAGGTGGTGGTGCTCATGGTCGTGATCAGACTCCTTAAGTAGTGGGTAGATACACCGTTGAGCGTATACCCCCTAGGGGTATAGGTGCAAGGAATAATTGAGCCTTGTGTACCGTTGAGAGTTGAAAGAACCTACAAAGTTCCCCGAAACAGATAGGAAGAGACATGGCAACGATTGACATCACTGAAGAGACGTTCCAGGAGACCATCTCCGGCGATGGCATCACCCTCGTGGATGCCTGGGCGGAATGGTGCGGTCCGTGCAAGCGCTTCGGCCCGGTCTTTGAGAAGGCATCCGAGGAGCACCCTGATGCCACCTTTGCCAAGTTGGATACCGAGGCAAACGAGGAGCTGGCTGCGAAGCTGCAAATTAACTCCATCCCGACGTTGATGGTTTTCCGTGACGGCATCTTGGTTTTCCGCGAGTCGGGTGCATTGCCGCCGGCAGCCCTGGAAGATCTCATTAGCCAAGTCAAGGCTCTCGATATGGATGAGGTCCGCGCCCAGGTGGAGAGCCAGCAGGCCTAATAATTCCGGATAGTTCGTCTATAAGGCGGTCGAGATAGACCGCTGTGCGCGCTTTCCTGTGAGTATCGCTACACTCGCAGGAAAGCGTCTTTACATATAAAGCACTAACGAGCGCTGCATTGATTACTGCTGCAGGAACCACTAAGGAGTGAGCGCAATGGCAAACCCATTCAGCAAAGGTTGGAAGTATGTGATGGCTTCTTTCGATCAGAAGATCGATGAGAACGCTGATCCCAAGGTTCAAATCCAGCAGGCCGTGGAAGGTGCAAAGGAACAGCACCGCCAGATTTCCGAGCACGCAGCGGAGATTATCGGCCGCAAAACCCAGCTGGAAATGCAGCTCAACCGCCTAGTGAAAACTCAGAAGGACTACCAGGATCAGACGCGCCGGGCCTTGGAGTTGGCGGACGCTTCCGAGGATCCGCAGAAGGCCGCCGAGTACAACCAGGCAGCGGAGGTTGTGGCGAGCCAGCTGGTCGCCGTAGAAAATGAGCTGGCGAATCTGAAGTCCCAGCACGAGGCTGCCGCGCAAGCGGCGGAGCAGGCAAAGGCCCAGCAACAGCAGTCGGAGGCCCGACTGAAGGAGCAGCTCGCGCAGGTGGACCAGTTGCTGTCCCAAGCCGATCAGGCGGCGATGCAGGAGAAGAACGCTGAGGCTCTGGACTCCATGAATGAGCTCAAGCCGGATGACTCGACGCCTACGATGGATTCGGTACGCGCCAAGATTGAGAAGCGCTACGCTGATGCGCTCGGCGCCCAGGAGCTGCACCAGGCAGCTGGTGGTAGCCGGATTCAGGAGATTTCGGCGGCGGGACACGATATGGCCGCTATGTCCCGCTTGGATGAGATCCGCGCTGAGATGGCCAAGAACAAGGAGCTGGAAGGCTCATCCTCCAAGACCATAGAGGAGCTCGAGGCCGGCGCCGAAGCCAAGGACGCTGAGGATAAGTAGTAGCCAGCGCGAAAAGGGGCCTTCTGGAGCAGGCCGCATTCTGCGGCCAGGGGATTTCACCACCCCGCGCTCCAGAAGGTCCCTTTATTAAGGTCCCTGTGCGCCTCGACGGTCTAGCTGCCCTGGCGGCGGATATTGATAAGCACGCCGCGGATGCCGGAGTGGAAGCCATCGCGGAGGTTCACGCGCTGGGTTTCGGTGAGCGTGTACTCGTGCAGAGTCTCGCAGGCGAACTGTAGCAGCGGACGGTCGATCTCCGGCGGCAGACCGCCGCCGGAAAGGAGATGGGCTTGGTCGCGCTGATCGGCGCTCGCGGCGTTGTCGAACCACCACGAGGCATATTGCTGCCCCACGTCAAAGGGGGACTGGAAGCCGGCGGAGCTCCACACTTCCTCGGGGAGGGGAACATACTTCGAGCGCAGCTTGCGGCGCGGCGCCATCATCGACGGCTTGGGCGCGGCCGGTTTGGGGGCAGGCTTCGGGGCTTCGGAGCCCGTTTCCTCTTCTGCGTCCGCGGGCTTCTGATCCGCGGCGCTGGGCTTTGTGGCTTGTTCGCCGCAGGGGGCGGGCTCCTCTTCGTCGGCGGGGGCGCTCGGTGCTGCCGACTCTGGGTGCGAGGCGGTGGCAGCCACGTCTTGCGCCGCGGCGGAAGGTGTTGCCGGCCCAGGCTTTGGCGCAGAGGGGAAGGCAGCTTGTGCTTCGGTAGGTTCGTCGCACTCTGGGGCGTCCTCGGTGGCGGAATCGCTAGCGTCTTCGCTTCCTTCTCCGGTGCTCTGGGGCTCGCGGATGGTCGGCGGCAGCGGGCCTTCAAGGACCTCGAGCTCCATCGCGTCGGCGAAGTCCTCCCGCGGATCGAGGATCGTGGTGGAGTCGCAGGCATGGCGCAGAGCTGAAGACATGGAGTCCCAACCGAAGCCATAAAGGTGCACGCGCACACCGTTGTTCACGGCTTCCTGGACCCCGGGAATCATGTCTGCGTCGCCGGAGACCAAGACGAAATCCGTGACTTGGCCCTTCATGGCGGAAACGATCATATCGGCGACGAGGCGGGTGTCCACGGCTTTCTGGGTTCGCCGTTCGCCCCATTCGATGAGTTGACCGGTGCGCAATTGGACGCCATCGCAGACCCGCAGCGCTCGCTGGTAACGGTGGGGGCCGGTATCGGGGATTCCGTCGTACCAGTATTGGCGGTGGATGGGGTTGCCTACTTGGTTCTCAATCATGGAACCAAGGGAGCTGACTACTTCGGGTAAATCAATCTCTAGCTGGGCGCGGGCCCCCGTCTCCCAAGAGTTATAAAAGCTGGCCAGTAGGTATGACGTGTCAACGAAGACAAGTGTTCGTTCAAGCATGGCTCCTAAATTCCGTTCTATTTCTTCTAACTAATTTTCTAGGGTCACTTCTGTGAGATCTTCCAGCCTAGGGCCGGTGTAGTCCAGTGTGCCCCATTAGTCACAAAACGTCGATAACCCCGAGGAAATTCCCAGGTCAATGGCGTTGCCCAAGGGGGGCTTGCGAGGGTTTCGGTGTGGTTATATGGTTAGTTACATGAGTAACCAACCAACGAGGAGGCCGGCATGGACAACTCTGCCCAGCCGCTCTTCCGGCAGATAGCGGTGCTCATCGAGGACGCCATTATTGAGGGCACTCTCGCCGAGGGTGCGCAGGCGCCATCCACTAATGAACTTGCCGCCTTTCATAGCATCAACCCCGCCACTGCCCGCAAGGGGCTGACCCTCCTCGTAGATCTAGGAATCCTGGAAAAGCGCAGGGGGATAGGAATGTTTGTCACCTCAGGTGCAGCCGAGAAGATCCGCGCGCGGCGTCGCCAAGAATTCGCGGCCGAGTACGCCGCGCCGCTTATCGACGAAGCCGTGCACCTGGGCTATACCCGCCAGCAACTCCACGACCTCATCGACCTTGTCGCAGAAAGCCGAGGACTCTACTCATGATTTCCACTCCGCACTTCACCTTCAGCGACGGCCTTACGCACGGCCTCGTCGGCCCCAATGGCATTGGCAAAACCACCTTGATGCGTAAAATCGCCGGTCAGCTGAATGCTTCCGGCATCACCGTCGATGGTGACAAGCCTTACGACAATGAAAAAGTCCTCAACAAGATCGTCCTCATGGGCATTGATAACCCCCTGCCTGAAGGCTGGAATATGAAGAAGGTCTTCACGGTATGCAGCCTGCGCTGGCCCACCTGGAACAAGACGCGCGCCGCGGAACTGGTCGAGCGCTTCGAGCTTCCGATGAAGAACTACTCGGGCCTCTCCCGCGGGCAAAAGTCCGCGGCGAGCTTCATCGTTGCGGTGGCTTCGGGGGTGCCGTACATGCTTCTCGACGAGCCCTATCTCGGCCTCGACGCTTCCAAGCGGGAAGTATTCTATGAGGTCTTGCGCGAAGAGCATGGTCGCACCATTATCGTCTCCACCCATCACCTCAACGAGCTTTCCGGTTTGCTTGATACCGTAGCCCTGATGGGGGAGAACCCGCTCTCCGGCCCCATCGATGAGTTTATCGAGGGCGTCGTCCAGCTCACCGGCTCTGCCGAAGCCCTCGACCGCGCGTTGGGGCGCTTGCAGCTCCCGGTGCTCGAGCGCGAAACCTCCGCCGTGGCGGACCGAGCGCTTGTCGACGCCCGCCCCAACCACACCGCCAACGTCTTTGCCATGGCTCAGGAAATGGGGCTGCGTGCCACCGAGGTATCCCTCGAACAGGCAGTTCTGGCATTGGGGGAGGCGTGATGAAGCTGTATAGGCATATGGCGCTGAGCTGGAATAGCCTCTTCTTTGCCCTGTGGTTCGTCGTCTTGCCGGTGATCGGGATGGGCAGCGGGCGAGGGTGGGCCATCGGCTACTCACTCTTTATGGTGCTTACGGTCTATCTATCCCAGCCTGATTTCTCCCGCTATCTCACTTTTGGCCTCAGCTCGCGTATGTGGAACGGGCACCGGCGCATCAATGCCACCCTGACGCTTTTACTGATTCTTGTTAGCGCGCCCTTCGCCTTTCCATGGTGGACTCTCATCGCGCCGGGGCTCATGTGGGCAGTGTGCATGGTGAAGCGCGTCGAGCCATCGCGCATGACCGCGAGCTCCCTCATCGTAGGTAGCGATGGTGATTCTTCGACGGGCTGGTTCTCAGCGTCCCCGGTTTCGCAAATTGTGGTGCGCCCCCAGGTACGCGCGTGGATGTGGACGGCGATCGGCTTCGCCCTCGCGATCGCGGTGAATCTCGTGTTGATCAAGCTGTGGGATACCGGCGTGGGCATTGTGGGTGTCATTGTTATATTGATTGTCCTGCCGCTCGTCGCTGATTCAATCCGCAGCTCACTCAAAGATGCAGTGGCCTTTGGACTGCCGCGCGGTGCCTGGGCCAAGGCAACTTTGCTGTGCACGGCAATCCCCGTGGTCCTATCGGTCTTGGCCGATCTTGTATCCATGATGTGGACCGGCAATCCAGCCGGGTTCACCATCGTGTGTCTTGCTACAACCTCGCTACTTCTAAGTTTTGCCATTACCGACAAACTGACGTGGGTCTATACCACTGCGCTAGCGGGAGTAATCGCCGCACTGTTCATAGCGTGGCTTATCAATCCCAGCGTTGCGATGGGGTGGGCGCTGACAGGGATGGCAACTATCTACGTCGTGTGGGTTGCCGTATATCCCCGGATGGCCAAGAAGACCAACGTGTTTAGCCCGGGGCTCATGGGCTGGTTTGGGGCACGCTGAGCGCCAACCAATGTCTGCGTAAAAAGCTTGTCTTTGTGCACTTCAAGAAGGGGCAAAAACCTTCATTGAAGTGCATATTTGTGTTTTTTCAAGGCCGTGTGTAACTTTATATGAGTCAGCGCGACCGACAGCGCCCCACAGGAACAGAAGTTCTTGGAGAGAGGCGGTAGGAAAACAGGCCCTGACAACAAATATTTTCTTTACTCGCAGTACTGCGTACCGCCAAAGGCGTTCCGTATGACTGTGTGGTGACGATGTTTGAGAACTCAATAGTGTGCCAATGTA
>NZ_KV812493.1:0-75072 GCF_001813425.1 Corynebacterium sp. HMSC056E09
TATCGATTTATCCACACGAAATGTCCCTTAAGCCCCCTTCTATCCGTCATTTCAGACGACCTCTCCGTCGTCTCGCACGACGTCGTTTCAGACGACGACGCCGCTTAGAACGGAATGTCTTCCTGCGGTGCGCTTGGAGTGTGGGGTTCCTTGGCAGCGGCCTGCGCTTCCTTAGCTTCCTGCTGGGCAGCTTCCTCTTGGGCGCGCTCGCGGGTGGCCGTGATTTTCTGGGCTACCGTCTGCGCCCACCGCTTCGCTTTCTTTGCCAGCGGGCCGGTCGGCTCCGTCGTGGCCCACGTCCCGTCCTCGTAGAGCCACACCATATCCCCGGTGTGTGGGTCCATGATGTAGTGCGCGCGCCCATCAGTCTTCATATTGTGATGGTGTTGGCACAGGCTGGCCAGGTTGCGCGGGTGCGTGGCGCCGCCGTCGGCATAGTTGATGCGGTGGTCCATCTGGCACAGGTAGGCCGGCCGGTTGCAGCCCGGAGCGCGGCAGGTGCCATCGCGGCCTTCCACATATTTGCGGATGAGCTCTGAAGCTATGTAGCTGGCTGATTCCGGCGGCTGGGAGGACAGGTCGCGCGTGCGTGTGGCGGGCATGTCCTGCGATGTCCATCCATACCCTTG
This sequence comes from Corynebacterium sp. HMSC056E09, assembly GCF_001813425.1. Classification (NCBI taxonomy): domain Bacteria; kingdom Bacillati; phylum Actinomycetota; class Actinomycetes; order Mycobacteriales; family Corynebacteriaceae; genus Corynebacterium; species Corynebacterium sp. HMSC056E09. Next base: position 630 of record NZ_KV812493.1, read on the forward strand.
GACAAAGGTAGGAGCGTTGTCGATGTCACTAGCTTGGTAGGTGTGCAGAATGATAGTCGCCGGTGGAGAGATGCTGCCGGCGATGAGCTTCTTTAGGGCATCGGCCTGCGAGAGCCCGTTCTCCTTCGCCGCCTGTTTGATGTAGCCATCCAGAATCATCCCCGTGGCACTGTCCGTGTTGAGCTCAAGGATGCCGCGCTCGCCAGTATCGGTAAAAGTATAAGAGTCCTTCTTCGGCGAATCGCGGAAGGTAAAAGCTTTATTGATGCTCTTGCAAGTATCGCGCACCTTACGCCCAATCTGCGCCGGTGTAGGGAAGACTTGATTCGGGGAGGTAGGGGTGAAGAAGGTGACCAGGGAATCGTCGATAAGCGCGAGCGTTTCCGGAGGAAGCTTGCCCAGCTTCGTCAGGGTGCGGTCGATGGTGATGAGCGCCTTCATGTCCAGCAGAAACTGACTGTCCTGCAGGGCCTTGACCTGCGGTAGTTCCGTGAGGCGGTGCACGGCCAGGCAGCATTCGCTCACGGTGTAGTCACCGACGCCGAGCTTGGCGACGAGCCTCTGGCACGCAACATCAAAATCCTCATCGAGATCTGGCATGGCGGCTACCCATGAGCGATAGTCCGCGCGGCGGGCGGCGCTGCGCTCCACGGCGAGGGTGCAGTCAGGGTTCATATGGGAAAAGTAGGCGGTTTGAGTGGCGGTGTTCACGGTGTCCCCTAGGTTTATGGTATCGCTTGTATGTTCTATGAGCACTATAAGACACGCCCCGGACATCTACTATGACCTGGGGAATGTAGGTGTTTCCTCGAGGTATTTGAGACATACAAGCGCCCTCTTTGCATCAGGTGGGGAGTATTGTCTTCCGGCCCCACAGGAGTCCGCTGCGTACGTATGATGGCGAACTATGTTGCCTAGACTCTTGACCCTTGACAACCTGGTTATCTCACAGACAAAGTCCTTCATGCAGGATCAGTTCCTGATCGCCGATGAACAAGGCGTGCCCGTGGGCACCATCGTGCAGTCGTCGAGCATGAAGGACATGTTCTTCAATGCCTCCCGCAGCCTCGAGGTTGCCTTCACGGATGAGCAGGGCAATCCGCAGCAACCGCTCATGGTGATCAAGGATCCGCCGAACTTCGTGCGGGATACCTATGAGGTGTATTTGCCGGGCGTCGAGAAGCCCATGGCAGTGGTGACCAAGAAGTTCTCCCTGCTAAAGACGCGCCTGACCTTGGAGATGGAAGGCTTCCCAGAGATTGAAATTGAAGGCGATGTCTGGGATTGGAATATCCAGATCAACAGCCAGGGACAGCCCCTAGCGGAAGTGCGCAACGAATGGTCAGGCGTGGGGCGGTTCCTAGCCGGGAAGAATACCTACAAACTCAGCATCGCGCCGGGGCTCGACCCGCAGCAGCATGCGGGGCTCATCGGTGCGGTCATGTGCATGGATATGCTGCGCACCAAGCAGCAGAACAGCAGCTAGCGGCGCACCATGCGCCAGCTTCCATAGGAAAAGAGCGCGGTGGCCAGCGCTGGGAGGCCATAGGTGCGCACGGCCTTGCGCACGGAGCGGTAGTCGCGGATGAGCCAGCCTTTTTCCTCGGCGATATCGCGCAGCTTGGAATCCGGGTTAATGGCCACGGGGGTTCCCACCATGGAGAGCATCGGGACGTCGTTGGAGCTGTCGGAGTAGGCGGTGCAGCGCTCAAGGTCGAGGTTCTCCAAGGTGGCCAGTGCTGCCACGGCGTGCTTTTTGCCCGAGCCGTGGAGGATATCGCCCACGAGGCGGCCGGTGAAGCGGCCATCTTTTACTTCCGCCACGGTGCCGAGCGCGCCCGTGAAACCGAAACGCTGCGCCAGAATCTGCGCTAGCTGCACGGGGGTTGCGGTAACCAGCCATACCTGCTGGCCGGCATCGAGGTGCATCTGCGCCAGCTGTTTTGTGCCCGGGTAGGCCTTGCGTGCCATGGATTGGTCCACGATGCTCTCGCACAGGGCCACCATCTCATCCACCGAGCGGCCCTTGACGAACTCGAGCGCCTGCACGCGCCCGGCGGCTACGTCCGCGGCATTCTCTGAACCGGAGACGCGGAATTTGAGCTGCTTCCACGCGATGGGAAGGATCTCAGAAAGCTTGAAGTAGCGGCGGCGCGCAAGCCCCAGCGCGAAGGCTACGAGCGAGGAGCCTTGGATCAACGTGTTATCCACGTCGAAGAAGGCGGCGGCGCCAACGTCCTGGGGGATGTCTGGGTCGGGCTCAGTGATGGAGCGTGAACCCGCCGATTCGAAGGATCCCCGGACGGAATCCACGCCAGAGGAAAACGCATCCAGGTCAATGCCAAAGAGGTGTTCCACCGCCGCGGCTGCCGACGCCTCACCTGCCGCCCGCTGGTGCTCCTCACCCAGCGGGGCAAAGGCCTGTTGCTCCAAGAAGTTACGTAGGTTTCCCCTGCTTGCGGTCCAGTTGGCAAGGAACTCGCGGGGAGAATCGGGCATACCGGGAGGCAGGGGGAGGGGCACGCGTTCAGCTTTCATGGGGCGGGCAGACTAACGTGTCCATAGTAAACCGCAAACCGTTCTACGTCCTATCGAGGAGTTTCTATGTCCCACGTCGTCGAGCTGATGGTGCGTACTACGTGTGGCTCTTGCGCGCGAGTGCTCGAGCAGATTACTCCGGTGGTCCAGCAGGCTGGTGCGGAGCTTAACGTGCGCACGGTGGATGAGGATGCGGAGCTGGCCATGGAATATGGTGATCGCGTCCCCGTTGTAGTGATTGATGGGGAGGAATTCTCCTGTTGGGAAGTGGACAATGAGGAGCTAGCGCAGGCGCTGGCGCAGTAGTTTTTTCGGCGTTCCCGCGAGTTTCGGAAACAAGCAGAAGGCTAGTAGTCTTTTGGATGATCTATGTCATCCAAAGGGATGATAAACAACTGGAGGGTAGTGCATGAGTGTGCTCGTCGTGGGCATGTCGCATCAGTCGGCGCCGGTGGCGCTGCTGGAAAAGCTGAGCATGGACGAGACCGTGCAGAACCATACGTGCCGGACCATGGTGTCGGCGGGCTCGCTGAGCGAAGCGATGATTATCTCCACGTGCAACCGCCTGGAGGTCTACACCGTTACCAATTCCTTCCACACAGGCGTGCAGGATGTCGTGCGCAACCTCGCTGAAGTCTCCGGCGTGGGGGAGGAGGAACTGCGCTCCTACCTTTATGTTCGCTATGCCGACGCCGCCGCTGAGCACCTCATGATGGTGGCCTCGGGCTTGGACTCGATGGTGGTAGGTGAGCAGCAAATCATCGGCCAAGTCCGTACCGCCTATCAGTTCGCTGTCGAGCAGGGAACCGTCGGGCCGCGCATCCACGCGCTGGCCCAGTGCGCGCTGCGCACCGGCAAGCGGGTGCATTCCGAAACCGAGATCGATGAGGCGGGCTCCTCCATGGTCTCTTTCGCTTTCGATCAGGCCCTGAGCCGCATGGGCACGAACGATCTCGACGGCAAGCGCGTGCTGATCTTGGGGGCGGGTGCAATGGCCTCGCTAGCGGCAACCCACGCGGGGCGCTTGGGAGCACACCTGGTTATTGCGAACCGCACCCTGGCTCGCGCCCAGCGCGTGGCGGAACATGCCCATGAAGCGGGCGTCTATGCGGACGTCGTTGAGTTCGCGCACCGCGCCCAGGCTTTGCGCGATGTGGACATGGCGATTTCTGCCACGGGCGCCCAGGATTTCACCATTTCAGCGGCCGACGTCGAGCGCTACCACGTGGCCGACCGTGAGCTCATGCTCGTGGATCTCTCGCTCCCTCGCGATATCGATGATGCGGTGGCAGATGTCGAGGGGGTCGACCTCGTCAACATCGAGAGGCTGAGTAATTCTTTGCAGGCGGCCGATACTGACCTTGCCGCCGGCACCAGCCCCCACGCGCAGGCGCGGCGCATCGTCAATGAAGAGCTGGAAGCCTATGCTTCCGAACAGCGCGTCCGCGACGTCGTCCCGGCGGTATCGGCGCTGCGCAAGCGGGCAGCGAACCTGGTTCAGTGCGAGGTAGCGCGGCTGGAGCAGAAGCACCCAGAGCTGGATGAGCGCCAGATGGGAGACATCAACCGTGCTCTCAAGCGCGTTGCGGATAAGCTGCTCCATGAGCCCACGGTTCGTGCGAAGAAGCTCGCAGCCAACTCCGGAACGGTGAGCCACGAGACCGCGCTACAGGAACTCTTTGGGCTCCAGCTGGAGGGCAGCGGTGTGGCCATTGACGTGGCGGAGCTGCCGGATGCCGCGCAGATGGAAGCCGCGGAAAGCACTAAGGAAGAAGAGGACGCATAGATGTTGAAGATCGGCACCCGAGGATCCCTCCTGGCCACCACGCAGTCGGGGCACGTGCAGGAGTGGCTGCAGCAGGCAGGCTATGAGGCAGAGTTGCACATCGTCACCACGCAGGGGGATGTCAACATGGCGCCCGTGGAGCGCATCGGCGTGGGCGTATTTACGCAGGCCCTGCGTGAGGCCGTCGCCCGCGGCGAGTGCGAGATTGCGGTGCACTCCTTCAAGGATCTGCCCACGGCTGCCGACGAGCGCTTCGACCTTGTGGTTCCGCAGCGCCAGGACATCCGCGAAGCGCTTATCGCCCGCGATGGCCTGACCCTCAAGGAACTGCCGGAGGGCGCTCGCGTGGGTACCTCCGCGCCGCGCCGCATCAGCCAGTTGCGGGCGCTGCGCCCGGACCTGGACATTCGTCCACTGCGCGGCAATATCGATACCCGCATGGGCAAGGTCACCGGTGGCGAGCTCGATGCCGTCTTCCTGGCCTACGCAGGTCTCGTACGCGCGGGCTATGCCGATCGCGCCACCGAGGTCTTCGACCCGGAGGTTTTCATGCCCGCCCCGGCACAGGGCGCGCTGGCCATCGAGGCAGTGAAGGGAACGGAGGCTGCACAGGCCATTGCCCTGCTTGCCGACGCCCCCGCCACCGCCGCCACCCGCGCCGAGCGCACCGTGCTCTCCCGGCTAGAAGCCGGCTGCACCGCGCCGGTCGCTGCGGTCTCTCACTGGGAGGGCGAGCAACTGGTCGTGCGCGGCGGAGTCTTCGCCCTCGATGGTTCTCGTCAGCTCATCGCTCAGGCCCAGGGCGAGGCCAGCGAGGCAGAAGAATTGGGGCGCGCGGTCTCCGAGGAGCTCTTCGCGCAGGGAGCTGCAGACCTCCTGGCAGCGGAGTAATCGCACGTAATTTTTGCTTTGGGGCCTTTTCCTTTAGTGTGTATCTAGCACACAATCATTGAGAGCAATGATTTAGGCCCCCTTAACTCGCGAGTGAGGGGCTTTCTTGTCTCCATTTCCCGCGCCTGCCACGCGTGGCGCCGGGGCACTCGGAATCCACAAACTAGAAAAGAACCTTATGAGCAATGCCGTGCCGGATACCCAGCCTGAGCTGGGTAAGTCTGATCTGGGCAAAGTCGTCTTCGTCGGTGCCGGCCCAGGCAACCCCGACCTGCTGACCGTTCGCGCCCGCGAGGTTCTGGAGACGACAGCCAACGTTGTTACCGACGCCGCCGTGTCCCAAGGCGTGCGCGACATGGTGGCGCAGCAGGTGCCGGTTCCGCAGGAGCTTCTCGATGCCGCCGAGGAGGAGTACGAACGCATCTGCGCCGCTGCGAAGGAGGCGGGTGCGCGCCGCAAGCCGCCGCGCCCGGCTCCGCCGACGGCAGCGGTGTTTGAGGAGGCTGCGGGGGACGTCGTCAAGCAACTGCGTGAGGCGCTCGAGCGCGCCGAGGGCCACGACGTGATCCGCCTGGTCACCGGAAACCCGCTCAACCGCGAGTCCATCAAGGCGGAAATCACCGCCGTGGCCAATGCGGGCATGGAATTCCAGGTGATCCCGGGCATGTCCCTGCCTTCGACAGTTCCGTCTTTTGCGGGTATTGCTCTCGGTGCGACCTATACCGAGGCCGACATCACCGAAGGTGCGGATTGGGACGCGCTGGCCACCGCGACGCAGCCGCTGGTTTTGCAGGCCACCGCAGAGGATCTGCCGGTGATTTCCGCCGAGCTGGTGGAGCGCGGGATGCCCGCGGAGACGGAAGCCTACGTCACCGTCCACGGAACCACCCGTCTGCAGCGCACCCACGAGACCACTCTGGGCACGCTGGGCAAGCTCGACGCTGAGCTGCCGGGCGAGCTCGTCGTCACGCTGGGCCGCAGCTTTGATGATCGCTCGAAGTACTCCTGGTGGGAGAACCGTTCGCTCTATGGCTGGCGCGTGCTCGTGCCGCGCACGAAGGAGCAGGCCGCGGCGATGAGCGCCCGCCTGGCTGGCCACGGTGCCATTCCGCAGTCGGTGCCCACTATCTCCGTGGAACCGCCGCGCAACCCGGCGCAGATGGATCGCGCCATCAAGGGCATCGTCGAAGGCCGCTACAAGTGGGTCGTGTTCACCTCCGTCAATGCGGTGAGCGCGGTGTGGAAGAAGATCGCGGAACTCGGCCTCGATGCCCGCGACTTCGCCGGTGTGCACCTGGCGGCGGTGGGGCAGAAGACCGCCGATGCGATTCGCGCCAAGGGCATGGTCCCGGAGCTTCTGCCGCCGGCGAGGAAGCAGAATGCCGAGGGCCTCGTGGAGGTCTTCCCTAATTACGTTGAGGACATCGACGCCGTGGGCCGCGTGTTGCTGCCGCGCGCGGATATCGCCGGCGAGACTCTGGTGAACGGCCTGTTGGACTTGGGCTGGGAAGTCGATGACGTGGTGGCCTACCGCACCGTGCGCGCGGCCCCGCCGGCGGCGGAGATCCGCGACATGATCAAGTCCGGTGGCTTCGATGCGGTGGCCTTTACCTCGCCGTCGACGGTGCGCAACCTCGTCGGCATCGCAGGCAAGCCCCATGCCCGGACCATCATCGCGTGCATCGGCCCCTCCACCAAAGCGGCGGCCGAGGAGGTGGGGCTGCGCGTGGACGTGGTCCCGGAGGTCGCGGATGTGCCGACGCTTGTCGACGCCCTCGCTGACCACGTCGCCGCCCTCCGCGCCGCCGGCAACCTGCCCGCTCCGCGCAAGAAGCGCCGCTCGCGCAAGAAGTCGGCGTCGACCACAGCTGGGAAGGCAGATTAGGGGCGACTAGAGTCGAGAAAGTACTTTTGTTTTTCTCGTAGCTCAAAGGAGAGTTTTTACTCATGAGCATTGCTCGCCGCCCCCGCCGCCTGCGTCAGAACCCGGCTTTTAGGGACTTGGTTGCGGAAACGTCGCTGCGCCCCTCTGACCTCATCCTCCCGATGTTCGTCGTCGATGGTCTGGATGAAGCCCGCGAGATCCCCTCCATGCCGGGCGTAGCGCAGCACAGCTTGGATTCCCTCAAGCGCGCCGCCCACGAGGCACTTGACGCCGGCGTGACCTGCGTTGACCTTTTCGGTGTGCCGCGTGAGGAAGACAAGGATGCAACCGGCTCCGTGGCTTGGGACCCGCAGGGCATTCTCAACGTCGCGATTGCCGAGCTGCGCAAAGAGTTCGGCGATGACCTCATCGTGATGGCGGATACCTGCCTCGATGAGTTCACCTCGCACGGTCACTGCGGTGTGATCGATGACAAGGGCCGCGTGCTCAACGATGAAACCGTCGAGCTCTACCAGGACATGGCCCGCTCCCAGGCCCGCGCCGGTGCGCACATGGTCAGCCCCTCCGGCATGATGGACGGCCAGATTGCCGCCATCCGTGAGGCCCTCGATGAGGCCGGCCATGAGGACGTTGCCATCATGGCCTATTCCGCCAAGTACGCCTCCGCCTTCTTCGGCCCCTTCCGCGATGCCGTCGGTTCCTCCCTGGAGGGCGACCGCCGCACCTACCAGCAGGATCCGCGCAACTTCCGCGAGTCCATGCTGGAGGTGGACCTAGACATCGAGGAAGGCGCGGACATCGTCATGGTTAAGCCTGGCCTGCCGTACCTCGACGTGTTGGCCGGTGCCGTGGAGCGCTCCTCCGTGCCGGTAGCCGTGTACCAGGTGTCCGGCGAGTATGCGATGATTCAGGCAGCCGCCCAGAACGGGTGGATCGATGGTGAGGCCGTTATGCTGGAGTCCTTGACCGCGTTCAAGCGCGCGGGCGCGGACCAGATCCTGACGTACTTCGCCACGGACGCCGCCCGCTTGCTCAAGTAAAAGGAGAATCGTGACGTTCAGCCCGAACACGGCTTCGTCGGCACAGAAGCCGGCGAAGCAGGACAAGGAGCCGGATAAGGAGAAGGCCACTCGCACCGAAGCCGTCTCCCTCATGCTCAAGGTGTGGGCCGTTGCCTTGCTGTTTGAGGTGGTGCACCTAGTCCTGAGCATCGTGCTGACCCTGATGAATAGGGACGAGCTCTTTGCCCAGGCGCGCACCACCGCGGAGTCCGCAGCGGAAAAGTCCGGGCAGGACGTCAGCGATGCCCTCGTGCAGCTCGTGGGCTATGGCTCGGTGGCGTTCAGTTCGCTGATATCGCTCGCCATCGTCGTCCTGCTGGGCATCATGCTGGGCTTGATCCACAAGAACTCCACGGCGGCCGGCACCGGCCGGCGCCTGTGGTTCGCCTTCTCCCTCTACTTCGCCCTCCGCGTGCTTATCGTCTTCATGAGCAGCCCCGCCGGGGCGAGCGTTCCGGACTGGCTGTTCGTTCTCGATGGCGGCGTGCAGATCCTCGTCGGCGTGGCCGCCGTCATGGGCTTGATCTTCTCCTCCAAGGAAGAAGTTCTTGAGTACACCGGCGAGATGGAACAGATGCGCCAGATGCGCAAGGAGATGGAAGAGCAGCGCCGCCAGGAAAACCTGGAGGAGCGCGAGAAGAAAAACAAGGACAAGGAGAAAGAAAGAGACAAGGACGGCAAGCGATGAATGACCGCCCCGGCCCCGCGGACTATAACCGCCGTCCGCGCCGCCCCAAGAGGCAGGGCGAGCAGGATTTTTCAACTTGGCCTTCCCAGCTGCGCATCTCCTATTGGGTCTTTGTGGTTGCCGCCGTTGTGATGTTGACCGCCGGAATGGTGGGACTCTTTGGCTCCTATGGCTCGGTGACGAACCCCGAACTCAGCCCAGAGCAGGTGGGCTATATCCGTTTCAATACGCGCTTTGCTGCCATTTCTCATGTGGTGAGCGCTGTCATCATTGCGGCGTGCTCCGCGCAGTTAGCAAACGGTTCGGTGTGGGCGCGCCGCATCACTACCGCGGTTTCCGCCTATGCCATGTTCGTCAGCATAGCGGCGCTGATTGCCGGCGTGGGCGGGCTGCTCTTGTTGCTCATTCCGATGGCGCTCATGGTGGGAATCTTCTTCCTCTTTCATCCAGAGTCGACGGCGTTCATTAAGGCCCGTCGGGCGCAGAATTCCTGATTGGCGCCCACTCCAACTTTTGATTCATAATGGACGGTATGTCTCGTCTGTCTGCCGCGCCGCTTATTGAGGCCGCTTCCGGCCGCACCCCGTCCCGTCCACCCGTCTGGTTCATGCGCCAGGCGGGGCGTTCTTTGCCGGAGTACCGCAAGGTCCGTGAGGGAATCAGCATGCTGGATTCCTGCTTCATGCCGGAGCTGCTGGCGGAGATTACCCTGCAGCCAGTGCGCCGCCACGACGTCGACGCGGCCATCTTGTTCAGCGATATCGTCGTCCCGCTCAAGGCCGCGGGCGTCGGCGTGGAAATCGTCCCCGGACGCGGCCCAGTCATGGATGCGCCCGTGCGCACCAAAGCAGATGTGGCGAACCTGCCTATCCTCGACGTCGACGTGCCCGAGGTGCGCCAGGGCATCGAGATCATTCTGAACGAGCTCACCGACAAGCAGGCACTCATCGGTTTTGTCGGCGCGCCTTTCACTTTGGCTAGCTACCTCATTGAGGGCGGCCCCTCGAAGAATCATGAGCGCACCAAGGCCCTGATGCATTCCGAGCCGGACATCTGGCATCAGCTCATGGAGCGCCTGACCCCGACGATCATCTCTTTCCTTCAGCTCCAGCTGGAGGCGGGAATCGATGCGATGCAGCTTTTTGATTCCTGGGCGGGCTACCTCAACGAGCGCGACTACCGCGAGTTTGTTCTGCCCTATTCAACGCAGATCCTTAAGGCCGCGGAGGGCCGCGTGCCGCGCATTCACTTCGGCGTGGGAACCGGCGAGTTGCTCGGCGCGATGTCGGAAGCCGGTTCGGAGGTCATGGGCGTGGACTACCGTGTGAGCATGGATGCCGCCGCGGCACGCGTCGATGCAGACATCCTGCAGGGCAACCTTGATCCAGCTTTGCTCTTTGCCGGCGAGGATGCGGTGCGCCAGGGCGTGCGCACCATCAAGGCAGAGGTCGCCCGCGCAAGGGAGCGCGGCGACGTGAAGGGACACATCTGGAACCTCGGCCACGGGGTTCTGCCGACTACCGACGCCGACGCCATCACTCGCGCCGTCGCCATCATCCACGAGGAGGGCTAAATGAAAATCGCGATCATTGGTGCTGGACTGGCGGGACTCACCGCCGCGTGGGAACTCAAGCACAACACCGAGGGCTCCCATGAGGTTTATGTTTTCGAGGCGGCCGGCCGCATCGGCGGCAAGCTGCACACCGTGCCGTTTAATGGCGGGCCGACGGACATGGGCGCGGAGGCCTTCATCCGCCGCCGCCAAGATGCCGTGGACTTCTTCACGGAGCTGGGCTTGGAGGATTCCTTCGTGGAACCCAACAGTCAGCTGCGCCCCCGCGTGTATACCGGCGGCGAGCTGCACTTCTTGCCACAGGGCGGTGTCATGGGTATTCCTTCCGCGCCGCAGGACTTCTTCTCCGCTGCCACCAATGAGCGCATCACCAACGAGCAGCCCTTTGAGTGGGAAGTCGGCGGGGATGTCTCCGTGGGCAAGCTCGTGCGCCAGCAATACGGCGATGACGTGGTGGACCACGTGGTCTCCGCGCTCCTCGGCGGTGTGTACTCCTGTACGGCCGATGACCTGGGCCTCCGCGCCACGGTTCCGCACCTAGCGGCCACGCTGGACTCGCTGGCGAAAGAGGGCCCGGTAACCCTGTCGGCGGCAATCAAACAGATCGAGTCCGGCCGCAGCCCGGCCGAAGGCTCCGTCTTCGGCACCTTCAAGGGCGGCTACGCCGAGCTCTACGAGGCCCTGGCTGAGAAGTCCGGCGCGCAGATCCACCTGGACACCTTCGTCTCGGGCGTGACGCGTAAGGGTGATGCCTTTGAGGTCAAGGGCGCGCCGGGGGATATCGGCCCCTTCGACCGCGTGCTCTTTGCCACCCCGGCTCCGACGACCGCGCGCCTGCTCAAGGCCGTGGCTCCGGAGGCCGCCCAGGAGTTGTCTTCTGTCCAGCTGGCCTCCTCTGTAGTCGTCGGCTTCAACTTCGCCTCCGCCACGGACCCGGAGGGCAACTCCCTTCCGGAGGCCACCGGCATTCTCGTCGCCTCTGACGAGCCCGGCGTGCGCGCCAAGGCTTTCACGCTCTCATCCAATAAGTGGCCGCACCTGAACGAGCGCGAAGGCTTCCTCGTGCGCGCCTCCTTCGGCCGCTTCGGCGATGACGCCCTCGTGCGCGCGGAGGAGGATGACCTGGTGGACTATGCCCTTGATGACCTGCAGAAGATCACCGGCTTCGACGGCCGCGCCGCCGGCGTGGAGGAGATCTACACGCAGCGCTGGTTCGGCGGCATCCCCCGCTATGACGAAAAGCACCTGGCTACCGTTGCCGCCGTGCGTGCCGCGCTTGCCGACGTCCCCGGTATCGCCACCGCCGGCGCTTGGGCCGATGGAGTCGGCGTGCCCGCCGTCATCGCCGGCGCCCGCGCTGCCGCGCAGGCGCTCGTCAGCTAGCTCTCCGTCCCTCCTTGTGGTGCCTTCAGCTCTTCGATGGAGTTACGTAGTCGCTCTGCATTGCGAGGGGAACGCAGAAGGTATTCCGTTTCACGGAGCGAGTTGTAGTCATCCATGGAAACGGTCGTTGTGAGGTTGAGCTGCTCGCACACGTGCTCGTCGTGGCTGACCAGGATGAATGCCCCGCGGTAGCTCGTGAGCACCTCAATCAGCCAATCGGTGGTGGGGATATCGAGGTTGTTTGTCGGTTCGTCGAGAAGCAGAAAGCGCGGGGCTGGGTCGCTGAGCAAGACGCGGGCGATTTCGACGCGGAAGCGCTCGCCACCAGAAAGCTGGCCCACTGGCTGGTGGATCTTGTCGTTGATAAAGAGCATTTGGGCCAGCTGGTCGCGCAGGAACTGCGGGTCCGCGTTGGGGTTGGCCTCCCGCACGATGTCGAGCACCGACTTCTCCTCAGGCAGGACGATGCGTTGGCGGATGTATCCGCAGGGCAGCGCGTACTCGACGTCGCCGCGGGCGATGCGGTTGAGGAAGGTGGTCTTGCCGCTGCCGTTGGGCCCGGCGAGGCGAACACGCTCAGGGCCAGTAATGCTGAGCAGATCGCTGACCAGCACGCGGGTGCCCACGGGCAGCTCAGTGCCGGGGAGGTCGATGTGGACATGGGTGTCGTCGCGAAGCGCGCGCTGTGCCTTGTCATGAGCCGACAGGGCGGCAGCCACTGCATCGTTGGCCTGTTGAGAACGCCCAGCGGCCGAGCGCTCAGAACGGTTCTTGTCCAAGCCCATGGCCATGCCGGGTTTGCGCTTCGAGGCGGCGAAGTTCTTGCCGCGGCGGGCATCGCGCGCAATGCGGGTCTGCATGGCGGCGCGCTCGCGGATTTGTTTGCGGTGTTCGGCCTTGGTCTCTCGGACCTTGGCCTGCGCGGAATCCTGCTCGGCATCAATCGCTGCGCGGTAGGAGGAGTAGTTTCCCTCGAACTCGCGAAGTGTTCCGTGGTAGAGCTCCGCAATGCTATCCGCGTGCGCGAGGAGCTCGCGGTCGTGTGAGACGACGAGAACCGGCATCGGCGCGGTGCGAATGAGCTCGAGCAGGCGCTGGCGTGATGAGGAGTCCAGGTTGTTGGTGGGCTCGTCGAGGATGAGGAAATCCGGCTTGCGGAAGAATGCGGCGGTCAGTGCCACGGTCACCGCTTCACCACCCGACAGTGTTCCGATAGTGCGCTCTAAGGGGAAGGGGATACCCGCAGCGTCGAGAGCTGCTTCAATACGTTCTGCTAAGTCCCACTGCTCACCAACAGTGGCGGCGAGCTCTTCCGAGTATTCGCCAGCCTCAATGCGGGCAATGGCGTTGAGGACTTCGGTCGCGCCAAAGACATCGGCGATGGTGCTAGACGTATGGAGGCCTAAATCCTGGTCGACATAGAGGACTGAGCCCGCGGATACCGTTCCCGAAGTCGGGGCAATGAGGCCTGCAAGTACCTTGGCTAGCGTTGATTTTCCGGAACCATTCGCACCGACCAAGCCCGTGAAGTGCGAGGAAAACGTGCCGGTGAGCTCCGTGAAACAGGGGGTGCCGTCGGGCCAGGTGACGGTGAGATGAGAAAAAGAAATAGGCATGAAGAAATCCACCTTCGAGTAAGTCGCGTAAAAAGTGTGACGTCGAATTAGGAAAAAATCTTCATGCCCGAAAGACTAGCCCGGCTAATACCCCAGCGCAAGGGCCGCCACACCAAGACCGAGGGCGCCGCGGGCAATGTAGTGCAGCACCTCGGGGGAGAAGGAGACACCGAAGCCGCCGCTGTCCAGCATGGACATGCTGTCTACCTGTGCCGGGCGGGAACGCTTAAACGACGCCCAGCTAAGACCGGCGATGATGAGCACCACTGCGATGGCGGAGAGCTTCCACACCAAGAGGAGGACACCAGCACCAAGGAGTGCCGTGCCCACAGAAGCGATAAGGGGAAGGCCCCAGTCGGGCCATGCATCGTCGCTGACGCGTCCGAAGGAGGCGGCGCGCCCAACCGCCGCGCCGACGATGCTCCACGCGGACATGAATCCGACGATAGCCAGCGCCCCGAGCTGTGGGGCGAACCCCAATGACAAACCGAGGGCCGCGAGCGCACCGACGCCGATGTACCACCGTCGTCCCAGACGACGGAAGAAGAGCCCCGTCAACGTGGAGGGCGCATGGGCGCGACGAGGAATCCAGGCCGACTGGCTCGCAATGGCATCAGAGGTGACCTCCGAATCAAGCAGACCAAGGCCGGATCCACCGACCAGGCGCGTATGCCCAGCGCTGAGAAGCGAAGCCAGCGTGAACGAGCGCCACCCCACGACGAAACGCAGGGCCGGGACTGTCAGCGCGAACCACGGGGATAGCCCGGTGGACACGCAGATGCCGAGACCTAAGACCCCGAACCCGATCAGCTGCGTCCATGTGATCCAGTCGGTACCGCGGAGTTTGCCGCGTGGGCGATCAACGTACACCCAGCGTTCCCGCGACAGCGCGCGCAGGGGATAGAGAGCCTCGGTGAGCACCATAAGCGCGAGCACTCCCACGATGCCGGCAATAGGAGCGACGCCCGTCAGAGTGATGCGCGTTGGGATGATAGGCAGGACTGCGCCGACTTCTTGCCAGACTGTATAACCGAAGCCGATGAAAATGCCGGCGAGGATGAGGTACCAGATGCCATCACCCAGCCGTGATAGCGCGCGCATCACAGCTGCACCACCTCGTCGCAGGCCTGGGTGATCGTGTCGGAATGCGAGGCCACGACGATGCAGCGATTCTCCTCCTCGGCTAGGTAGCGCAATTCGCTTGCGAGGAACTCGGTCCAGGTGGCGTCGAGGTGGCGCTCGGGCTCGTCGATAAGCACTGCGCGCGCCGGCTGGTACAGCTGTGCGGCCAGGAACACGCGCTGGCGCTGGCCCGAGGACAGGCGCGAGGCAGGGTGTGGAAGGAGAGGCTCAAGCGCCCAGAGCTCGCAGAGCTTGGCGACGTCCACCCCTGTCGCCTTTCCTATCAAGTCCAGGTGCTCGCCCACGGTGAGGTCGGGGAGGAAAACCGGCTCAGCCACCGTAAGTACAGCACCCGGTTGCTCCTTCGTGCCGACGGGATGGCCGTCGCACTCCACTGAGCCTTCGAGAGGCGCAAGCTCACCGCCGAGCGTGGCTAGCAACGTGGATTTACCTGAACCGTTGGGCCCAGCGAGGCCATAGATGCGGCCTGGGGCGAAGTCCTTCTCAAGATGTCCAAGGGGCGTGGAATGCCCATAATCGGCGTCGATGGAAAGCATTGCTGGGCGGCGTGCTCCTTACATTGGGCGGCTAGACAATAGTTAAAACTTATTTATGAAGTTTAGCAAAATGCACGCCCCGAACGTTCTTTTCGAGGTGGGAAACACCCTTGGGATTGGTGTCATGAGCTGCTAAAATGAGAGAAAATGTAGTTGAAAACTCGGGAGGATAGCAATGTCGGAGCCTGTTCAAATTGAAAGCAGCAGTAGTAGCGGCCGTGATCCGTTAGCGTTGAGTGATGCTGCGTTGCGTCTAGCAGGCCACGATGTGACTGATGAGTACGTGCGCCAGCTGGGCCGCGAGGTGGCTGCAGGGACATTATCTGCCGACGAAGCTATCGCTCGTGTTCGGCGAGCTTCGCTGAAATAGAGCGCGGGGGAGAAACATGAGCGGGGGCTGGGAGAGCTATTTCATTCCAGGGACCAAGGTTCTGAAGAATCGCTTGGGGTTAGATGACGCAGAAGAACTACGGATCTTGGAAGAAAAGCTTGTATTTCTTCGGATAACCGAGTTGGAGTCGGCACCTGTGGAAGGTGCTTTTGACTACGCGCACTTCAAGGCTATACATCGACATCTTTTTCAGGATGTGTATGACTGGGCGGGTGAAGAGCGGACTGCCCCTACAGACCAGTTCATGATTAAGGCTGGGCATGCCTACTATCCGGCGGGGCCGGAAATGACGAAGGCAGCAGAGAAGCTGTTTGCGGGGCTGGCGAAGGATGATTTTCTGCGTGGCCTAGAGATTGATGAGTTTGTGACCAAGCTGGCGGAGCTGTGGGGCGAGCTCAATGTGGTGCATAGTTTTAGGGAAGGCAATACCCGTACGCAGACGGTGTTCTTTGATGCGCTGGTTACGGCGGCAGGATACCAACTTAATGTGGAGCGGCTAGCGAGTGATAGCCGCGTACGCGCGGAGTTTATTGCCGCGCGCTTTCACAGCCAGGACACGGGGGATAACGCGCAGCTGGAGGAGGTGCTGCGCGGGCTCGTCGGAAAGCGCAGTGCCTAGCTCTCGAGGCTAGCCCTTGTTGCGGAAGACGAAGATGGAGGAGAAGTCCTGGTCGCCGTGGCCCATGGCCTGCTGTTCCTCAAAGCGCTCGATGGCGGCGGCCACTGCAGGCAGCGGCTTGTTGGCGGTCATCTCCATGAGCTTGGCGTCCTTGCACAGGGCATCCACGGTGAAGTCACCCGGAGTGGTGTTGCGCTCGCCGGTGATGAACGGGCCCTTCATGTTCTTCATGAAGGCCAGGCCGGTGATGTCGAGCATCTCGAGGATGACCTCGGAATCGAGGCCCTCGGACTCGCCGAGGTGGAGTGCTTCCAGCACGCCCTCCGCGGTAACGGCAAGTGCTAGGTTGGCCAGGAGCTTGCCAATCGCCGCGGTGGCGGCGGACTCCACGCCGATGAGCTTGTTCTCATCGGCCCACGGCTCGGCGATGGTCATGGCGAGCTCGCGGCGGTCGTCGTCAGGCGTGCCCACGTAAATGCCGAGCTTGCCCTCGCGCGCTGGGCCCAGCGAGCCGACGACGGGCGCGTGGACATAAGAGTCAACCGCGGCGGCGAATTCGCGGGCGGCGTCGGGGGAGACGGTCGTGGTATCGATCCAGGTCACGCCGTCCGGGATGAGGTTGGCGTCAATGACTTGCTCACGGATGTCATCGGGGCCAAAGAGCGAGGTAATGATGACCTCTGCGCCTTCTACGGCGGCGGTGGGGGAATCGGCGAGGGTAGCGCCGGACTCGACCAGCGGCTGCGCGCGCTCGGCGGTGCGGTTCCAAACGGTGAGCTCATGGTTCTTGAGGAGGTGTCGGGCGAGCTCGGTGCCCATGCGGCCAGTACCTAGGAATGCAATCTTCATGCCGCCCAGTGTGCCATTATTGTGGGCAGGCTCGCCGCGATTCATGCGAGCCCCGGACGAGGGAGCCGTACCCGGTGACGCGACAAGACGGCCAGAAAGGGCTGGCCATGTCGTGGTTCGTGTTGATTTTCTCTGGTGCTTTCGAGGCCGTGTGGGCGGCGGCTCTGGATAAGTCGGAGGGCTTTAGCCGCCTATGGCCTTCGGTAGTATTTCTTGTTGCCTGTGCCATTTCGATGGGCGGGTTGGGCTGGGCCATGAAGTCCATCCCCGTGGGCACCGCCTACGCGGTGTGGGCCGGCGTGGGCGCGGTGGTCACCGTCATCTATTCCTTCGCCGCCGGACATGAGGCGGCAACCGTATGGAAGGTTCTGTTCCTCGCCATGATCATTGGTGGGATCGTGGGCCTGAAGGTGGTGCATTAGGAGGCGTCGTCGTTTGAAACGACGAAGAAGAATCAATATATCGGTGAGTGGATGCCTATGTACTTGCGTAGTAGGCTTCTGGATATCAAGCCGCAAGGCAAATAGGCTCTGGCCCCAGCGATGCTGGGGCCATCTTTTATTTGGCCTTAGCTAGCCCGATAGAGAATTTGCCAGTCATAACACACTAAAAGTCGGCCACCGCAACACCGAACAACATTGGCCAGGGCCTGCTCTCCCCTTAAGTTGACTTGGCGAAAGAATAGGGTTGCTAGGTTGAAAATAGTTCCAAATTCCGGATATTGAAAGGAAAAATATTGTTGTATATGGTGCCCGGACTGCTAGCTGGAGTTGTCTTCTACTTTATTCTCACAGCGCTAAATTGGGGCGTTGAGACAATATCGTCAAAAAGATACCGGTTACGAGCGTATGGCCGACTCCTCTTCCAGTGCCTTGCCGCTATCGCTTACACCATTTTTTGGTCACTGCTGGCGGCGGGGGCGATTCGGCAACTCAGATGCAGGTCAGCGGTTTCATACTGGCTGGATGCATCTTAAGCCTCATCACATCAATTACAGATAGACCTCACACCCGGGAAAAAGCCCAAGCAAATGAGCATGAAGACGAATGAGAGTCCTGACGTTCGATCCAAGCCCATAGTCCTCTGATGCATACTTATCTCTCCTGTTTGAAGTAGGTATACACCGTGGTTCTACCGATGCCGAACCTGCGGGCCACTTCCGCTTTAGGAACGCCTGCCCCGACCCATTCCTGCGCCTGGGCAAGCTGTTCATCAGTAAGGGCTTTCGCCCGGCCTTTGTATACGCCGCGTTCTTTTGCTCGCGCAATGCCTTCCGCCTGGCGCTCGCGGATAATGGAACGCTCGAACTCGGCGACAGAACCAAGCAGACCAAGCATGAGTTTGGCGATGGGTGTGGAGGTCAAGGAGTAGGTTTGACCCTCTTTGAGAAACTTCACGGACACCTCACGTGCGGTGAGGTCATCGACTAGGCGGTGGAGGTCGATAAGGGAGCGTGCCAGTCTGTCCATGCTGGTGACTATGAGTTGGTCACCAGGGCGCAGGTAGTTGAGTGCCCCATCGAGGCCGGGGCGGTGCGTGGAGGAGCCACTAGCAGTGTCGGTGAAGCAGCGAAAGACTTTTTCTTTTTCAATGCCGCTATTTGTCGCTCTAGGTTTTGGTCTTTGGAGCTAACAAGAATGGCCTAGTTCTTGCTGTATGAGTTTCATGAATGCCTCTTGATAGTGGAAGTACCGGCAAGAGGGGATTGGGGTGCGAAGAACTCAAAACGCACCGCTTATCCAAGATGGAGTCCCCCGAACTTTTGGGCTTTAGAATACCTGATAAGTCGGGAGGATGAGTGGGATCATTCGTAGCGCAGCGCCTCAATCGGGTCCAGCTTCGCGGCCTTTCCGGCAGGGTAGTAGCCGAAGAAGAGGCCAATAGCCAGCGAGAAGAGCAGCGAGAGGATGACCGCCCACAGCGGCGGCGCTACGAGTGAGCCGATGGCGGCCGCACCCGCCATGCCGGCTGCGGTGCCGATGGCGATGCCGATGAGACCGCCGATGAGGCAGACCACGATGGCCTCCGTGATGAACTGGATGCGGATATCACGGCGGCGTGCGCCAAGCGCTTTGCGGATGCCAATCTCACGGGTGCGCTCCGTGACGGTGATGAGCATAATGTTCATCACGCCGATGCCACCGACGAGCAGCGAGATGCCGCCGATGGCCGCGAGTACCAGGCTCATCGTGGTGAAGATCTGGTTCAAGGACGCGAGGTCATCGCTGAAGTCAGATACCTTGACCATGTAGTCGGGGTTGTCTTTGTAGTAGCTATCGAAGACGCGCTGCAGGTTGCTGGCTACCGCGGCCTTATCCAAGTCCGGGTTGCCGCGAACGGTGACCTCGCTGAAGGCGGTGCCAGCACCCGGGGAATCGGAGAACTCGGCCTCGAGCGGGTAGGGAACGAAGGCGGTTTGGCTGGGGCCACCGCCCACCAAAGGCCCGGTTTGCGGTTCCTCAAAAACGCCGACAACGGCGAGCTCAAGGGGAGAGGCCTCCTGGCTTTCAAAGCTCACGTATTGGCCAATGGCGTCTTCAGGAGCGCCGAAAAGCTTGGTGGCGGTTTCCTTATCCAGCATGGTCACTGCCCGGCTGGAATCGATATCATCCTCGCTGAGGAAGCGTCCGGCCACGATGGAATAGGAGGAGCCGGAGACATAGTCCGGGTTGGTCGGGCGGACCAGGAGGTTGGCAGTCTCCTCCCCGGATTCGCCCTCGACCACGAGGGCGCCGGAATAAGAGCTGTACTCGCCGATATTGATGCCGGCGATCTGATCTCCCAAGACCTCCTTGGCGCGGTCCAACATGTCCGGGGTGAGCATGGAGGACTCGTCTTCGACGAAGCCGCCGCCCATGAAGGGATCATCGGCTTCTTCCTCTTCGCCCTCCTCAGGGCGCTCCTTGACCTGAACGGTGAAGTTATTAGCACCCACCTTATCCAAATCCTTTTGCACGGAAGACTGCAAGGAGTGGCCGAGCGTGACGATGGCGATGACCGCGGCGATGCCGATGATGACGCCCAACAGAGTCAACGCCGAGCGCATCTTGTTGGTGCGCAGGCTGGTCAGCGCCATCTTGGTGGATTCAGCAAAATTCATGACAACACCCCGTCCTTCATCGTGACGGTGCGGCTGCATTCATCAGCCAATTCCGGGTTGTGGGTAATGAACAAAATGGTCTTTCCATGCGTGCGGTGCAGTTCGTGGAAGAGGTCCATGACCATGCGGCCGGTCTGCGAATCCAGCGCGCCGGTGGGCTCGTCCGCTAGGAGAATCTCCGGCTGGTTGGCCAAGGCGCGGGCCACCGCCACGCGCTGCTTCTGACCACCGGAGAGCTCATTGGGCAGGTGGTTCATGCGGTCGGACATACCGACCATCTCCAAAAGCTCTTGCGCGCGCTGGGTGCGCTCGTGAGCCGAAACGCCCGCATAGACCATGGGCATCTCCACGTTCTTCAGCGCGGACATGCGGCCGATCAGGTTGAAATTCTGGAAGATGAAACCGATTTTTTGGCCGCGGAAGGAGGCCAGTTTGTCGTCGCCAAGCGCCAGCGCATCCACCCCAGCCAGCTGGTACTCGCCGGAGGTGGGGCGGTCGAGCAAGCCGATGATGTTCATGAGCGTGGACTTGCCGGAGCCGGACTGGCCCACGACGGCCACGAACTCGCCCTCCTCCACGCTGAAGTCGAGGCCGGGGATGACGGTCAGCTCGCTGTCGAGGCCCTCGTTGAAGCGTTTGACGATTCCCCGCATCTCAATGAGGCGGCTCATGCGTTCTCTTCCGCAGCATCGGATCCATCGACGGAGGCGGACATGCCGACCATGTCCTTGTGCGTATCCGCCTGGCTGATGACGGTCTCGCCCTCCTTGAGGCCGGAGGCGATGGCGGCGGAGAAATCAGATTCACTTGCGATCTTCACCTCGCGCGCCTGGATCGTTCCGTTGTCGACGACGAGGACGTTCTTCTTGCCGCCTTCTTCATAGATGGCGGAGAGCGGCACGGTGATGGCGTTCTTGTCCTTCTCCGTAATGATCTTCACCTTCGTGGTGGAACCAAGGCGCAGGCCCTCGCGGTTGCCATCGACGCGGATGTGCACGGGGAACTCAGGCTTGGTGGAACCAGATGGTTTGCCGGAGCCGCCACCTGCACCGGCTTCTACCTCAGGTTGTTCGGCCGTGGGGGAGATGAAGGTGACCTTGCCTTTGTACTCTTTGCCGGGGCTCGACGGCGAGGTGAACGTGACTTCGTCGCCGACCTTGATGCGGGCGATGTCACCCTCCTTGACCGTGGACTTCACCAACAGCGAGGAATCATCCGCCACCGTGAGGATGGGGCCTTCGGCGGGCATGCCGGCTTCACCACTGACGGAGGTGACAACGCCAGCCAGAGGGGAGCGCAGGTCGGCCTGGGAGAGCGTGTACTCCAGAGGCCCATTCTCCTTGGCGTTGCTGGCGCTTGCCGACGCCGCCGTCTCCACCGCATGGTTTACTGCTTGGGACTGGGAGGCGATTTGGTGTTCGATGGCCAGGTTGCTGGCCTGCAGTGCACGCTCGGCATCGGAGACGGCCTGGTAGGAAGCGGCGGTGGCGCGCTGCTGTTCGCCGAGCTCGCGGTCGATGCCGCGGAGGAGGCGGCCATAGGATTCCTCGGATTCCTTCAATTGGCGCTCGGAGTCTTGCACGGCTTCATCGGAATCGAGGTAGCTCAAGAAAGCGCTGGCGGTGTTGATGCCGGAAGGGTCCTCGGTGGCGGTGCCGATGGAGGCCAGCGCGGACTGGAAGGACTTGGACTCGGCATCGCGCACCCCGGAGCGCGCCTGCTCGACGGCCGCGCGGGCTTCGGCAACCTCGGGGCGGTCGCCCTTGGTGGCGAGGGCATCATCGAGCTTGCGCTGCGCCTCGGCGTACTCGGTCTGCGCCGAATTCACGGCGGACTGGGCGCTATTGACCTCGGGGTTGAGGCCTTGGTCGAGGGAATCTTGAAGCTGGCGCAGCTGAAGCTGGGCGTCCTCGATCTGGTGGACGGCCTCGAGCTTGCCTGCCTCTTGAGAGGTGCGCTGGGCTTCGAGCTCGCGCTCGGTTTCCGTGGTGTCCATGCGGCCGAGGAGCTGCTGGGCCTCGACGCGGTCACCCACCTTCGCGTCCAGGGACTGGATGGGGCCGGTCAGCGAGGTCGTCAGAGAAATCTCGCGCTCGGCGGAGACGGTGCCGGTGGCGGAGACGGAACTGATGAGGTCTTCCTTGGCGGTTGTCGTGACATCGGTAGCGGTGAGCTGAATGTCGGAGGAGCCGCTGGTCAGTGCGTACATTCCACCACCGCCTGCGAGGAGAACCGCAGCGATAGCGCCGGCGGTGATGCCGAGAGCTTTCTTGTTCATGAGTCCCTTACTGTCAGGTAAACGCCGTCATTGAAAATCGGGTTCAGCTTAACTCTCGGCTATGCTTCCTGTCATGTACAGCGGGGGAATATAGGAGGTAGATCAGGGTCTACCCTTAGTTGGTGTGGGGCCATGAGGACTGGTGACGTTTCGATCAACTAAGGGTCCGAAAATGGGCGGTTTTCTGCCACTATTTGATCGAAACGTACTTGGCATCGGCCTTTTAGAAGGGCACATCGATGCGTATATCCTCCGCGCGCGGCAGCGGGGGAAGCGTCGGTATGTGGTCGAGGCCGGCTTGGACTTCTGGCGGGATGGGGATGGACGTGGGCACCCGCGGGGGCTCGGGCAGTTCCAGCTTGGGCCTGGGCCGCTGCGGTGGGGCCGGACGGGGTGCTGGTGCAGGTGCGGGCGCTGGCGCGCGGACGGTGACGGTTTCTACCTGTGGTGCTGGGGTCTCGATGGTCGTGGGTATGGGCGCTGGTGCCTCGGTTACCGGTTCTGGTTCAGCTGGGGCGGGAGCAATGGAGGTGGTGTCGCCGAAGCGGTTGACCGGCTGGGGCAGGGCATTCGGCTCCCAGGACGTCGGTTGGGCCGAGGTGGTAGGGCTGGGTTCGGTGCGCGGAGCGGGTTCCGCCTGGGTGGCAGCGCAGGCAGACAGTGGAAGGCAGGCAAGAATGACAAGAAAACGGCGCGATGCCATGGGAATCCCCCTTAAGTAGTGCCTCTCCACAGCGCACCCCAGCGCTTAAATAAGGAAAGGCAGAATCAACAGTGTGCTGCCAGCATAGCGCCACAGTAGCGGGCGCGCAGCGCGAGCGATTGCTGCCGCTTAGGAGGCAGTGGAGGGAGGACGGAAGGACACAAGGGGACTCAAACTTTTGTATAGGGCTAAAACCGATACAATGTGGGCTATGCCTAACTCCAGCCAGCGAAATCAGCAGAATACGTCCCAGTCCGCCGAGTGGTTCGAGCGCGCCACGAAGGTCACCCCGGGTGGCGTGAATTCCCCGGTCCGCGCCTTCGGATCCGTGGGTGGCCAAGCCCGCGTCATCGCCCGTGGCGAGGGCTCGCGCCTCTGGGACATCGACGGCAACGAGTACGTCGACCTGGTTAGTTCCTATGGCCCGATGATCCACGGCAACGCCCACCCGGCCATCGTGGAGGCAGTCCAGAAGGCGGCTGCCGATGGCCTCTCCTTCGGCGCGCCCACCGAGGGCGAGACGTTGCTGGCGGAGCACATCGTCAAGCGCACCGCGGTGGAGCAGGTGCGCCTGGTCAATTCCGGTACCGAGGCCACCATGTCCGCCGTGCGGCTGGCCCGCGGTTTCACCGGCCGCGCCAAGGTCCTGAAGTTTGAGGGCTGCTACCACGGCCACGTGGATGCGCTGTTGGCGTCGGCTGGCTCCGGCGTGGCCACCTTCGCGCTGCCGGATTCCCCGGGCGTCACGGGTGCCTCGGCCGCGGACACCATCGTCGTCCCGTACAACGATCTCGACGCCGTCCGCGAGGCCTTCGCCGCGCACCCGGGAGAGATCGCCTGCATCATCGCCGAAGCCGCGGCGGGCAACATGGGCACCGTGGCCCCGGAGGAGGGCTTCAACGCGGCACTCAAGGAGATCGCGCATGCCGACGGCGCCCTGCTCATCCTCGACGAGGTCATGACCGGTTTCCGCACCTCCTACAAGGGCTGGTTCGGCGTCGATGGGGTAGCGGGTGACCTGGTGACCTTCGGCAAGGTGGTCTCCGGTGGCCTGCCGGCAGCTGCCTTCGGCGGCCGCGCCGACGTCATGGCTTCCCTCGCCCCCGCCGGCCCTGTCTACCAGGCGGGCACGCTGTCCGGTAACCCGGTGGCGATGGCCTCCGGTCTGGCCTCTCTGGAGCTGGCCAACGAAGAGTTGTACCCGCGCCTGCAGGCCAACGCGGACTGCCTGACCAGCCTGATAACGGCGGCACTTGATGCCGCCGGAGTGGCACACCACATCCAGCGCGCGGAGACGATGTTCTCCATCCGCTTCGCCGAGGGCCAGGGCCGCAACTTCGCCGATATGCAGGCGGCCGATACCTGGCGCTTCGCACCCTTCTTCCACGCACTGCTGGAGGGCGGCGTGTACGTTCCGCCGTCAGCCTTCGAGACCTGGTTTGTGTCTGATGCGCTCACGGACAATGATTTTGAGGTAATCGAGGCAGCTCTCAAGCCTGCCGCCCAGGCCGCCGCCAGCGCGCAGCGCCCGCAGTAAACCAACCATTTGAGGGGATAGACACAGGTATATGTCCACCACCATCGTCCACTTCGTCCGCCACGGCGAGGTTTATAACCCGGATAAGATCCTTTACGGACGCATCCCGGGCTATCACTTGTCCTCCCGTGGGCATTCCATGGCCGCACGCACAGCGAAAGCCTTCGAAGGCCATGACGTGACCTACCTGGCGGCCTCGCCGCTGCAGCGCGCGCAGGAAACCGCGCTGCCGATTGCGCAGGTGACGGGCTTGGAGGTGGACGTCGACAAGGGCGTCATCGAGTCCGGCAACCGCTTCGAGGGCTTGCGCACCAAGGGCTGGAATTCGCAGCTGTGGAATCCGCAGCGCTGGCCGCTCATGGTCAATCCGCTTGAGCCCTCGTGGGGCGAGCCTTTCGAGGAGATCGCCGCGCGCATGATGGACGCCGCCGAGCGCGCCCGCGCCAAGGCCGAGGGACACGAGGCCATCGTGGTTTCCCATCAGCTGCCCATCGTCATGGTGCAGCGCACCGTGTTGGGCAAGCGCCTGGCCCACGCGCCGTGGGACCGCATGTGCGCGCTGGCTTCGGTGACTTCGCTGGTCTACCGTGACCGCGAGATCATCGATATCTTCTACTCCGAACCGGCGCAGGACATCTAATGGGACGCAGAACTATCCGCGCCGCCGCGGCCGGTGTCCTTGCTGTGTTTGCCTTGGCTGGCTGCTCGCAAAGCGAGGAAAACGCGCAGAACGCCGTGGCTTCCGGCGGCACCTTCGAGTTCATCTCGCCCGGCGGGCAGACCACCATCCGCTATGCGGAGGAAGACCGCAAGCCGCTCAAGGATTTCTCCGGTGAGGACCTGCGGGATGAGTCCACGACGATCAAGCTTTCGGATTTCAAAGACCAGATCGTCGTCCTCAACTCCTGGGGTCAGTGGTGCGCGCCGTGCCGCTCCGAATCGGATGACCTCCAGGCCATCCACGCGGAGCTGCAAAAGCGCAAGGTAGGCACCGTACTGGGTATTAACGTCAAGGACTTCAACCCGGAGATTTCCCGGGACTTCCTCACCGATAACGGCCTGGAGTACCCGTCCATCTACGACCCGCCGTTTAAGACGGCCGCAGCGCTCGGCGGCGTGCCCACCTCCGTGGTGCCCACCACCATCGTGTTGGACAAGCAGCACCGCCCGGCCGCGGTCTTCCTCACGGAGATCACGGAGCAGGACGTCCTCGACGTCGTGGACGAGCTGGAGAAAGAACAGTGATCCTAGCCGCTGACGGAATCGGGCAGAGCTTTGCCGACGCCGCCGCGGCCGGCCCGCTGCTGCTAGGAATCCTCGCCGCAGCCGCCGCCGGGCTGGTATCTTTCGCCTCACCCTGCGTGGTGCCGCTGGTGCCCGGCTACATCTCCTACCTGGCCTCCGTGGTCGGCGGTGAGGTCACCCACGACGAGGAGCTCGGGGTCGGCGTGGGCAAGCGTCGGCAGTGGGCCGTCGTCGGCGCCGCAGCACTCTTCGTGCTGGGCTTTACCGTCATCTTCGTGCTGGCCACGGTTTCGGTCTTCGGCGCCATCTCGGCGCTGCGGCTCAACGCGGATACCCTTATGCGCGTCGGCGGCATCATCACCATCCTCATGGGTGTGGTGTTCATGGGCGTGGTGCCGGTGCTGCAGAAGGACACCCGCATGGCACCGCGGCGCTGGACCACGTGGCTGGGCGCGCCCCTGCTCGGCGGGGTTTTCGCCCTGGGCTGGACCCCGTGCCTGGGCCCCACGCTGGCTGCCATCATGTCCGTCTCCGTCGGCACCGAGGGAACCACCGCGCTGCGCGGCACCATCCTCATCATTGGCTACTGCCTGGGCCTGGGCCTGCCCTTCCTGCTCGTGGCACTGGGCTCCGCTAAGGCCATGCGCACCGTGACCTGGATGCGCAAACACTCCCGCGCTATCCAGATCGTTGGCGGCATCGCCATGATCCTCGTCGGCGTGGCGCTGCTGACCGGGCTGTGGGGAGATTTCATCAACGCCATCCGCCAGTGGACCGTGTCCTATGGCGCGACGCTGCTGTAAAGGAGATTTTTCGTGAGATATATCCGCAAGGCCTGGCACTGGCTGACCAGCATGCGCACCGCGCTGGCGCTGCTCTTCCTGCTGGCCATCGCCGCCATTCCGGGTTCGCTTCTGCCGCAGCGCTCGCTCAATGAATCCAACGTCAATGACTTCATTGAGACCAACGGCAAGGTGGCGGAGATCTACGACAAGCTGCAGCTTTTCGACGTCTTCTCCTCCGTCTGGTTCCAGGCCATCTACGTCCTGCTCATGATTTCTCTGGTGGGCTGCATCATCCCGCGCTCCTGGGATCACTACAAGGCCTACCGCACACCGCCGACGCGTGCGCCGAAGTACCTGGAAAAGATGCCGCTGAATGCCACCGGGCACTCGGAGAAATCCCCGGAGGAGATCGCCGCGGCCACCACAACCATGCTGAAGAAGTGGCGCGTGAGCGAGGTTTCCCCGGAGAAGGACCGCGCGGGTGCCCAGTCCTTCTCGGCGGAGCGCGGCTATGCCCGCGAGCTGTGCAACCTCATCTTCCACATTGCTCTCGTGGCTATCCTGCTCACCATGGCAGCCGGGCGCTTGGTGCATTATGAGGGCCAGGTCATCGTGGTGACGGAGAAGAACTCCCAGGGTCAGACCCAAGAGCAGCCGCAGTCCACGGAGTTCTGTAATACCTCAACCTCCGTCTATGACTCCTTCCGCGCAGGCCCGCTTTTCGACGGCACGGGTCTCCACCCCTTCTGTTTTAAGGCCCACGACTTCACCGCGGACTACCTGCCTAATGGCCAGGCGGAGATGTTCACCTCCGATGTGTCCTATGCCGCCGGCGATGATATCTTCACGGACCCGGAGACCTGGGAGGATTACAAGCTGCAGGTCAACCACCCGCTGCGCATTGATAACAACCGCGTCTACCTGCAGGGCCATGGTTTTGCGCCGACGATGACGGTGGAGTGGCCCAACGGCGAAAAGCGCACGCAGACCATCCAGTTCCAGCCCAATGACACCACGTTCTTCCTCTCCTCGGGCGTGATGCGTTTCGATCCGCCGTCGGGCATGTACCCGGACCTGTTTGAGCGCCGCCAGAACCAGATCGCTATCCAGGGCCTGTTTGCGCCGACCGCCGAGTGGTCCGGTGAGAACGGTAAGCTGCTGCAATCTTCCTACCCGGCGATGCTGGATCCGGCGGTGGCTATCGATATCTACCGCGGCGATGCCGGCCTGGACACGGGCAAGCCGCAGTCCTTCTTCTCCCTCGATTCCAGCCTGGTCCACTCGGGCCAGCTGCAAAAGATCGACCGCGTCAACCTGACCCAGGGTGAATCGGTCACGCTGGACGACGGCACCAAGGTCACCTTCGACGGTGCCTCCGAGTTTGCGAACTACCAGGTTTCCTATGATCCCTTCCAAAGCTGGGTTCTGGTGTCCGCGCTGGTCATGCTGGTATCCCTGGTCGGCTCGCTGGTGATCAAGCGCCGCCGCGTCTGGGTACGCATCCGCCCGGGTGCCAACGGCGGCACCGATATCGAGATGGGCGGGCTTGCCCGCACCGACCGCGCGGGCTGGTCCGAGGAGTTCCACAAGCTGCACCGCGAGCTTTTGGAGTTGCCGGATCCCGATGACGTGGAGGAGGACGAACTCTACTCCGCCGACTAAAGGCGCGGACCGTATCCTTCAAAAGTTGGATACTGCAGCGGTTGAGGGGTAGCCTTATGGGCACCATAAATCTCTCCGTTCATGCAGCCTCGTGCGTGGAGCACGGGGTAGGCACGATTGTGAAGGCAAGGTTTCCCACTCATGCAGGTTGATCAGAATCTGTCCAACTTCTCAGACATCGCGGTGCAAACCGCGTTCGTCGTATATGCGCTCGCCTTGGTGCTGTCCCTGGTGTACTACGGCCGGATGCAGAGCATCATTGAGGCCATGCGCGCCCGTACCGCAGCTGCACCGCAGCAGCGTGAGCTCGCCACCGTGGGCGCTTCGGCAGATGGCGCCGTGCTTGGCGACGTTCCCCCAACGGCCAGCACCGCAGACGATGATTTGGTGAAGAAGCAGGAGAACGCCGACAAGCTCGGCGGCATGACGCAGATGCTGCTGTGGCTGGGCATCGCCCTGCACCTGGCGGCCATCGTGCTGCGTGGTTTGGCTACCGGCCGTTTCCCGTTTGGCAATCTCTACGAGTACATGCTCATGGTGACCGCCGGCGCCATGGTGGTGGCGACCGTCGCCATGCAGCGCAAGGAGTGGCGCACCCTGTGGCCGTGGCTGCTCACGCCAATCCTGGCGCTGATGTTCTACGGCTCCACCAAGCTCTATGCGGAATCCGCTCCGGTGGTTCCGGCGCTCCAGTCACACTGGCTGCCCATCCACGTCACCGTGGTTTCGCTGGGCGCATCCATCGGCGTGGTCTCCGGTATCGCTTCTTTGCTCAGCGTGCTGCGTGAGTTCCAGCCTAAAGGCGTTGAATCCGGTTTCTTCGGCGCGCTTGCCCGCCCGCTTCCTTCAGCTAAGAAGCTGGACCGCCTGGCCTACCGCCTGGGCGTGGTGGCGCTGCCGACCTTGGGCCT
This sequence comes from Corynebacterium sp. HMSC056E09, assembly GCF_001813425.1. NCBI lineage: Bacteria > Bacillati > Actinomycetota > Actinomycetes > Mycobacteriales > Corynebacteriaceae > Corynebacterium > Corynebacterium sp. HMSC056E09. The sequence continues at coordinate 29,810 of NZ_KV812493.1, forward strand.
GGGCATTGTGCTGGGTGCTATTTGGGCCGAGTCCGCGTGGGGCCGCTACTGGGGTTGGGATCCGAAGGAGACCGTGTCCTTCGCCACCTGGATTCTCTACGCTGCCTACCTGCACGCCCGTGCGACGCCGGCCTTCCGCAAGGCCGCGCCATATATCAACATCGCGGCGATGCTGCTCATGGTGTTCAACCTGTTCTTCATCAACATGGTTGTCTCCGGCCTGCACTCCTACGCGGGGCTGAACTAAATGGCGGATATTCATAAGCCACGGCACAAGCCCGGCAAACCGGCGGGCGATAACCCTCAGCTCATCGCCCTGGGTGAGGGCTTTGCGCAGCGCCGTCGCGAGCTGGGCATCCTGCAACAGGACCTGGCTGGGAAGGCCGGGATTTCGCGCTCCACGCTGCATACCATTGAGCACGGTGGCTCCGGCGTGCGCTGGGAAAAGGTCGTTGCGGTGGCCGAGGCCCTCGGCCTCGAGATGACTTTTATACCGAAGGACTAGGCTTCTTTCCCCTTAGAGTCTTTGCCTTCAATGTCCTTGTCCTCGGGGGCCTTGGGCTCCTGCTGCCCCTGTGAGCGCCGCCGGCGTTCTTCCTCTTTGCGCTGGGCCTCCCGCTCCTTGGCGCGGCGCTCCTTGAAGCGCTGCTTCTCTAGGTTCCACAGGAATTCCTCGTCATCATCGGGGCCCTTGATTGCCGGGCGCTGCGGCTGCTGCGCCTGCTGCACCTTCTTATTCCAACTCGACGGACCAAAAGCCTTCCAGACGAGGACTGCCGCGAGGACAAACAAGAGTAGTAGTATCAATCGACCCATGCGTTGTATTCTACGGAATGCCCGCGAAGCAAAAGTGAGAATTATGAGCCAGACAGAAAACACCACCAACGCCTCCCAGAACCCCGACCCGCCCCAGCCGGACCCCGCGCTCAAGCGCCGCTCCCGCGTCGCTTTGTGGAAGTATGGCGCGGCCCGTGTGGTGCTGTTTATCGTGTTGACTGTAGTGATTCAGCTACTGGCGATGGCGGTGCTCCAGACCTTTCCGCTGCTGGTTTCCGCGCTGCTGGCGTTGTTCGTGGCGCTGCCACTGTCCATGCTGCTCTTTTCCACGTGGCGCGTGGAAGCAACCCAATCCCTGGCGGAGTACTCCGCGCAGCGCAAGGCCCACAAGAAGTGGGTCCAGGAGGAGCTGGCTGGCCGCTAAATCAGAGGCTAAACCAGAGCCAGCGCTACTGCGTTGACAACCGCCCATACCAGCATCGCGCGGCCAGTCATACCGAGCACCGGGATGAGTTTGGGTCCGCGCGCACCGCGGTTGACGGTGCGGATAGCGCCCAGTGCGAGGGGGAAGTAGAGCAGGGAGGCCAGCGCTGCCCAGGAATCGAAGGCCAAGCCCACGGTGAGCAACACCGGGAGCAGCAACAGGGTCATGAATAGCGTGCGGGACTTCTTATCACCCAGGCGCACAGCCAGGGTGATCTTGCCGGTGGCCTCATCGGAGGGGATGTCCCGGATGTTATTGGCCAGGTTTACCGCCGCACTCATACCGCCGATACCCACGGCTAAGGCAAGGCCTGTCCACGTGATGCGGCCGGCCTGTGTGTACTCGGTACCTAGGACCGCGACGAGCCCGAAGAACACGAAAACGGCGATTTCTCCGAACCCGCGGTAGCCGTAGGGATTCTTGCCACCGGTGTAAAACCAGGCGCCGGCGATACACACAGCGCCGACGAGGATGAACCAAGCCGCGTTGGCAGCCAGGGAGAGCGAAATGCCCGCGATAGCCGCCACGCCGAAGCAAGCGAAAGCAGCGAACTTGACGTGCTGCGGCTTGGCCAGTCCGCCCCCGGTAAGCCGCTGGGGGCCGGTGCGGTCATCATCGGTGCCGCGGATGCCATCGGAGTAATCGTTGGCGTAATTCACGCCGATGATAAGCGCCCAGGCCACGATGAGCGCCAGCAACGCCCGGCCCCAGTGCAGGCCGTGGGCCGCGGCAGCGGCACCGGTACCAGCGATAACGGGAGCAAAGGCATTGGCCCAGGTGTGCGGGCGAGCACCCTGGAGCCAATCGGCAGGAGTGGCGGAATAGGCAGACATGCTCACTATTGTGCCACTGGTGTGGTGTGCTGCGGCAATGAGCTGGTGCGTTGGCGAAAGCGGTAGATGATGAGCACTGCAACGAAAATAACGGCATTGGTGACTGTCATTGCGGCAGAGGTAGCCGCGTCAAGGACATAGGCAACCCAAAATCCCACGACCGCGCTGATAGCGGCAACGCCACAGGCGGTCAACACCAGCGTGGGCACGCGCTGAGTAAGCAGCCGCGCGGTCATCGTCGGGAATACCATGAGAGCGATGACCAGCATGGCACCGGCAGCGTGAAAGGCGGCGGTGGCGGTGCAGGCAACCACGGTCATAAATATGATGTGAAGAACGCGCGTGGGCACCCCGCGTGCGGCACAAAAATCGGCGTCAAAAGTCGTGGCGGATAAACGCGGCAGTGTAAGGGCGAGGAAGAGAGCATTGATACCCAGCACTGCGGCCATGATGTAGCAATAGTTGGGATTGGAGAAGGCCGCGAGGTTGAGATCACCGACGAGAACGGCGTGGACATCAAGGTGCACGTGGCTCATGTGCGTAGAAATCAGGATGACTCCGGCGGCAAACAGGGCGGGAAAGACCAATCCGAGGGCGGAATCAGCAGTCACCAGCGGGCTGCGCTGTAGTGCGTCAGTTCCCAACGCCACCACCAAGGCGCCAGCGGCCGCGGTAACGAGCAAGATGGGTGAATCTAGATCTGCGGTAAAGAGGTAGCCGACGGCAATTCCGGGAAGGACGGCATGGCCGATGCCGTCGATAAGCATGGCCTGGCCTTTGAGGACAACAAAGGTGCCGGGGATAGCACAGGCCAAGGCCGTCAGAACGGCAAGGAGACAAGCGGTCGCGGCGAGGGTCATGAGGCTAGCTTTCTACTGGTGAGGCTGATAGTGACGAGCGCCGCCTGAGCCAGGACGATGACCGGACCGGTGGGCAGCGGGCCGTGCGCAATGGAGACATAGCAGCCGAGAGCAGCGGTGGCCGCGCCGAAGAACCCGGAGAGCGCGATGAAAGGTAGCAAGCGCGTGGTCCAGGGGCGGGCAGCGGCGGCAGGGCTGATGACCACGGCGACCATGAGCACTACGCCGACGACTTTGACGCCGAGCACCGTGATGGCGGTGAGGGCGAAGAAACTAGCCGCGTTGAGGAACGAGGTGCGGATGCCGGCTACCTGGGCAAAACTTGAATCAAAAGTGACTGCGGCCTGCCGGGTGTGAATGAGGAAAAGAAAAAGCAGCACGCAGCCACCGATGATGAGTGTGGACCGTACATCCGCGCGAGTGAGCGTGGAGGCATTTCCCAGCAAATAATCCTGGATTCCGGCCTTGCCAGGCAATGGTCGGCGGGAAATATACTGCATGAGCAGCATTCCCACCGAGAAAAATGTGGTTAGCGTGGCCGCCATCGCAGTGGTTTGCCCCAGGGGAGTTAACCGCGGGATGAGGTGAATGCACCCCACCGCGAGGGTTCCGGTGAGCAGGGCGCCGCAAGAAAGAAGCCAGACATTTCGCCCGTCCCAGCCAATGGCGGTGGCCACGAGGAAGGCGGTGAGCAGTCCAGGCAGGGAAGAATGCGAGATGGCATCGGCCAGCAGGCTGGTGCGGCGAACATATACCAGTGGGCCTAGCGCGCCAGCGCAGCCACCGATGAGCACGGTGCCCAGGAGTGCCTGGGTATAGGTGTAGTTCTGAAGAAGCTCGAGTGGGTTCATGATGGCAGGGAAAACATGTCGGCAATGGCGGACTCGGTAAGTACCTGCTCGGTGGGGCCAGCAGCAATGAGCCGGCCGTGGCCGACCATGAGGACCTCATCGCAAAAGTCGGCGACCTCCGCCAGGTTGTGATGCACCAGCAGGATGGTCACGCCGTTCTCGCGCAGTTCCTTGAGTACATCCATGATGGCGCGCTGACTCGCGGCATCGACACCAGCGAAGGGCTCGTCGAGGATGATGAATTCCGGCTCGCTAACGAGCGTGCGCGCCAACAACACGCGCTGGCGCTGACCACCAGACAGGGCGGAAATCGGCAGCTGCGCGTGTGCCTGCATTCCGGTGCGGGAAAGCGCGGCGTGAGCGGCGTCTTTGTCAGCGCGGCTGGGCCACTGCCACCAGCGCAGCCCGGCGGTGCGGCCCATCAGGGCGATGTCGAAGGCGGTGGCAGGGTAATTCCAGTCGATATCCGCATGTTGTGGCATATATCCGAGACGCTGCCGAAAATGTGCCAGATCGACGCCATCGAAGGTCATCGACCCGCAGGCTAGAGGCGGAAGGAGCCCTACCAGCGTGCGGACCAGAGTAGACTTTCCCGACCCGTTCGCACCCACCAGCCCGGTGATAGTCGCGGGGGTGAGGGTGAAGGAGGCGTCGTGAAGCACCGGCGTGCGGGGATAGCCGGCGGTGAGGTTTCCTACGCTGAGCATTAGCTTAGTGCTTTCGCCACGGCGCTAGCGTTATGTTCGAAGGCTCCGAGGTAGGTATCGGTTGGGGCTTCCGGGCCGAGGGTATCGGCAAAGAGCTCTTCATCCGAGATGGTGACTGTCCAGTTGCGGGTTTCTACGGCTTCCTTGAGAGAAGTGATGGCCTGTGGGTTCGCCTGGTTATCTTGGAAGATAACGGGGACCTTCTTCTCCGCGATCGTATCCGCGAGCTCGGAGATCTCAGTGGCGGACTTGGTGGCTTCGGTGGTCACGAAGTCGGTGGCTTGGACTTCAAAGTCGAAGGTCTTGCCGAAGTAGTTGAAGGCGTCATGGCCGGTGATGAGGACGCGCGGGGAGGCGTTTTCGAGTTCCTTAGCCGCTTTGTCATGCGCGGCTGCAATCTTGTCTTCATATTCATCGGCGGCCGCGGCATAGTCTTCGGCATTGTCAGAGTCGATTTCGCCGAGTTTGGTGCCGATGTGATCGACGACCTGGCTCCACAGCTCGGGGCTATTCCAGATGTGCGGGTCGTAGAGTTTTTCGCCCTTGTCACCTTGCTCGGGCCACGGCAGAAGGTCAGCAGTATCGAGCTGTTCGCCGACAGCTAGCTGCTTCTCACCGAGGGAGGAGAGCTGGTCCACCATTTGCGCCTCGAGGTGAAGGCCATTCCAGAGGACGAGGTCGGCGTCCTGCATCTTTTCAATATCGCGCGTGGTGGGCTGGTAGGTGTGCGGATCGCCGCCGGGACCGACCATGGTGGTGATGTCGGCGTCCGGGGCGATATTGGCGGCCGCATCAGCCAAGTAACCAGTCGTGGCGAAGATCGTCAGATTGTCGTCCTGGGCTTCGGCGGAGTCGCTGCTGGTGCAGGCAGTCAGCGCGGTGGCAGCCACGAGGGAAGCGAGGGGAAGCGCAATAAGTTTCTTCACGGGAAACCTCTCTTATTAAAAGTGAATGTCGATGTTCAATAGATTGAACTTGAAAGAGCATAAGTCCTGAAACCTTTGGAAGCAATAGGCTGAACTACGATGGGGGTATGCACATCAGTGAGCTGCCCGAACGCACCCAGGATTACCTCAAGATCCTCTGGACCTATGAGGAGAAAGAGGGCGCTAATACCGCGATGCCGCTGGGGGACCTAGCTAAAGCGGCGGGGCAGAAGCTGCCCACCACGTCGGAGGCGGTCAAGCGCCTGGCCGCGAAGGGGCTGGTGGAACACGAACGCTACTTCGGTGTTCGGCTTGTTGAGGAAGGCCGGCGGCTGGCTGTGGCAATGGTGCGCCGGCATCGACTCCTGGAAACCTTCCTCGTGCGCACTCTGGGCTATACCTGGGATGAGGTGCACGATGAGGCGGAAATGCTAGAGCACGCGACGTCCGACAGGCTCGTTGAACGCCTCGATTCTTTCCTGGGTAACCCCGCCCGCGATCCGCATGGTGATCCCATACCTGCCCCGGATGGCACTGCCGAGCCGGTCTCGCGCATTACGCTTATCGACGTCCCCGCGCAGACCCCCGTCACCGTGGAGCAGGTCACTGACGCTGACGGCGAATTTTTGCGCTACCTGGATAAATATGGAGTGCGGCCGGGAGTGGAATTGACCGTCGTTGCCCCCTCGGTTGCGGGTGTGCTCGAGGTTGCCGTCGACGGCGGTGCGCACTTCCCCCTCGGGGAATCCGCTGCGCGCGGCATTGCCGTACGCAGCTTTGGCGAAGCGGAGGCTTAGCTGTCCCACATGCGGGCGACGGCGAGGCGGTCAACCTTGCCGGGACCGGTGGTGGGGAGCTGGGCCAGGCGCTTGAAGTCCTTGGGGATTTGCCACCGGGGAAGGCCACTATCGTCGAGAGCCACAAGGATATCGCCGACATCCGCCCATCCGGTATAGGCAGCGACGATCATCTGTCCCAAGCGTGGGTGGGGGATGCCGACCACGCACACGCCGTCCACTCCCGGCACGCGAAGGATGTGCTGCTCGAGCTGCTCTGGGTGGAGCTTGAGCCCGCCGGTGTTCAGGATGTTGTCGAGGCGCCCGGTGACGGTGAGGTGGCCGTCGTGAAGCGCGCCGGCGTCGGAGGTAGCAAACCACGAGGTACCGGACTCATCGACCATGAAGGCATCTGAGTCCACGTTTCGATAGCCCTGCGCAATCATGGGCCCGCCAAGGTAAATGCGCCCCTCGTCGCCGATGCGAACAAGAGCGCGATCGAGGGGACGGCCGTTGTAGACGCATCCACCGGAAGTTTCTGAGGAACCGTAGGTGGTGACGATATTGATGCGCAGCTTTTTCGCAGAGTCCAATAGTTGCGGGTGGGTGGCAGCACCTCCGACGAGGATGGCATCAAAGGTGCGCAGGGCCTCGATTCCTTCTAGCGAATCCATGGCCTTGGCTAGCTGCATCGGGGTCAGGCCCGTGTATGAGCGATCCCCAGTGGCGGCCAGCTCGTGCGCGGCGCGGGCGAAACTGGGGATGGAAAAACCTTCCGACAGGTCAAGGCAGAGCGGCTCCACGCCCGCGACGAGGGAGCGCACCAATACCTGGATGCCCGCGATATGGGAGGCGGGCGTGGCTAGTAGCCACTGACCGGTGCCGCCTAAAGTCCGGTGCGTGGCATCGGCACTAGACACCAAGTTGGCGGCCGTGAGTTGCGCGCCTTTCGGCGTGCCCGTGGACCCGGAGGTGGCCACGACCAGCGCGATGGAGGAATCAATAGGTTCTCCTGCGCGCATGTGGTTGCGCAGGAGCTGCGCGCGGGTGCGGTCCTCTGCAGGGGCGGGCAGGAAGGTGGCTTGTCCTGCGATGGCCGCTTCCAGATCAGGGAGGATGGCGGCGGGGTCATGTGGATTGACAGGCAGAGGGGAGAGGATGGTCACGGTTAGCTAGGTTACCGCCCGCGGTGTTCGTAAGGGTTGATGAGCTCATCCTCCTGATCGAAGGGGCGCTCACCATCCTTTTGGGCCTGCTGGATGTGGCGCAGCATCCACACGCGGGAACCGATGACGGCAACGAGCGCGATGGCCGCGAGGGCAATGGAAAAATAAAGCACGTCAGGCTCTCCTTGGGGGAACTAGTAGTAGTACGGGAAGTCATCCCAGTTGGGCTCGCGCTTTTCCAGGAAGGATTCCTTGCCCTCGACGGCTTCGTCGGTCATATAAGCCAAGCGGGTGGCTTCGCCGGCGAAGACCTGCTGGCCCATGAGGCCATCATCGGTGAGGTTGAAGGCGAACTTGAGCATGCGCTGGGCGGTGGGGGACTTCATGTTGATCTCGCGTCCCATCTGGATGGCGGCGTCCTCCAGCTCGGCGTGGTTAACTACCTCGTTGACGGCACCCATCTCGTACATGCGCTGCGCGTCGTAGGTGCGTCCCAAGAAAAAGATCTCGCGGGCGTACTTCTGGCCCACCATCTTGGCCAGGTAGGCCGAGCCATAGCCGGCGTCGAAAGAGCCGACGTCGGCGTCGGTCTGCTTGAAGCGGGCTTCCTGGCGGGAGGCAATGGTCATATCGCACACCACGTGCAGGGAGTGCCCGCCGCCGGCGGCCCAGCCGTTAACCACGGCGATGACCACCTTGGGCATGGTGCGGATGAGGCGCTGGACCTCCAGGATGTGCAGGCGGCCGCCCTCAACTTTTTCGCGGGCGGTGTCGACGGTGGATTCGTCGGCAGTCGCGTCATCGTGCGCGTGCTCGGTGGCGTAGCGGTACCCGGAGCGGCCGCGAATGCGCTGGTCACCGCCGGAGCAAAACGCCCAGCCGCCGTCCTTTTGGGAGGGCCCGTTGCCGGTCAGCAACACCGTGCCAACATCTGGCGTGCGGCGCGCGTGGTCCAGCGCGCGGTAGAGCTCATCCACCGTGTGCGGGCGAAACGCATTGCGCACCTCGGGGCGGTCGAAGGCGATGCGGACGATGCCGTCCTTGCGCTGTGGCTTTGGGCCGTCGCTGATGAGCCGGTGATAGGTGATATCCGTCAGGGCCTCAAAGCCCTCGACGGGGCGCCAGAGCTCCGGCTTGAAAGGGTTATCGGTGCTGTAGTTCTTCTGCTCGCTCATGGCACACCAGCTTAATTGGAAAGCAGTGCGCCGGAAGTATAGTCCCCATTCCCAACCCTCACCCACACTCTCCGCCCAGCGCGGCGGTGATAAACAATAAACAATACTGCGGGATTATCCCCGTCAATGTGCACGTGTACTCCGTACCAGCGCGGTACACCATACAGTGGGACGGAATCGAACCTCCCTGCCTTCTTGCGCTACGAAGGCGCCTGAGAAGCACTGGACTTTTCCCTGCCCAGTAAGGGTTGCGCTCGCTGCGAAGAGTGTGGGCTACCGTCGTGTGCGGCTCAGCGCACACGACATGACTAAATGTCGAACGACATGACGTGCCGCAAGGATGCGGCACAACTAGCGGCAGTCGCTATTTAGTTATCAGTTCCGTATTCCAGTTCAGCTGCTGGATGCGGGTATCCAGTTCGCGGTACTGGCGGGCCAGATCATCGGCGCGCTCGCGCAGCTTCGGCACGGGCACGGTGGCCACGAACTTGATCTCGGAGCGGGAGTAGCGGTCGTGGCGCGCACCCGCGCGCTCTGCCAATCCCTGGTAGATGCGGCGCTTGCGCAGCAGACCATCACGAAGTGCCAGCGCCTCCATCAGCGAGATCTCTTCGTCGAACGGGGTGGCCGTGTTCGTGGCGTTGATGGCGATGACAAGCTCGTCGATGCGTTTGGTCACGCCCTCGAGCTCACGGAGGAGATCCGTCGGGTTCTCATCCGGTTCATCGCCTTCCTGTATGCGGACGGTTGCCGCAAGCCGGTCACTCAGCGAGTTGAGGCGCTCCTGCGCCTGGGCGCGCTCGGCCAAGGCTTCAGCAAGTAGCATGGTTCCTCCTTTAACCCTTAATGGGATTGATTGTCTGTGCAATTGTACGGCAGGCAAGAGGCTTCGCCGTGCGGTCGTGACACTTCTAACAAATAGTGCCCCAAAACTTCGATGATCTGGGGCCTTATTTGATCGATATGTACGTCATGTTCGGTTGCTCGCTACGGCTGACCTTCGGTAGACAGCCGGTTGGTCCACGTCTGGCTATTGGCCTCTTCAAAGCTGGCGTAGACAGAGTTGTCGCCGTCGATGCCGCAGTAGAAAGTTCGAGTGTCAGAGCCCATGGCGCAATACAGGTCGTAGCTCTGCTTTGTCGCCGGGCTCGCTACAGAAATGCGGGTGTTGTAGGAGCCATTCACGGTAGAACTGCGCTGCGACCAGGTGAAGGTGTGCTTGATGGCCTCATCAAACATAGCGGCGGCGAACTCACAGGAGGTGTTTTCTCCTGCGTGGATCTTGTCTCCTTGATTGGTATAGCCGCATGCACCGCCGACTTGCCCGACGTTGATGTTGTGGCCGCCCGGGTTGGGGTTGGCGTTGTCGTCCGCGGCGGGAGTGCCGCTCGGGGCATCGTTAAGAGTCGGCGCGGGGCCGCTGTCCTCGGGGGCCTCGGAAGTGGAGGCAGTCACTGGGGCCACAACGGAGGTTAATTGGCTGTCGGCAGAAGCCTCACTAGCAGGTGTAGAGGAGTCAGAAGTATCGCCGCAGGCGTTCAATGCAATTCCGGCGGCAACGAGTAAAGAGAGAGTAGAGAGTTTTCGCATGAGTTGTAGCCTAGCGCCCCGCATGGTGGTTTAAAGGGGCGCTAAGGCCACAGCCGGGGAGTGTTACCCAATAAACATGAACGCAAACAGCGTGTTGAGCACCGTCGCCACAATCATGGGCACGGAGGTGCGCTTGACCAGCTGGATGGGGTTGACCTTGATGGCGCCGGCAACAATGAGCACCGCGGCGTTGACCGGGGAGACCTGGCGCATGAGGTTGGACGTTCCCCAAATGGCGGTGAGCATCTGCGGGGCGTGGATGGAGGTCTGCGAGGCCAGGTTGGGCACTACCTCAGAGAAGGCGAAGTAAGGCGCGGTGCCGGAGCCGGTGAGTGCTGCCATCGCGGCGGTGGCGGCGACGAAGATGAGGACGATGAGGACGGCGGCGCCGGAGGAGCCTTCGGCGGCGTCGATAAGCATGTCAATGACGCCCATCTGCGTAATACCTTCCACCAGGACGGCGGCGGCAACCAGCAGGGCCACGACGCCCGCAGCGCCCTCGCCCATGCCCTTGAAGAAGCTGGAGATGGAATCTACCGCACCCGTGACGGTGCGCTTGCGGATGGACTCGATGATCATCGCGATGAACAGGGAGACCACGGTCACCGGGAGGATGCCGCCCTCAAAGGGGATAACGCCCATGCGGTTGAGGATGGCGGAGATGATGATGAGCAGCAGCGGCATGAGCGGGAGCACGGCGTAGTAACCCGGCAGGGAGGCGGCGCGGGCGATGGCTTCCTCAGTGGCTTTATCGCACATCGAGTCAGCGGTGACTTCACCGGAGGCCAGGGCTTTGCGGGCATCCGCCTTATCGCAGCGGTGCTGCCACCACATGTGGACGAAGGCCGTGATGAGCAGCGTGGGAACCGTGGCGTAGGCGACGGCGCCGTAGACGAATTCCGTCGGAGTCATGTTGGTGAGATCGGCGCCCTGAATGAGGCCGGCCTCCAGCGGGGTGGGAACGATGGTGGAGGAGGTCACCACGATGGCGCCCACGGTCAGGGGTGTCAGGCCCGCAGCGATGAGTGCTGGAAGGAGCGTGGCCACGAGCAATAGGGAAAGCGCTGCGGCCGAGGGGATCACCAGTGAGAGCAGCGTGCCCAGGATGAAGCCCACTGGGACCAGCCAGTAGGAGCCTTTGAAGCGCTTGAGCGGTGAGGAGAGCACCACGACCGTCTTGGCATCCGCGCCGATGTGGCGCATATAGGACACAAAGCCGAAGAGCACCATAATCGCCATACCGATGCCGGAGAAGCGCGACTTGAACAGCGCGTCCACGACGAGCAGCTGGTCGTAGAAGGCATTGCCGGTCGCTTCAATTTCTGTGGTTCGGAAGTCCGCGCGCCCAGTGAGAGCGGCGAGCATGAGCAGGATTACGCCAACGGCAAAGATGGAGGCCGCGGCGTGGACTTTCTTATAGATGAGGTAGACAACTGCGGCGATGGCCAGTAGCGCGATGAGAAGGTAGAGCATGTAAAGATCCTTCTTCTGGTTATATCCACTTACTGTTTAAAGGTAACACCGGCTATGACAGGTGTCGCGTTGAACCCCCACACGTACGATGAAACTCATGCATATTGATGACGTCCTCGACCGCGCCCACGTGGTATCCCTTCCGCTCGCCGTGAAGTTCCGCGGCATTACGACCCGGGAAGCATTGCTTATCGATGGCCCCGCGGGCTGGGGTGAGTTCGCCCCCTTCCTGGAGTACGGGGCGGAGGAATCCGCCCGCTGGCTCGCCGCCGGGCTGGAAGCGGCCTACGAAGGCTTTCCGGAACCCGTGCGCGAGTGGGTAGAAGTCAACGGCACCGTCCCTGCGGTTCCTGCCGAGCAGGTGCCGGAGGTCATGGAGCGCTATCCCGGCTGCCGCACCTTCAAAATCAAGGTGGCGGAGAAGGGGCAGACCCTAGAGGACGATATCGCGCGCGTTCACGCTGTCCGCGCCTACATCGAGGCACAGGGTCGCGTGCCGGTTTTGCGCGTCGACGCCAACTGCGGCTGGAGCGTTGAGGAAGCCGTCACCGCGGCCAAGGAGCTCATGCCGCTGGATTACATGGAGCAGCCGTGCAAGACCGTTGAGGAACTCAAGGAGGTGCGCACCCAGCTCATGCGCGCCGGGATTTTCGTGCGGGTGGCGGCGGATGAATCTATCCGCAAGGCCAGCGACCCTTATCGGGTGGCGGAATTGCAAGCGGCTGATGTCGCCGTGGTTAAGCCCGCGCCGCTGGGCGGGGTGCGCAAAGTACTCGAGGTAGCCTCCCACCTGCGCGAGCGCCACATGGACATCACGGTGGCCTCTGCCCTGGATACCTCGGTGGGAATCTCCATGGGACTTGCCGCAGTGGCCGCCTTGCCGCAAATCTATGACGACGAAGACATCGACGTCACCCCGGCCGCTGCGGGCCTGGCCACCGGGTCGCTGTTCCTGGAGGATGTGACAGCACCACGCGAGCTTGTCGACGGTCACCTGCGCGCCGAAGCCCTCACCCCCGACCCGGATCGCCTGAGCACACTCGCCGCGCCGGGCGAGCGCCGCGAGTGGTGGTTCGAGCGCGTGCGCGAGTGCTGGCCGCACCTTTAAAAACACAGCTCACGGTACATGTCCGGAGGGCAGCGTAGGCTGGCGGGCATGACCATTTCCGTGAAAGACGCGCACCTGCACAACCTTCGCAACGTGGATGTGGACCTTCCACGCGGCCAGCTCGTGGCCGTGACGGGGGTGTCCGGTTCCGGCAAGTCCTCGCTGGCCTTCGGCACCATTCATGGCGAAGGCCAGCGCCGCTACCTGGAATCCGTCGCGCCCTTTGCTCGACGCCTCATCGCTTCAGCGGTGGACCCGCAGGTCGGCCGCATCGAGGGGCTGCCGCCGACGGTGGCGTTGCAGCAGTCGGCGTCGGCAAGCAGCGCGCGCTCCACCGTGGGCACGATCTCCGCCATGTCTAACTCCGTGCGCCTTCTTTACTCGCGCTGCGGTGACAACCCGGAGGGCCTGTACTCCGATTCCTTCTCCCCGAATACCCCAGAAGGCATGTGCCCGGAGTGCCAGGGCACCGGCGTCGTCCACGAACCCACGGAGGCGTCCATGGTGCCGGACCCCAGCCTGAGCATCGAGGAAGGCGCGATTGCTGCGTGGCCCGGAGCCTGGGCGGGCAAGAACTTCCACGACATTCTGCAAGAACTGGGCTATGACTTGGATTCACCGTGGGAGGATTTGCCGAAGAAAGACCGCGAGTGGATCCTCTTCACCGAGGAGCGCCCGGTGGTAACCGTCAAGCCGCGCCGCGGGGCGGATCAGATCCAGCGCAATTACGAGGGCACGTGGCGCTCCGTGGCCAGCTACCTGACCAAGACCTATGCGGAGACGAAGTCGGATACACTCCGCGCCCGCGTCTTGAGCTTCATGGAAACCCGCCGCTGCGATACCTGTGACGGGCGCCGGTTGACGGTCAAGGCGCTCAAGGTTACCTATGCCGGGCTGCCTATCGACCGTTTCAATGCCCTTCCGCTCAGCGAAGCCTTCGAGCTCCTCAAAGCCCAAAAGCCGCAACCGAATGACGCGGAAGATCTGCTGCTTAAAGCGCTTCTCCCCGCCTTTGAATCGGCCCTGGAACTCGGCCTTGGGCACCTTAGCTTGGATAGGCCGACGGAGACGCTCTCGGGCGGTGAGGTCCAACGCCTGCGCCTCGCTGCGCAGCTGCGCTCAGGGCTCTATGGCGTGACCTATGTCCTGGATGAGCCGTCGGCGGGCCTGCACCCAGTGGAGAGGGGCGCGGTGCTCGACATGTGCCGGCGCTTCATCGCGGAAGGCAACTCGGTGCTGTTGGTGGAGCACGACATGGAGCTAGTCAAGCACGCCGATTGGATCGTGGACGTCGGCCCGCTCGCCGGTGAGCGCGGCGGCCAGGTGGTGTACTCGGGCCCTGTTGCCGATTACATAGAGGCGGCGGACTCCGCCGATACCCCGACCGCGCGCGCCTTGGCCCGCCCGCGCCCCACGCCCAAGGCCGATGCGCGCCCGGCACACGGGGATATCGCGCTGCGGAAGGTGCACTCGCACACCATCGATGGCCTTGACGTGGACTTCGGGCTGGGCCAGTTCACGGCCATTACCGGACTGTCGGGTTCTGGCAAATCTACGCTGCTGGCCGCGCTCCAGGGCACGCTCACTGGCCCGGAGTGCCCGGAGCAGGTCAAGCGCGTGGTCTCCATTACCCAAAAGCCAATTGGCCGAACCCCGCGCTCCACGGTGGCGACGTACACCAACCTCTTCGACAACGTGCGCAAGCTCTTCGCCGCCACCCCGGAGGCCAAGAAGAAGAAATGGACGGTTTCGCGCTTTTCCTACAACGTTAAGCAGGGTCAATGCCACACCTGCGGCGGCGCCGGCCAGATCGAGGTTGAGCTGGTTTTCCTGCCCGGCTCCTATACCCAATGCCCGGATTGCCAGGGGCAGCGCTATAACGATGACACCTTGTCCATCCGCTGGCAGGGTAGGACCATCGCGGACATCCTTGACCTCACGGTGGAAGAAGCCCTGGAAGTCTTTGCGGATGAAGCACCGATTCTCCACGCGCTCCAAACACTGGAAGCGGTGGGGCTGGGCTACCTGCGCTTAGGCCAGGGCGCCCCGGAGCTTTCCGGCGGTGAGGCCCAGCGCATCAAGCTCGCCACGGAGCTGCAGCGCTCCCGCAATTCGCGCCGGGGTCATACTGTCTACCTGTTGGATGAGCCGACCGTCGGTTTGCACCCGGCCGATATCGACCTACTTATTTCTGAGCTGCACTCGCTGGTGGATGCCTCCCACACCGTCGTGGTGGCAGACCACGACCGCCACCTCATCGCTGGCGCGGACCGAGTCATTGAGATGGGCCCGGGCTCCGGTACGGAGGGCGGAAAGATCGTGGCGGATGGCACGCCGGGCGAGGTCGCCGCGGGACTAACCCCCACTGGCCGGGTGCTAAGTGGCAAGGGTGCACGATAAGGTAAATCCCATGACCCACAACAACGGTGACAACGAGACGCGGCAGTTCGGCCGCGTCACCGGTGAGAACGAAACCCGCCAGTTCGGCGCGCCGCAGCAGCAGCCGCCGCAGCGCCCCCAGCAGCACTTCCCGGAGCCCGGTTCCCAGGGCACGCAGTCCTTTGGCCAGCCCTATCAGCAGGGCTATGACCAGGATTATCAGCAGCCGCAGTACGACCCAGTCCCGTCGAGCTACCAGGTGGAGCAGCCGAAGAAGGGCGGGGGAGCCCTGTCCTATGTCTTCGCGGCCATCGCTGCTATCGCCGTCGTTTTCGCCGGCGTGCTGTTCTTCCTGTGGCGCGGTGCGGCAGCGGATGCTGACAAACCCGCCCCGGAGCCGGTTACCGAGACCGTGACCACCGAGGTTCCCACCACGGTGACCACCACCAAGAGCTCGCCGCGGGATAACCTCCCCACCGATATTCCGACGGAGCTGCCGACGGAGCTGCCGCCGGACGTCCAGGACCGTGTGGACCAGGGTGGAGCCGAATTGGAAGGGTTGATCAATGACCTCTTCGAGCAATTCGATTCGGGCATGGAAGAGCTCGATACGGGTGGTGCAGGCAATGCCTAATACTGAATCTCACACCGAGCCCACTGCCTCCGCGCAGCCGGAGTCGATGCAGCTGGCCGAAGCACTGGCGGCCCAGCTTTCGCGGCACCTCACCGACGTGGTTATCTGCCCGGGTTCGCGCAACGCACCGCTGTCTTTGGCGCTTCTCGCGCGCAGCGATATTCGCGTGCATACCCGCCTGGATGAGCGCTCCGCCGCCTTCGCTGCTTTAGGTTTGGCACGCGTCCAACGCCGGCACGTCGGCATCGTGATGACCTCCGGCACCGCGGTGGCTAATGCCCTGCCCGCGATGGTGGAGGCGCATTACTCGCATACCCCGCTGGCCGTCATCAGCGCGGACCGGCCGGCCCGCTTGGTGGGCACGGGGGCCTCCCAGACCATCGAGCAGCCCGGCATCTTCGGCGTGTATGCGGAGACCACCCAGGTGGAGAGCACGAGTGATATCCCGCTTATCGCGGAGCGCTTTTTGAATGACCGCCAGGTGCACATCAACGTGGCTCTCGATGCCCCGCTGGTAGGCGAAGAGCTGCCCAGCACCCCGACGGATTACACGCAGCACCGCGCGCACACCCCGCGCTGGTCCAATCACGGCGAGGTGGCCGTCGATCTCAGCCGCAACACGCTCGTCATCGCGGGCGATGAGGCCTGGGAGGTCGAGGGGCTGGAGGACGTCCCCACCATTGCCGAGCCCACTGCACCCGCGCCCTATCACCCGGTGCACCCGGCCGCGGCGCACCTCTTCCGCCGCGCCCAAGTCTCCGCCAATGATTACGTGGTCAACACCAAGGTGGAACAGGTTATCGTCGTGGGCCATCCCACCCTGCACCGCGGCGTCCTGGCGTTGCTCAGTGATCCCGATATCGACCTCATCTGCCTGTCCCGCACGGAGGATTTCACCAACCCGCGCGGTGCGGCTGCGCAGTTGGGCACCACCGTCAAGACCAGCGGCGAGCCCACGCGCGAATGGATGAAGATCTGCGAAGGCGCCGCACAGATGGCGGCCGAGGGTGTACGCGAGGTCCTCGCGGAGGCCACAGGCGAGGACGCCACCAAGCCCGAGATCGGCTTTACCGGACTCCACGTCGCCGCCGCGGTGGGGGACACCCTCGCCGTCGGCGACACCCTCGTGCTCGGAGCCTCTAACGCGGTGCGGGATGCCTCCTTCATCGGTCTGCCTTTCGACGGCGTGGAAACCTACTCGCCGCGCGGGGCCGCCGGCATCGACGGCACCGTCGCGCAGGCCATCGGTATCGCGCTGGCCACCCAGTCCCGCGAGGCCGACGCGCCCCGCGCCCCGCGCACCGTCGCCCTCATGGGGGATGTCACCTTCCTCCACGACGCCACCTCCCTCATCCTCCCCGAGGACAACCCGCGCCCGGAGAACCTCACCATCGTCGTCTCAAACGACGACGGCGGCGGCATCTTCGAGGTGCTTGAACAAGGCCGTGAGCCCCTGCGCCCCTCCTTCGAGAGGGCCTTTGGGACGCCGCATGGGGTGGGCGTCGCCAAGCTGGCGGAAGCCTGCGGCGCTGAGCACCGCGAGGTGAGCTCGGCGCAGGAGCTGCTCGATGTTCTCGCAGAGCTCAAGGAATACTCCACCGGGATCACCGTCGTGGAGGCACACACCACCCGGTCCTCGCGCCGCGCGCTGCAGGAGGCTCTGAACGCCAAGGTGGGTCAGTAAATGCCGCGGCGCCGGGTGCGCCAGCTGATCCTGGTGTTGTATGCCGCAGCACTAGTGGGCATGGCGGGTATGGTGATCGGCCCTTTCTTCAATGACCGCACCATCGGCGCCAACCCCGGGCGCGCCCTGGCCACGGTGACGGATGTCGGCACCTTGCGTACTTTCGTGGACTTCCAGGACTCCGAAGGGATCTACCACACCCCGCCCACCGGCCTGCTCTATCCCACTGGGCTGGGAGAAGGCCAGCAGGTGTGGGTGCTCTACGCCAAGAGCAACCCGGACCTGGTCAAGGTAGAGGGCCGGGAATGGACGCTATCGATCATTCCGGCGCTGTCCTCCGCGGCCGTGGCTACTCTGATTGCCGGCGCGTGCTGGTGGGGGAGCGGGAAAATTAACCGGAATTTAGTACGTGCGTTACCAACCGAGCACTCAGAAAAGGAATGATGGGGCGCATGCGTGTAGCCATCGTCGCGGAATCCTTCTTGCCTAATGTCAACGGAGTGACCAACTCCGTGCTGCGTGTCCTCGAACACCTCCACGAGCACGGCCACGAGGCCATCGTCATCGCCCCCGGCGCCCGGGACGGGCAGGAGGAGATCCCCGATTACCTCGGGTTCACCATCGTGCGCGTGCCCACCGTGCGTGTGCCGCTGGTGGATTCGCTCCCGGTTGGCGTTCCTACGTCCGCCGTGGACGAGGCGCTGCGCGAGTTCAAACCGGACATCATCCACCTGGCCAGCCCCTTCGTCCTGGGAGCGGCGGGAGCATTTTCTGCACGTCAGCTGCGCATTCCGGCGGTGGCGCTATACCAGACCGACGTGGCCGGTTTCGCCACCAAGTACCACGCTTCCGCACTGGCCTATGGGGTGTGGGAGTGGCTGCGCACCATCCATAACGCCTGCCAGATGACTCTCGCGCCGTCCTCGCTCACCATCAGTGACTTGGAGAAGCACCACATCAAGAACGTGCGCCACTGGGGCCGCGGTGTGGACTCAGAGCGCTTCCACCCCTCGAAGCGCTCGGCGGCGTTGCGCCGGAGCTGGGATCCCACGGGGAAGAAGAAAATCGTCGGCTTCGTCGGCCGCCTGGCCGCAGAGAAGGGCGTGCACCGCCTGTCCGCGCTTAACGGACGCGAGGACATCCAACTCGTCATCGTTGGTGATGGCCCAGAGCGCCCGCTGCTGGAGGCCCAACTGCCGGACGCGGTATTCACAGGCGCGCTGGGCGGCGAAGAACTCGCCGCAGCCTATGCATCCCTGGACATCTTCGTCCACGCCGGTGAGTTCGAGACCTTCTGCCAGGCCATCCAGGAAGCGCAGGCCTCGGGCGTGCCCACCATCGGCCCCCGCGCGGGCGGCCCGGTGGACCTCATTGAGGAGGGCTATAACGGGCTGCTTCTCGACGTTTCCACGTTCGTCGAGGACCTCCCCAATGCCGTCGACGCGCTGCTCAACCCGGAGATCCACGAAGAGCTGCGGGAGAACGCTAGGCAGTCGATTGCTTCCAAGACGTGGCCGGCGCTATGCGAGCAGCTGCTGGGCTATTACGAGGAAGTTTTGGAGAATGTCCGCGAGGTGCCGCTGACCATTTTGGGCCAGCGCCCGGAGCTGCCGCGCTGGGCCGCTCGCGCCCTGGGGGCGCGCGTGGCCTAGACTAGGCGCTTGTGTCTAAGGCAGATCTGGATAAAAAGCCCTTCGATGTTGCGCGCATGTTTGACGCGGTGGGCAAGAAGTACGACATCACCAACACGGTGCTGTCCTTTGGTCAGGACGCACGCTGGCGCCGTCTGACGCGCGAGCGGCTCAACCTGAAGCCGGGGGAGAAGGTCCTCGACCTGGCTGCCGGAACGGCTGTTTCCACGGAGGAGCTGTCCAAGTCCGGCGCGTGGTGCGTGGCCTGTGATTTTTCACTCGGCATGCTCGCGGCTGGCGCGGAGCGCGATGTGTCCAAGGTGGCCGGCGATGGAATGCGCCTGCCTTTTGCGGATAACACCTTCGATGCGGTGACCATCTCCTATGGTCTGCGCAATATCCACGACTTCGAGCTGGGCCTGCGGGAGATGGCGCGCGTGACCAAGCCCGGTGGGCGCCTGGCTGTGGCGGAGTTTTCTAAGCCAGTCATCCCGGTCTTCGGCACCGTCTACAAGGAGTACCTGACCCGCCTGCTGCCGCCGATTGCCAAGGTGGTCTCCTCCAACCCGGAGGCCTATATCTACCTCGCAGAATCCATCCGCGCGTGGCCGGAGCAGCACGAGCTAGCCGCCGCCATCAACCGCAATGGCTGGGAACAGGCGGGCTGGCGCAACCTGACGTGTGGCATCGTGGCGTTGCACTCCGCGGTGAAGCCGGCCTAAAGGCCTTAGGCCCAGAGAGGCGTATCCCGGCGCAGCGCAGAGACCGCCCCGCCCGCCAGCCGCCAGGCGCGGGCGAGCAGGTCCTTGTCCTCGTCGGTGATGAGGTTGCCCATGAGGCGTGCGGCGGCCGGCATGAGCATGCGGCCGATGGGGCCGCGCATGGCCACAGGTCCGGCGAGCGGCAGGAACTGCGGATAAGTCAGCAGGCGCGCTGCGGTGCGGGCGAGCAGGAAGGCCTCGCCGTACTCGGCGCGCAGACGCTCCGGCCACGCCAAGGTCAGGTCCTTAGTGCCGAGCATCTCTACGGCTAGTGCTGCCGTCTCCAAGCCATAATCGATGCCCTCGCCGTTGAGCGGATTGACGCAGGCGGCGGCGTCACCAATCAGCATCCAGTTTGCGCCGGCTACCCCGGACACCGCGCCGCCCATGGGTAGCATCGCCGAGGTGACGTTGCGTAGCTCGCCCAAGCCCCACTCCGAACGCTGCTGCTCAGCGTAGAAATCAAGCGCCTTCTTGGTGTTGAGACGAGCCGGGCGGGCGGCGGTGGACAGCGCACCCAAACCGATGTTGACCCCCTGTCCCAGCGGGAAGATCCAGCCATATCCGGGTTGTACGACCCCCTCGGGGTCCTTGAGCTCCACGTGGGAGTGCATCCACTCCTCGCCGTCGTGGGGCGAATCGGCGTAGGCGCGCGCGGCGATGCCGTAGACCTCCTCGCGGTGCCAGGTGCGGCCCAGCTGCTTGCCAAAGGTCGAGCGCACGCCATCGGCCACGATGACCCACCGCGCGCGCACGCGGCGCTTGCCCACGGAGAACTCCACCAGCCGGTTGCCCTCGAGCTGCGGGGCCGTCGCCGTGCCGGTGAGAAGCTGCGCGCCGGCTTCTTGGGCGGCCTCAACGAGCAGCGCATCGAATTCATAGCGCGGCAGAGCCGTTCCCACCTGCGAGGGGTATGTCGACGGCCACGGGGCGGTTACGGTGCCGCCGAAGCCGTGCAGCTTGAGCCCGCGGTTGCGGTAGGAGGCGTTGACCTCGATGCCGAGGAGCTCCAACTGGTGCATGGCGCGAGGAGTCAGCCCATCGCCGCAGGTCTTGTCGCGGGGGAAGGGGGAGGCGTCGACAAGCAGTGTGTCATGGCCGGCGCGCGCGGCGTGGATAGCGGCGGCAGCGCCGGCGGGCCCGGCGCCTACGATGGCGACGTCAACAAGGGTGGAATCGATCTGCTCCGACATGGGGACTATCATTGCACGGGATAGTGGCCACAAGTGTGTTGAGGGCCGTGCCATGGGCTACGGTAGGTAAACACTAGGATTTTTGAGCTTAAAGGAACACGTTTAATGTCACACGGCCAAACTCACGCCAAGCACGTGGACTTGGGGGATGCGCAGCTCACCGAGCGTATCAACGCCGGGATGGCTGCTGTAGAGGACCTGCTGAACACGGAGCTCGACCGCGGGCAGGACTTCATCAAAGACAAGGTGCGTCACCTCTCCCTGGCTGGGGGCAAGCGTTTCCGCCCGATGATGGCGTTGCTGGCTTCCGAGTTTGGTGAACGCTCGCAATCGCCTGAGGTGATTAAGGCGGCAACCGTGGTGGAAATGGTCCACGTGGCCACGCTCTATCACGACGATGTCATGGATGAAGCGGAGCGCCGCCGCGGCGTGGATTCTGCAAATTTCCGCTGGACTAACTCGGTGGCGATTTTGGCGGGCGATGCCCTCTTGGCGCACGCTTCGCGGCTGATGAGCCAGCTGGATACTCACACTGTGGAGCACTTCGCGGAGACCTTCGAGGAGCTTGTTACCGGCCAGATGCGCGAAACCATCGGTGCCGGCGAAGCTAACGCCGTGGAGCATTACACGGCGGTCATCCGGGAAAAGACCGCGGTGCTCATCGCCTCCGCCGGCTATCTGGGTGCTTACCACGCTGGCGCCGGCCCGGAGCAGTGCGAGGCGCTGCGACAGATCGGTGCGGCCGTGGGCATGATTTTCCAGATCGTCGACGATATCATCGACATCTTCTCCGATCCCGAGGAGTCGGGGAAGACCCCGGGCACGGACCTGCGCGAGGGCGTGTTCACCCTGCCAGTGCTCTATGCCCTGGAGGAGGAGGGTGAGGTCGGCGACGAGCTCCGTGCCCTCCTGACGGGCCCGCTGACCGATGACGCCTCCGTGAAGCGCGCCATCGACCTGCTGTGGAAGTCCGGCGGCCGGGACAAGGCGCTTGCCGACGTCAACGCATACCTGCGCGTTGTCGAAGACCAGCTTTCCCTGCTGCCCGAATGCACGGCCAGCGAAGCCCTGCGCCAGTTGGCGGACTACACGGTCCAGCGCGTGGGCTAATAGGTGCTCCTGCCAGGCGATTTGCATGTCGGGCGGGACTTCGTAGTAAAGTACATAACCGCACTCAAGAGTGCATGCCAGGTTGCCCGAGCGGCCAAAGGGAGCGGACTGTAAATCCGCCGGCATTGCCTTCAGAAGTTCGAATCTTCTACCTGGCACAGAATGAATCCCGCAGACGCAAAGATGTGTCTGCGGGATTTTTCGATCCCCGGCATAGGGCTAGGGGGTTAAGGGTCATTTCGATCAAATAAGGGGCCCGAGCCCCGGGGAATTGGGACGCTATTTGATCGAAATGTCGCTCCGTCGATTGAACGGTCGTGTGCCCGGCTTAGTTGTCGGCTTAAGGGTCAAAATGTGTGTCTGGCTCGGCGTGTCACCGGGGCTAGATTTGGCCACTTCCAGGCCGGCTGACTGGGCATAGACGATGTTAGTGAAGTCCTAATCGTTGAGATAGCCGGTACGGCCGACGGTGCGCTAGGAAACGCCGGACAGGCAGCAACTACTACGCCGCCGTCCCAACGTGCGCGACACTAGAGCCATTTCATTAAGCCAGTTCCGTTCAGGTTCTCGGCGCAGCGCAGCAGGCGATGGGCTGGGCAAATAGTGCTGCATTGGTGACATCGGGGGGAATCTTGTTGGCCAAGAATCACCTGGTTTATACCGCCATCGGTCGAAGCCTCAGCTGTTCGATTCATTGCATTTTGTATCTCCGCCGCAGTGCTAGTGTGGTCGATTTCTAGCATTGAATCACCACACCACCGCCGGCTACCACAGGTAGGCAGCCACACCGTGGATTTAGCATCCCAAAGCCAGATATATGCTCCCAAAGCGTATATTCTGCGAGAACCTACAGTTCAGACCCCAGAAATCCCCGATTCCAGACACACTTTCTGACCCTTAACCCTAGTTGTCGTCTACTCGGCACGGTGTTTGCTCTGGTGTGTTCTTGGGGCGCTTAAAGGCCCTAAAAACATGTCCCATACTGGCGATTTGTGTTGTTTAAGCGTTTCGGGTTAATCTTTTCAAGGCTTCAACGAGAGCACAGCGGATGAAAGTCCGTTACTCAAAGAGGCTGTGCCCCCTTAGCTCAGTCGGCAGAGCGTTTCCATGGTAAGGAAAAGGTCGACAGTTCGATTCTGTCAGGGGGCTCCATTCATGTTTCTGGAAGGTCCCAGAAGGTGAATATGGCGGTGTAGCTCAGTGGTAGAGCAAGCGACTCATAATCGCTGTGTCGCGAGTTCAATTCTCGCCATCGCTACCGGGAAAGAAAAGCGCCCGCACACGGGCGCTTTTTCATTACCGACTCCCAGCCTTATACGGCACGTGGTTTCCATGGGGAATCACCGTTCTGGTAGGGTTGTGCGTTGTCCCAAAAGGGCACGCAAAGGGGCGTGGCGCAATTGGTAGCGCAACGGTCTCCAAAACCGTAGGTTGCAGGTTCGAGTCCTGTCGCCCCTGCCACATCACTTCAAGGAGGGAATCGCCGTGAGCGATGAAAAGCAGCCGAGCACCGGGGCCCCGCGCCCAACCGGCAAGCGTCAGCTCTCTGGCGCAGCGACCACCTCTACCGATTCCTACACCGACAAGCGCGTCGTGCGCGTTGAGGATAAGAAGGAAGAATCCTTCGGCGGTTCCGTCGGGTCCTTCCCGGGCGAGGTCGTCTCTGAGATGAAGAAGGTCGTCTGGCCTACCGGCAGGGAAATGCTGCAGTACGTCCTCGTGACCTTTGCCTTCCTCATCGTCCTCACCGCCTTGGTGTGGGGCGTGGACACGCTGACCGGCCTCGGAGTTGAAGCAATCCTCGCGCCTTAGTAAACTAATTTCATACTTTCATCCCGCCGCCTTCCCGCTAGCTCGACTAGGGGAAACGGCGGGATACTTTTTGCCCTAGTCCCGCCGAGTAACCTGGTTGGGGACTAGAAGAATGAACACAATTTTGGAGTAGCAGACAATGAGCGAAGAAAACACTGGCACCTCCCTCGAGCAGGCCATGATTGATAACGTCCAGGAACAGGCCGCGGAAGCGGTCGAGGCTACTGAGGAAACCCAGCAGCCGCAGGAGGAGCTTTCTGCCGAGGAGAAGGAAGCCGCCGAGAAGGAAGCTGCTACCAAGGCCGCTGAGGCCGCCCTCGGCGGCGGCTCGGACGAGGCTGAGGCTGAGGGAGCGGGGGAGACGTCGCCAAGCGCTGAAGCAGATGCCGCTGCCGCCGACGCCGAGTACAAGACCCGCCTGCGCGCATTCACCCGCGAACTGAAGAAGCAGCCGGGCAAGTGGTACATCATCCAGTGCTACTCCGGCTACGAGAACAAGGTGAAGACCAACCTGGACATGCGCGCCCAGACCCTTGAGGTGGAGGATTCCATCTTTGAGGTCGTCGTGCCGGTCGAGCAGGTTCTGGAGAAGAAGGACGGCAAGAAGAAGGTTGTTAAGCGCAAGCTGCTTCCGGGCTACGTGCTGGTGCGCATGGAGCTTAACGACGCCGCCTGGTCTGTCGTCCGCGATACCCCGGGTGTGACCTCCTTCGTGGGCAACGAGGGCAACGCTACCCCGGTGAAGATCCGCGACGTGGCCAAGTTCCTCATGCCGAATGACACGACGGTTTCCCCGGAGGCCTCCGCCGCCGACTCCGAGGGCGAGCAGGTTGTTGCCATGCCGGAGAAGGAGGCCGCGAAGGCTTATGCTCACGACTTCGAGGTGGGCGAGGCCGTTACCATCCTGTCCGGCCCGCTGGCTTCCGTATCTGCCACCATCTCTGAAATCGATCCGGAGACCGGCAAGATGCAGGGCCTAGTGTCCATCTTCGGCCGCGAGACCCCGGTGGAGCTGTCCCCGACGGAAATCGAGCGCATCTCCTAAAAAGCGATTTTGAGCTGGGCGCACGGTGTTCTAAACTTGAACGCCGTGCGCTTTTGCGCATGTTCAAACGTTCATCCTCCGGTGGCCCACAACGCGTGAGCATCCGGACGGGGCGCTGTTATTCATCGTGGCGGCACTCCGGTACCACAGGAAAGAGGTAATTCGATGGCTCCCAAGAAGAAGGTCACTGGCCTGATCAAGCTCCAGATCGAAGCAGGCGCTGCTAACCCGGCTCCGCCGGTCGGCCCGGCACTCGGTGCCCACGGCGTCAACATCATGGAGTTCTGCAAGGCTTATAACGCTGCGACCGAGTCACAGCGCGGCAACGTCGTGCCGGTGGAAATCACCGTCTACGAGGACCGCTCCTTCGACTTCAAGCTGAAGACCCCGCCGGCAGCGAAGCTCCTGCTCAAGGCCGCTGGCATCAAGAAGGGCTCCGGCGTTCCGCACACCGATAAGGTTGGCTCCGTGACCTGGGATCAGTGCAAGGAGATTGCACAGACCAAGTTCGAGGACCTCAACGCTCGTGACATCGAGAACGGCGCCCGCATCATCGCTGGTACCGCTCGTTCCATGGGCATCACCGTTGACGGCATCCCGGCTAAGTAATAATTCAATTTAATGCGCGATACGTTCTGTATCGCGCGTGGCAGGGCCAGCTTCGGCCCGCTATCACCACATCAATCCAAGAAAAGGAATTGCACTTATGAGCACCAAGTCCAAGGCATACAAGGCTGCCGCTGAGCTGGTAGACCGCTCCCGCCAGTACCGTCCGATCGAGGCCGCCAAGCTGGCCAAGGAGACCTCCTCCAAGAACTTCGACGCTACTGTCGACGTTGTCTTCCGCCTCGGCGTTGACCCGCGCAAGGCTGATCAGCTGGTTCGCGGCACCGTTTCCCTGCCGCACGGCACCGGTAAGGATGTCCGCGTGGCCGTCTTCGCCGAGGGCGACAAGGCTGAGGCCGCTAAGGCTGCTGGTGCCGACATCGTGGGCACCGAAGAGCTGATCGCTGCCATCAACGAGGGCAACATCGACTTCGACGTTGCTATCGCCACCCCGGATCAGATGGCCAAGGTTGGCCGCGTTGCCCGCGTCCTGGGCCCGCGTGGTCTCATGCCGAACCCGAAGACCGGCACCGTGACCGCTGACGTGACCAAGGCTGTGGCCGACGTCAAGGGCGGTAAGATTTCCTTCCGCGTTGACAAGGCTTCCAACCTGCACGCCATCATCGGTAAGGCTTCCTTCGACGCTGAGAAGCTGGCTGAGAACTACGGCGCGCTGTACGACGAGATCCTGCGTCTGAAGCCGTCCTCCGCTAAGGGCATCTACGCCAAGAAGATCACCATCTCCACCACCTCCGGCCCGGGCATCCCGGTCGACGCTTCCGTGGAGAAGAACTACACCGACTAATTGATGTCTGTGTTAACGGCGTAAAGGTCCCGGCTCATTCACGAGCCGGGATTTTTTATTGCCTTTTTCCTTGCGTGTCGAATTATTTGTACAGGTCAGAGGGCTAAAAACCACTGACAGGTAAAATACAGGCAGGTTCGATGGGCTTTCAAGGAATGTATCGCATAATAATCCTTGTGCGTTTGAGAGAGGCGCATGAGAGATAGAGAGAACACCCTGAGTCTTGCAGGGCGGGCGGCGTGAGAAACCGCCTGATAGTCAAGACCCCTTGCAACGCGGGTTCCGGAATTATCCGGGGCCCGCGTTGTGCTGTGTGTGCCCCAGGTGCTCCCTGCTTGGATTCGGGACATGGGCTTGAGCGGAGATGCATCAGGCCTGGGGCAAGCGCGGGCGCTGGATGTAGATGGTTCTAGTCACAAGGTTCTCTTGGGGGCAAACAAACCATCTGGGGGAGCGAAGAAGGTTCGTTTGGGGGCAAGTAAACCTTCTGACTGAAACCTCTTGACTGGAACCTTCTGATGGGAACCATGTGGCAGCGCACCGTGTTATTCACCGGCTACCCACCGCCGGTTAAAGGACTAGATGCGTGCGAAGGATTTAAGGCCGCGGCTTGCCGTTCATCCAGTACACGGACCAGATGACGTCCTCGCGCGGCACTCCCCAGTCGTGCACCGCCAAAGAGCGCACTTCTTTGGCCAGGTCCCCTTCGCCGGATACCCACACTGAATCCGGCGCTGTATCCGCGGAGAAACGAGAGCTAAGAAGCTGAACGGCGCGTGCGCTGTGTTCCTCGTGCGGGGCGGCGACCATGGTGAGTGAACGAACCTTGCCGCGCCAGGTCTTCTCAAAGCCGTCCTCAATTTCGGAGTCGTCTGCAATTAGTGCAACGACGTCGACGCCGCTCAAGGTTTGCGGTGAGAAGGCTTCGTAGTGCTCCAGGATGTGCCACAGTGCTGGGAGAGCGGAGGCGTCCGCGAGCAACAGCTGTGATTTCTTGGGTGCCTGCCACCGTGCTTGCCCCGTATAGATTCCGGCGGTATCCCCGGGCTGGGCCTTGCGGATCCACCGCGAGCCCGGACCATTATCGCCATGGGTCACCACGTCGACATCGATGGTGCAGGCTTCGTGGTTGAGCCTGCGAATTGTGTACCACCGCAACGCCGGGCGAACGTCGTCAGGCAAGCCAGTGACGGCGGCGCGCACATTGGCATCCTCAACTGGGAAGGACGAAAACTCCTGCCCGTCCTGGGGCATGAGGAGCCCAAAATACTCATCAGGCCCGGCGAGGGGGTAGGAGCCGAAGGCGGGCGAGTGAAAAGTAAGGCGGTGCAGTCGCGGCTTGAGGCGGGTATTCCCGGCGAGGGTAACGGGTAATAAGCGGTGATGCGTCAAAGGAATTGTTCCTAGGTATAAGGGAAATTTGAATCCATCATAAAGCAGAGGTTAGGCTTGCCTCAAATAGATTAGGGGTGTGACGGCTTGTGTGCTCGTTCCCATCGAAGGAAAGGTTGATTCCATGGTTGCTATCCACCGGCGTGCGAAAGCCGTGCTCGCGATTGTCTCGGCGGCAGCGATTGCTCTGACAGGGTGCTCGCGCGGAAGCGGTGAGGACAGTGCGGGT
The DNA here is from genome assembly GCF_001813425.1 of Corynebacterium sp. HMSC056E09. Lineage (NCBI taxonomy): Bacteria > Bacillati > Actinomycetota > Actinomycetes > Mycobacteriales > Corynebacteriaceae > Corynebacterium > Corynebacterium sp. HMSC056E09. The sequence continues at coordinate 57,817 of NZ_KV812493.1, forward strand.
GCAGGCAGCGCTGAGGAGGTGCGGGTTGCGAGCCTGGGGCTTGGCGACGCCGATACTGTCCTCGCGCTCGGAATCACCCCCGTTGCCGTAGCGCCCTGGGGAGCACAGGGCGATGGTGATCCCTCCGGTGTAGGCCCATGGGCGAAAGAACTTCTGGGAGATGCCCAGCCTGAGGTTATCTATAACACCGCTTCTGGGTTCACGGCCGATGTTCTTGAGCAGGTCACGGCTTCGGACCCCACGCAGATCATTGCTGTCAATCAGGCAGTGGACCAGGAAGCACAGAAATCCCTCGAGGAGATCGCGCCGCTGACCATCAAGCCGGAGGGCTTCGAAGACTGGCAGGTTCCCTGGGAAGAGCAGGTTAAGACCATCGCCTCTGCCGTGGAGAAGGAAGAGGAGGGTGACAAGCTTATTGACAAGGCGCAAGGCGCCTTCGACGACTTCAAGGAATCACACCCGGAGCTTAACGGCAAACGCGCGGCCATCGTCATGCCCTATGACGGAAAGCTGGGCCTCTACACATCCGATGATGGCCGCGGTCAATTCATCGAAGACCTTGGCTTTGAGATTCCGCAGCAGCTGGAGGGTGATGGCTCGAGCTTCTTCGTGGACTACGCCCCAGAGAACTACTCCCAGCTCAACAACGTGGACTACCTGTTCGTCTTGGATTACAACGGTGCAGTCGACGAGCTGAAGAAGGATTCGACGTTCCAAGGCCTGGACGTGGTCAAGGATGGCCGCGTCCGCTACCTAGAAACGGATACCGGCAACGCCATGAGCATGCCGAACCCGCTCACCATTCCTTGGGCTGTCGATAAGTTCGAAGAGCAACTCTAAGTGCTCGTACTACCGAGAAACGCCGGGGCCACCCGCGGCGAGCTAGATTCGCGGGGGAGGGGACGCGTGCTCCTCACCAGCGCTCTGGTTGTGGTTTCACTGCTCCTCCTCGCCTGCTCGCTGATGGTGGGATCGCGGTCCATCGCCTTGTCCGAGCTCCTTCCCGCCTTCCTCCATGAAAGCCAGCCGGAGATAGAAAATATCGTGTGGGACTTGCGTATGCCGCGCACGTTCTTGGCGTACTTCGCGGGTGCAGCCATTGCGGTCTCCGGTGTCATCGCCCAGACCTGGACCAAGAACCCCTTGGCCGATCCCGGCTTCATTGGTATCACTGCGGGTGCTTCCTTCCTTGTAGCGCTCGGGACGGCGTTGGGGCTTGCCACCTCGCTGGGGATGCGGACGGCGCTCGCGCTGGTGGGAGCCGGTTTGGCCACGGTAGTGGTTCTGGGTGTTTCCCGGCGGTTTCCTGATCCCCTGACGCTGCTTCTCGTGGGTGCAGGAGTATCGGCTGCCTTAAGTTCTGGCGCCATGCTGATCGGCTTGTATTCCACGGATGTGCTCGACAGCATGCGCCGCTGGACTATCGGCTCCACCTTTGGGCGCGGCCCCGGGGAGGTCGCGATTGCAGCCGGTGGTCTGCTCGTCGGGCTCATCCTTGCCACGAGTGTGGCGCGCCCGCTCGACTTATTGGCCATGGGTGAGGAGTCTTCGGTTGCCTTGGGTAGCTCGCCGGCACTGGCGCGCCGTGGCGCGGCCTTAAGCATCGTTGTCTTGGCCGGATGCGGTACCGCTGCGGCAGGCCCCATCGCTTTCGTGGGCTTTGCCGTCCCCCACCTCCTCCGGCGGTGTACAGGGCCGGCGGTTGCCGCCATGATTGCCCCCGCCGCGCTGCTGGGTGGTTGTTCCGTGCTGGCTGCGGATATCTTAGGCCGGCTTATCGCTGGCCCCTCCGAGTTGGAGATGTCCATTGTCCTAGCGTTCGTGGGCGCACCTTTCCTCATCTGGGCCGTGCGCCGAGGGGAGCAGAAGCTATGAGTGATGGGGTGAAGGGGGACGTCGCCAAGCGCCTGCGTTCCCAACAGCGGCAGCGCCGGATATGGATATGGTCAGCCACCTGCTTCTTTGTGCTGGTCGCGGCAGTTTCTTACGTCCTGATGCTCGGGCAAGGCCCCGTGGGGCTGAGTCCGCTGCGCGTCCTGGAGATCCTCAACGGTGGTGGGAGCCGAAGCGAAATCCGCGTCGTGTGGGATCTGCGCATGCCCGTAGCGCTAGCAACCCTCATCGTGGGCGCCGCGCTCGGACTGGCGGGGTCGTGGACGCAGTCGATGTCGCGCAATCCGCTGGCCTCCCCCGACATCCTTGGTGTGACCGGTGGGGCTTCGGTGATGGTGGTCATCGGGACGGTGATGTCCCGGCCACTCCTCGCAGAGGGTGTCTCCGTGTTCTGGTGGCGGGCGGGGCTCGCGCTGCTGGGGGCGGTGTTAGCGGCCATCCTGCTGGTGGCGCTTGGTGGGCTCGGTACGAGCAACCGCATCGTCATCGTCGGCATCGCGCTATCACTGCTATTCCAAGCCATGGTGGCGTATCTCTTGCGCGCTGCGGAGCTCCTCCGTGCTGCACAGTCCCAGCTGTGGCTGGCGGGAACCACGGGCTTTGTGCGGATGGACGTCATTGTTCCGCTTCTCGTGGGACTGGCGCCTTTCGTGTTGCTTGGTTCGTGGCGTGCCCGGGAGCTGCCGCTGCTAGCCCATGATGATCTCTCGGCACTCTCCTTGGGCGTGGACATCACGCGGACGCGCACCGCGCTCCTCATTGCGGCCACCGGAATATGCGCGGTGACCGTGTCCGTGGCGGGGCCCATCGGCTTTATCGCGCTGCTGGCCCCACACCTCGGACGCATGATCGCCCGAACCCCTACTCCTTCGCCGGTGGTGTCGTGCGCTGCTGGTGCGGCCCTCTTAAGCGCCTGCGCCGTGGTGGCCGGGGCGCTCCCGATGGACGCGCCGGTGGGAGCTGTGTCCTCAGTGATCGGCGGCACCGCCCTGGTCATCGTGGTGTGGAATGCCGCAAGGCGGAAAGGATGAAAACCATGAACAGTTGCGAGCTGAAAGCCCAAGGCATCCATGCCGGTTATCAGGGCGGGAAAGATATTCTCTCCGGGGTTGACCTCGTGGCCCGCCCGGGGGAGGTCACCACGCTCATCGGCCCCAACGGCTGCGGGAAATCGACGTTGCTGAAGACCTTGTCGAAGATTCTTCGCCCCCGGCAGGGAAGCGTGCGCATTGGCGAGTTGGATGTGCATTCCATGAGCCCGAAGGAAGCGGCGGCCCACGTGGCCTTGCTTCCCCAGCACCCGATGGCGCCGGATGGGCTGCGCGTCGGCGAGCTCGTTGCCCGCGGGCGGTACGCGCACCTTGGGTGGGGAAGGGGACTGTCAGCGCGGGACCACGAGATCATCGCGCAGGCCTGCGTGGAGACAGGCATCACCGATTTCATCGACCGCGATATCGCGGCGCTGTCGGGCGGCCAGCGTCAGCGGGTGTGGCTCGCGCTGGCTTTGGCTCAGGACGCGCCGGTGCTGCTTCTCGACGAGCCCACCACCTTCCTCGATCCCGCCCACGCGATGGGCGTCTTGGAGCTCGTCCGCAAGCAAGCGCGCGCTGGGAAGACGGTCGTCGTCGTGCTGCACGACCTCATGCTGGCTGGGCAGTTCTCAGACACCATGGTGGTCATGAACAACGGCGAGGTCATCGCGCGGGGCACGCCGCAGCAAGCGTTGACCAAAGAGGTGCTGGCGGCGGCCTATGGCATCGATGTGGACATCTGGGAGGATCCTCGCAGCGATGCCCCCGTCATCGTTCCGCGCGGTGTGCTCAAGAACTAAAGGGCACTAAGGCAAAGCCCCAGGACCGCGATTTGGAGTTGGCCCGTGCAGGCTGTAGAGTACCTAGCGAAGTTTGAACGGCCCCGAAGTGGTCGAGTCAAGGTTCACCAAAGACCGTCGGTCATCCGGAATATCGGATCGAAGGTTCCTCGCTCTAGAGGGCGGCCCACGCAGGAGACACTTTGCGAATTACCGCGGATTTCCGCGCGCGCCCTGTGCTCTTGCACGGGGCTTTTGTTATTTCGATTGTCGTTAACGACAACCGAGGTGGGAAAGGTCCCGGCGGAAAACACAAGAGATGTTTCGAAAGGAGGCGTAGTAGAAAATGGCAAACCCGAAGAACACCGCAGACCTGGCAAAGCTGAAGGAGAAGCTCGATGGCGCTAACTCCATCGTGCTCACCGAGTACCGTGGCCTGACCGTGGGTCAGCTCCAGGAGCTGCGTAACAACCTCGGCTTTGACGTTGAGTACTCCGTCGCCAAGAACACCCTTTTCAAGATCGCTGCCAACGAAGCTGGCATCGAGGGTCTTGACGAGCAGCTGACTGGCCCGACCGCTATTGCGTTCATCAAGGGCGAGGCAGTGGATGCTGCGAAGGTCATCACCAAGTTCGCTGATGACAACAAGGCACTCGTTATCAAGGGTGGCTACATGGACGGCGACGCTCTGTCTGCCGACCAGGTTGAGGCCATCGCCAAGCTAGACAACCGCGAGACCACTCTCGCAAAGCTGGCTGGCGCCATGAAGGGTTCTATGGCAAAGGCTGCCGCCGTATTCAACGCTCCTGCAACCAAGATGGTCCGCACCGCTGCGGCCCTGCAGGACAAGAAGGCTGCGGAAGCTTAAGACGCCAACTAAAGGCGCACAACTTAAACACACACACTTTTCTGGCCGCTTAGCGCGGCCAGGCACAATGAGAAAGGATGCCAATCATGGCTAAGCTCACCAAGGACGAGCTCATTGAAGCTTTCAAGGAAATGACCCTCATCGAGCTCTCCGAGTTCGTTAAGGAATTCGAGGAGGTCTTCGACGTTGAGGCCGCTGCTCCGGTTGCTGCCGTTGCTGCTGGTGCCCCGGCTGCCGGCGGTGCTGCTGAGGAAGAGAAGACCGAGTTCGACGTCGTTCTGACCGACGCTGGCGCTAAGAAGATCGGCGTTATTAAGGCTGTCCGCGAGATCGTCTCCGGCCTGGGCCTGAAGGAAGCTAAGGAGCTCGTTGAGTCCGCTCCGAAGGCTATCCTCGAGGGTGCTTCCAAGGACGACGCTGAGGCTGCTAAGGCTAAGCTCGAAGAGGCTGGCGCTTCCGTCGAGCTCAAGTAATTCACCTGAATTACTCAGCTTTCCCGCGCAGCGCACTCGCTGCGCGCCAACAACCCCGTTCCGCTTTTGCGCGGTGCGGGGTTGTTCCCGTTTTGTCGGGACCCCGATAGCCCGGCGGATTCTAAACATTTCGTGTCAGGCCTTGACACTAGGGTCAAAAAGAGACACTATTGGCGTGGGTTTGAGGGTTACCATTCAATTCGCGTCAACTCGCAGTGGCGCATCATATTCAACTGGACACCCGAAGGAGCTGTTGCCGTTGACTTTATCGACTACCACTGAAGTACGCACTCTTGTTGATGTTGTTCCTGTTCCGCATCCCGGAGAGATCCTTCTCCTAGAATTCCTCAAACCCTGCGGTATCACCCAGTATCGTCTGGCCAACGACATTGGCACTACTCGTTCCCAAGTTTCCAAAATTACCCGCGGTACGCTCGGTATCAGTGCCGATATGGCTTTGCGTTTGTCGGCTTACTTTGGGAACTCCGCGGAATTCTGGCTCGGACTCCAAGAGGAATACGATCTGTGGAAAGCTCGCCAGACCACTGATGTCAGCGCCATCGTTCCGTGGAATCACAAAGAAGAAGTTGACTCTCACTCATAGAATCAGTTGACTTGCGCTCACTTCGGGGTCGGTGCAGTCTCACCGCAGCTGCGTAAAACTGAAACGCACCCTCCAGGGAAATGTGTTTTGAACAAACGAGTCGGTAGGATAAGCCACCATGCTGCCCAAGTCCCGCATCTTCTCCGTCCTCCTGCTCGGCCTCGGCGTTGCGCTGATCGCTGCCGGTCTGGCGGCGTCGAGCTTCTTGAGCTTTAGCCCGCGCCTGCCGCTGGATATCAAGAACACCACGTGGACGATGCAGGATGAGAGTGCCACCGCGCAGGCTCTGTCTGCAGAGGGTGTTACGCAGTACGAGGGGCCGATGACCTATCAGCTCAACCTGGACATCCAGGATCCAGCGGACAAGGACACCGCAACGCTGCGGGTGGGGGAGTCCGCCATCCGCGGCGGCACGGGCAATGTGGAGGACTTGAGCTTTGCCCGCGTGTGGAACTATCCCGTCGATCGCCTTAGCGGTGAGGCCACGGGCCCGGCGGCGCTCTCCCACACCATGGGCTCGCCCACGGCGGAGGTGCCCGTCGAGGGCTACTGGCTGAAGCTGCCCGCCGATGCTGAGCAAACCACCTACCCGGTCTTCGACCCGGTGCTGCGCAAGGCGGCCGATGCCGTCTTCGAGGAATCCCTCGATATCGACGGCCGCACGGTCTACCGCTATCACCAGGAAGTGGAGCCCACCAACGTGGCTACCCTCTATGCCGGTAGCACGACGACCACGCTGAGCAATGAGGACGGCTCCACCGAGCAGGGCTACCTCTTCCATGCAGCAACGCGGGACCTCTTCGTGGACCAGGCCACCGGACTCGTCGTGGGCATGGACGTCGATATCAAGGACTACTGGGCAGACCGTGAGGGTAACGAGCGCGAGATGCAGTTCGCCTTCAACGGTGCGACCGATGAGGAATCCCGCGCGGAGATGCTCCAGCAAGCTGAGCGCTTCCCGCGGAGTGCTGTGGGGCAGTGGGTGCGCTGGGGTGGCCTTGGCGTTGGCGCGCTTCTGGTGCTGCTTGGGGCGCTGGGCGCTTTTCGCCGTCCCACCAACCGCCACTCCCGCTAGCCGCGCGTGCTAGAGGCCCGCGCGTGCGGATCTCCGAAGCGACACGCCGACGGCACGTTTCGCCTTTACAAGGCCGCCATTATGCTATAGGCTATTTCGTTGCGCTGGAATCTGGATCTTTAGTGCACATTTAGCCTTTCGAGCGGTGATGGCAAAACCGACTTGACAAGGTGATTTTGTGCATTCTAAACCCAGTCGTTCCACAGCAGACCGAATGCTAAATCTACCAGCGGTTTTGCACCTCACCGGCCAGGGTGGGGAGGCAATCCGCCAGAGGTACTGGAAGGACCCATCTTGGCAGTCTCCCGCCAGACCAAGTCAGTGGCCAACATCCCTGGAGCCCCGAAGCGATACTCCTTCGCTAAAATCAGCGAGCCCATCGCTGTCCCGGGCCTCCTTGATCTACAACTCGATTCTTACGCGTGGCTCATCGGCACCCCCGAGTGGCGTGAGCGCGAGCAGGCAGAGCGCGGCGAAGACGCACGCGTGACGAGCGGCCTTGAGGATATCCTCGAGGAGCTTTCTCCGATCCAGGACTACTCGGGCAACATGTCCCTGTCCCTGTCGGAGCCTCGCTTCGAGCCGGTGAAGAACACCGTGGACGAGTGCAAAGAGAAGGACATCAACTACTCGGCGCCACTGTACGTCACCGCAGAATTCATCAACAACGACACCCAGGAGATTAAGTCCCAGACCGTCTTCATCGGCGATTTCCCGATGATGACTGAGAAGGGCACCTTCATCGTCAACGGCACCGAGCGCGTTATCGTCTCGCAGCTCGTGCGTTCCCCGGGTGTGTACTTCGACCAAACCATCGACAAGTCCACCGAGCGCCCGCTGCACTCCGTGAAGGTCATTCCTTCCCGCGGTGCGTGGCTCGAGTTTGACGTCGACAAGCGCGACACCGTTGGCGTGCGCATCGACCGCAAGCGTCGCCAGCCGGTCACCGTGCTGCTCAAGGCCCTGGGTTGGTCCGAGGAGCAGATCAAGGAGCGCTTCGGCTTCTCCGAGCTCATGATGTCCACCCTCGAGTCCGATGGCGTGGCCAACACCGACGAGGCTCTGCTGGAGATCTACCGCAAGCAGCGCCCGGGCGAGCAGCCCACGCGCGACCTCGCGCAGGCGCTGCTGGATAACTCCTTCTTCCGCGCCAAGCGCTACGACCTGGCCAAGGTTGGCCGCTACAAGGTCAACCGCAAGCTCGGCCTGGGCGGTGACCACGACGGTCTGATGACCCTGACCGAGGAAGACATCGCCGTCACCCTCGAGTACCTCGTGCGCCTGCACGCCGGTGAGCGCGAGATGAAGGCTCCGAACGGCGAGATGATCGCCATCCACACCGACGACATCGACCACTTTGGTAACCGTCGTCTGCGCACCGTGGGCGAGCTCATCCAGAACCAGGTCCGTGTGGGCCTGTCCCGCATGGAGCGCGTCGTCCGCGAGCGCATGACCACCCAGGATGCGGAGTCGATTACCCCGACCTCCCTGATTAACGTCCGCCCGGTCTCCGCCGCTATCCGCGAGTTCTTCGGTACCTCCCAGCTCTCGCAGTTCATGGACCAGAACAACTCCCTGTCTGGCCTGACCCACAAGCGCCGCCTGTCCGCGCTGGGCCCGGGCGGTCTGTCCCGTGAGCGCGCCGGCATCGAGGTGCGAGACGTTCACGCTTCGCACTACGGCCGCATGTGCCCGATTGAGACCCCTGAGGGTCCGAACATTGGTCTGATCGGTTCCCTGGCTTCCTATGCCCGCGTCAACGCTTTCGGCTTCATCGAGACCCCGTACCGCAAGGTTGTGGACGGCAAGGTCACTGACCAGGTGGAGTACCTCACCGCCGATGAAGAGGATCGCTACGCCATCGCGCAGGCCGAGGTCGAGAAGGCTGCCGACGGCACCCTGACCGGCGACCGCATCGAGGTCCGCCTCAAGGACGGCGATATCGGCGTGACCGACGCCGCCGGCGTTGACTACGTTGACGTTTCCCCGCGCCAGATGGTCTCCGTGGCTACCGCCATGATTCCGTTCCTCGAGCACGACGACGCTAACCGTGCCCTCATGGGCGCGAACATGCAGCGCCAGGCCGTGCCGCTGGTCCGCTCCGAAGCCCCGTACGTGGGCACCGGTATGGAGCAGCGTGCAGCCTACGACGCCGGCGACCTCATCATCACCCCGAAGGCGGGCGTGGTGGAGAACGTCACCGCGGACCTCATCACCATCATGGATGACGAGGGCCAGCGCGATACCTACATGCTGCGCAAGTTCGAACGCACCAACCAGAACACCAACTACAACCAGACCCCGCTGGTCTCCCTGGGTGAGCGTGTCGAGGCAGGCCAGGTGCTTGCCGACGGCCCCGGTACCCACAACGGTGAGATGTCCCTCGGCCGCAACCTGCTGGTTGCCTTCATGCCGTGGGAAGGCCACAACTACGAGGACGCCATCATCCTCAACCAGCGCATCGTGGAGGAGGACATCCTCACCTCGATCCACATCGAGGAGCACGAGATCGATGCTCGCGATACCAAGCTGGGCCCAGAGGAGATCACCCGCGAGATCCCGAACGTCTCTGATGACGTTCTGCGTGACCTCGACGAGCGCGGCATCGTCCGCATCGGCGCCGACGTCCGCGCGGGCGACATCCTCGTTGGTAAGGTCACCCCGAAGGGCGAGACCGAGCTGACCCCGGAGGAGCGCCTCCTGCGCGCCATCTTTGGTGAGAAGGCCCGCGAGGTCCGCGATACCTCCATGAAGGTGCCGCACGGTGAGACCGGTAAGGTCATCGGCGTCTCCCGCTTCTCCCGCGAGGATGACGACGACCTGGCCCCGGGCGTCAACGAAATGATCCGCGTCTACGTGGCTCAGAAGCGCAAGATCCAGGACGGCGATAAGCTCGCCGGCCGCCACGGCAACAAGGGCGTTGTGGGCAAGATCCTCCCGCCGGAAGATATGCCGTTCATGGAGGATGGCACCCCGGTGGACATCATCCTGAACACCCACGGTGTGCCGCGTCGTATGAACATCGGCCAGGTGCTCGAGGTTCACCTCGGCTGGCTGGCACACGCCGGTTGGAAGATCGACACCGAGGATCCGGCCAACGCCGAGCTGCTCAAGACCCTGCCGGAAGAGCTTTACGACGTCCCGCCGGAGTCCCTGACCGCAACCCCGGTCTTCGACGGTGCCACCAACGAGGAGATCTCTCGCCTGCTGGCTTCCTCCAAGCCGAACCGCGATGGTGACGTCATGGTGGATGAGCACGGTAAGGCCCGCCTCTTCGACGGCCGCTCCGGTGAGCCGTACATGTACCCGGTTTCCGTCGGCTACATGTACATGCTCAAGCTGCACCACCTCGTCGACGAGAAGATCCACGCCCGCTCCACCGGCCCGTACTCCATGATTACCCAGCAGCCGCTGGGTGGTAAGGCGCAGTTCGGTGGCCAGCGCTTCGGTGAGATGGAGGTGTGGGCAATGCAGGCATACGGCGCTGCCTACACCCTGCAGGAGCTCCTGACCATCAAGTCCGATGACGTGGTCGGCCGCGTCAAGGTCTACGAGGCCATTGTCAAGGGTGACAACATCCCGGATCCGGGTATTCCGGAGTCCTTCAAGGTCCTCCTCAAGGAGCTGCAGTCCCTCTGCCTGAACGTGGAGGTTCTCTCCACCGACGGCACCCCGATGGAACTGTCTGGCTCCGACGATGATGACATGGACGGCGCTCCGTCCCTGGGCATTAACCTGTCCCGCGACGAGCGCTCCGACGCAGACATCGCCTAGCTTCTTGGTCCGCCGCTTTTACTGGCGGCGGGCATAACGAAACACCACCTACATACAAAGCCATCAACTTCCCCCTGACGGGGGATGAAAGGGAGACATTACGTGTTTGACGTAAATCTCTTCGACGAGCTCCGCATCGGGCTGGCCACGGCCGAGGACATCCGTCGCTGGTCCAAGGGCGAGGTCAAGAAACCCGAGACCATTAACTACCGCACCCTCAAGCCGGAGAAGGACGGCCTCTTCTGTGAGCGCATCTTCGGCCCAACCCGCGACTGGGAGTGCTCCTGCGGTAAGTACAAGCGCGTGCGCTACAAGGGCATCATCTGTGAGCGCTGTGGCGTCGAGGTGACCAAGTCCAAGGTGCGCCGTGAGCGCATGGGCCACATCGAGCTGGCCGCGCCGGTTACCCACATCTGGTACTTCAAGGGCGTTCCTTCCCGCCTGGGCTACCTGCTGGACCTGGCTCCGAAGGACCTTGAGCGCATCATCTACTTCGCTGCCAACATCATCACCTCCGTGGACGAGGAAGCTCGCCACAATGATCAGTCCACTCTGGAAGCAGAGATGCTGCTGGAGAAGAAGGACGTGGAGGATGACGTCGAGGCAGAGATCGCTGAGCGCGCTGCCAAGCTCGAGCAGGATCTGGCTGAGCTGGAGGCCGCCGGCGCCAAGGCCGACGCCCGCCGCAAGGTCCAGAACGCTGCCGACAAGGAAATGCAGCACATCCGCGAGCGCGGTGAGCGCGAGGTTGCTCGCCTCGACGAAATCTGGAACACCTTCATCAAGCTGGCTCCGAAGCAGATGATCATCGATGAGACCATCTACGAAGAGCTCGTTGACCGCTACGAGGATTACTTCACCGGCGGCATGGGTGCTGAGGCCATCCAGACCCTCATCCGCAACTTCGACCTCGAGGCTGAGGCTGAGGTTCTCAAGGAGATCATCAACAACGGCAAGGGCCAGAAGAAGATGCGTGCCCTCAAGCGCCTGAAGGTCGTCGCGGCCTTCCTGCGTTCGGGCAATGACCCGGCCGGCATGGTGCTCGATGCCATCCCGGTAATCCCGCCGGAGCTGCGCCCGATGGTGCAGCTGGACGGTGGCCGCTTCGCCACCTCCGATCTCAACGACCTCTACCGTCGCGTGATCAACCGCAACAACCGCCTCAAGCGCATGATCGACCTCGGTGCTCCCGAGATCATCGTGAACAACGAGAAGCGCATGCTGCAGGAGTCCGTCGACGCCCTCTTCGACAACGGCCGTCGCGGCCGTCCGGTCACCGGCCCGGGCAACCGCCCGCTGAAGTCCCTGTCTGACCTGCTCAAGGGTAAGCAGGGCCGCTTCCGCCAGAACCTGCTGGGTAAGCGCGTGGACTACTCCGGCCGTTCCGTGATTATTGTTGGTCCGCAGCTCAAGCTGCACGAGTGTGGTCTGCCGAAGCTCATGGCTCTGGAGCTGTTCAAGCCCTTCGTCATGAAGCGTCTGGTTGAGAACGATTACGCGCAGAACATCAAGTCCGCCAAGCGCATGGTGGAGCGCCAGCGCCCCGAGGTGTGGGACGTCCTCGAAGAGGCCATCTCCGAGCACCCGGTGATGCTGAACCGTGCACCGACCCTGCACCGCCTGGGTATCCAGGCCTTCGAGCCGAAGCTCGTCGAAGGTAAGGCCATCCAGCTGCACCCGCTGGCTTGTGAGGCTTTCAACGCCGACTTCGACGGTGACCAGATGGCAGTCCACCTGCCGCTGTCCGCTGAGGCACAGGCCGAGGCCCGCGTTCTGATGCTGGCTTCCAACAACATCTTGTCCCCGGCCTCCGGTAAGCCGCTGGCTATGCCGCGTCTGGATATGGTTACCGGCCTGTACTACCTCACCATGGACAAGGGTGAGGACGAGATCGGTGGCGAGGGCCGTTATCGCCCCGCCACGGAGGACCGTCCGGAGCAGGGCGTGTACTCCTCCTACGCGGAGGCCATCATGGCTCGCGACCGCGGCGTTCTGGGCCTGCAGGCCCCGATCAAGGTCCGCATCTCCCACCTGCGCCCGCCGGCAGACATCGAGGCAGAGCACTTCCCGGATGGTTGGCAGAAGGGCCAGGCATGGCTCGCTGAGACCACCCTGGGCCGCATCATGTTCAACGACCTGCTGCCGTGGAACTACCCGTACCTCGAGGGCGTCATGGTCCGTAAGGGCGGCGCTGGCAACAAGATGCTGCTCGGTGACGTCATTAATGACCTCGCCGCGAAGTACCCGATGATTACCGTTGCCCAGGTTCTGGACAAGATGAAGGACGCTGGCTTCTACTGGGCCACCCGTTCCGGCGTGACCATCACCATGCACGACGTGCTGGTCCTCCCGAATAAGCACGAGGTGCTTGAGTCCTACGAGAAGGAAGCCGAGCGCATCGAGCGTAAGTACTGGGAGCAGGGTGCTCTGACCGAGCGCGAGCGCTACGACCGCCTGGTTGAGCTGTGGAAGGACGCCACGGACACCGTGGGTAACGCCGTCGAGGAGCTGTACCCCGACGACAACCCGATTCCGATGATCGTGAAGTCCGGTGCTGCCGGTAACATGCGTCAGATCTGGACCCTGGCCGGCATGAAGGGCATGGTTGTGAACTCCAAGGGTGACTACATCACCCGTCCGATTAAGACCTCCTTCCGTGAAGGCCTGTCGGTTCTGGAGTACTTCAACAACTCGCACGGTTCCCGTAAGGGCCTGGCGGATACCGCTCTGCGTACCGCTGACTCCGGCTACCTCACCCGTCGTCTCGTGGACGTGGCGCAGGACGTCATCGTCCGCGAGGAGGACTGTGGCACCCGTCAGGGCGTGCGCGTCCCGCTCGGCGTCGAGATCGCCGAAGGTTCCTACGACCTGCACGAGCTGTGGGAGACCTCCGCATCCGGCCGCGTCGTGGCTAACGACGTCAAGGATGAAAACGGTGAGGTCATCGCTGAGGCAGGCGCGGACCTGACCGAGGAGCTCAGCCGCAAGATCGTCAACGCTGGCGTTCTGGAAATCAAGGTCCGCTCCGTGCTGACCTGCCAGACCCCGGCCGGTGTCTGTGCGAAGTGCTACGGCAAGTCCATGGCCTCCGGCAAGCTCGTCGATATCGGCGAGGCAGTCGGTATCGTGGCCGCACAGTCCATCGGTGAGCCGGGTACCCAGCTGACCATGCGTACCTTCCACCAGGGTGGTGTCGGTGGCGATATTACCGGCGGTCTGCCGCGTGTTCAGGAGCTCTTCGAGGCCCGTAACCCGAAGAACCGCGCTCCTATCGCTTCCGTCGACGGCACCGTGTCCCTGTCCGATGAGGGCAACTTCTGGACCCTGACCATCACCCCGGATGACGGTTCCGACAACGTGGTCTACGAGAAGCTGTCGAAGCGTCAGGGCCTGGCTCAGGTCCGCCGCCCGATGGAGTCCAACCCGGATGCCATGATCGAGCGCTCGCTTCGCGACGGCGACCACGTCACCACCGGTGACCGCCTTATGCGCGGTGCGGCTGACCCGCACGACGTGCTGGAGGTCCTCGGCCGCCGCGGTGTAGAGAAGCACCTCATCGACGAGGTTCAGGCCGTTTACCGTGCACAGGGTGTGGCCATCCACGACAAGCACATCGAGATCATCATCCGCCAGATGCTGCGTCGCGGTACGGTCATCGACGCCGGTACCACCGACTTGCTGCCGGGCAACCTCATTGACCTCTCTGAGGCCAAGCAGGTAAACGCCGCTCAGGTTGCTGAGGGTGGTCAGCCGGCACAGCTGCGCAGTGAGATCATGGGTATCACCAAGGCCTCCCTGGCTACGGAGTCCTGGCTGTCCGCGGCCTCCTTCCAGGAGACCACGCGCGTGCTTACCGACGCCGCTATCAACAAGCGCTCGGATCAGCTCATTGGTCTGAAGGAGAACGTCATCATCGGTAAGCTGATTCCGGCCGGTACGGGTATTTCCCGCTACCGCAACATCAGCGTCAAGCCGACTGAGGCCGCACGCAACGCTGCGTACTCCATCCCGACCTACGGTGATTCCATCTACGGCGACGATGGCTTTGGTGAGTTCACCGGTGCTTCTGTCCCGCTGGAGGAGGACTACACCTTCTAGGTGTAAAGCCGCGTGAGGCGCGCCGAAGTTAACCAATAAAGGCTGTCTTTCCGCTACCCTCGTCACTGCCCCCCTTAAACAGGGTAGTGGCGGGGGTATTTTATTTGGGGCCAAAGTTACAAACATAAAGAACCCTGTGAGCACCATGAACATTGGGACTGCCTGTGGCCTGCAAGTTTAGAATTTCTCATCAACGGAATAGCCAAGACGTGCATGGACACCGTTAATCATGGGCAAATTTTGCCCTTGCAGAGGGTGGCGGGGGGCGGGTAACGTCTCAGGTTGAGTCCAGTTTGCCTTCAGGAACGCTGAAGATGCTTCCAAATCTAACCGAGGGCGGACTGCTGACCGATTCCCTAATCGTTCTCATGAAAGGATTCTTCATGGATATGAAGAGTTTCAACGGTTCTGCTCGTCGCCGCGGCACGACGATTGCAGCCGCCGCTCTTTCCGTCGCTATGGTTGCGCCCTTCGTCCACCCGGTAGTCAGCCCGGCTTCTTCGCCGGCTGCTATCGCTCGGGAGGCAGCAGCCGGTCAGGATCGCAGTGTAGATACCCGAGGCACCTCGGAGGCCACTGCCATTAAGGCAGACGGCACTTGGGGTCAGAAGCAGGGCTACCAAGGCACGGTTTTCCTAAATCGTGATGGCCGCGTGTACACAAAGGATGACGCCGACGAAGCTATGGCGGGTGTCAAGGTCTTCCTGCAGTATGTCAACGGCAAGGGTCAAGTTTCGCCTATCTACTACACCACCTCTGATTCTGAGGGCAAGTTCGTCTTCGACTTGTCCAAAGCACCGAAGGATGGCCTAGGCAGACCAATCGAGTTCAAGCTGTCTGGTGATGGGAAGTTCCAGGTCCGTACGTGGGCTGCGAACCCAGATCCAGCAAAGTATATGACGGTTGCCGGTGGAGACATGTACAGTGGACGCTTCCACAACCGTTTGACCCGTGTATGGGAGAGTTGGGATTTTACGGCTGGCATTAACCGCATTGTGGGTGCCAAGGTTATATTCCAAGAGCGTTCAAACCTTGACGGTTGGCTTGCCAAGCCGGAAGCGGAGTGGACCGAGGCGCCGACGGCCGATAAGCAATGGCCCGAAACTGGTATCTATGGCCGCGCGCATGGCGAAGGATGGTGGGAGAACAATGAAGGAGGGGGAGGGATACCGGACTATTACTCCAAGGACTCTCAGGACCGTGCCGCGACCAATGTCAAGGTTGTTGGTTCTTATGTCAATGATGAGGTAGCGCGTGAGTTTGATGCTTGGAAAGACGCTCACAAGGGGCATAGCCGCGAGCAATTCCGTGTTGCGCAAAAGGAAATTGTCGATGCATACCAAGCCAAGCATGGCGTTGGCTCCCACATTGCTGAGTCCCGAGTGGCTTATGTAAAAGATGATGGCTCTTTCTACCTGCCGTTCGCTGGCTTGTACGGTACAAGCCGCGACAAAAAGGGGAACAAGGTAACTGAAGAGGAATGGGGTAAAGTTGTCCCCCCAGAGGATGAAAACCACAACAGCCTCACGCAGTGGGACGGTACCTCCTTAACGAAGCGCACACGTCACATCAACAGTGACTACATGTACCTGTACCCAGTAGTTGGCGACAACCGCGAGGTTTGGAATGCTAACTATCCGGACAATATGTTCCAGAGCCCTACAGCCCCATTGAACGGCAGGGACGAGGCAGGCCGCAACATCTGGAAGCAGAATTTCGCACTGCTGACTCCGCGCCCCATCCACGACGTGTTCAACTACGATAACGCGTCCGCTATTGCAGCTCCTGGTGACACTGCGAAGTCGAAGACGACTGGTCTGGTCCCCAACCAGCAGTACGCTATTGAGTGGTTTGCAGACGGTGAATCTACTGGTGAGATTTGCACTGTCACGGCTAACGATCTTGGTGAATTGGAGTCGTGCGACTTCACGGTCCCGAATGATCTCTCCAAGCCGACTGTGTACTCTTCTCAGGTCTTCTCTGCCGATGCTTCGGGTAAGCCAACGGGCACGCTCCTTTTGGCTGACTCCTTCTTGGCAGACCCGACCGTCGTTAAGTACGACGAGACCAAGGGAACAGCCAAGGAAAAGGACCTTGAAGTAAAACCTTCCTTCGACAATCCGAAAACTGATGCCGAAGAGAAGATGCCGGAAGGTGCATCCTTCGCGTTCGCTGATCCTGCTGCCGCTAAAGCCTTGGGCCTGGACATTAATCCTAAGACCGGCGCAATCACCTGGCCTAAAGATAAGCAGGTTGAAGGTGAAAACTCGGCACTCGTAAAGGTCACGTGGACGCCTGCCGAGGGCGCTGACCCGGTTACCCGCGAAGTACCGGCGAAGTTTGACCTGAAGGCACCTGCTGCGAAGGACAAGGACGCAGACAAGTATGACCCGAAGGGTAAGCCTCAGACTGTAAAGGTTGGTGAGACTCCGAAGGCTGAGGATTCGATTGAGAATCCTGGTGAGTTGCCGGAGGGTACCAAGTTTGAGTTCAAGGAGCCGGTTGATACCAAGACGAAGGGTGAGAAGGATGCCATTGTTGTGGTGACTTACCCGGATGGTTCGACTGATGAGGTTCCGGTGAAGATCACCGTGACTGAGAAGGACGTCCCCCCAACTCCGAACCCGGATGCTTCTGTGGTGACGGATAAGAAGACCGTTG
>NZ_KV812494.1:0-455 GCF_001813425.1 Corynebacterium sp. HMSC056E09
GGCTTAAGGGACATTTCGTGTGGATAAATCGATACGGATTCCCGGGGCAGCCTGGGATAATGCAGTGATCTTGATTCTAAATTGGTTCCAACAGCCTGATCGGTGAAATCAACACCGGATAGTCCTAGGTCTGTGGTAGGTAAGCCGCGGCTGGAGCGGTTAGGTCAATTCCTATGGTGACGTCCGCACCGAAGCCCCTGTACATCCACTGGACCTAGCCAGGCATCAAGAGTTTGGACGCAATGGGGAGAAGCGGCATACGCGGCCTAGACGAAAGAAGAGCTCACACGACGCGGCCACCCAGACGGGCGACCTGCCACATTCGACACCCATATCGACAACGAGTGGAACCCCAGCTTAGGCATAAGAAAAGGCTGGGCCGGACGCTCCTAAATCCACACGAAATGTCCCTTAGTGCGACACGCCGCAAATCCACACGAAATGTCCCTTAAGCC
>NZ_KV812495.1:0-176143 GCF_001813425.1 Corynebacterium sp. HMSC056E09
AGGTCTTCTCACCCTCACCCAGAACGGTCTTGCCATCCTTCTTGGAAATCAGCTCAGCGTTAAGGGTGTACTTCTTACCCGGAACCAGACCCTCATAGGTCACCGTGTCCTCAACCTTTGCCCCAGCAACAACCTGAGTCGAACCCTCAGCAAACTTAGCCTGAGTTCCGATCGACGGCTCTACAGACTCATCGTCTGGAAGACCAGGTTGATCCGGCGGCATAACTCGCTGACCGTGGGGATCTCCCCCTGGCTTCCCATCAGGTCCAATAATGGTGATGTAAGCGCCCTCAGGAGCCTTTGGAACCATCACGGATGGATCACGAACAAATTCGACAGCAAATCCATCACTGTTTCTTGTGGTCTTTATCTCGAAGCCAGTAAGCTGTTTAAACTCTTCTGCACTTCCGCCATCATTCTTGAAGTACGGATACCACTCATTCCCATATGGTTCGTTGTATTTGTAGTCATCACCGGTAATGGTCAGAGCTGCAACCTTCCGGTGAAGCGAATTAGAACCAAGAAGCGCAGCCAGATATACCGCGTAGGTTCGCGCAGCGGCCTTATCGTTTCGCTTGACGGCATCCTGCTGCTTCATAGCTACATTGATAGCGGCATCCCGGAACTCCTCGGGAATCGGAGCCTTTACCGCAGTTGAAGCAACATATTTACTATTATTCTGCATCGGAATCGAAGCAGTAGCATCGATACACCATGCCCAGCCTACATTGTTGGCCTTGTTTCCTTTGTGATAGTAAGTACTAGCCGGTTTTCCGGCCCACACCAGCGGTCCCCAAGATGTATCAGTAACGGGATCATCAGTCTTTTCACCCATAGTCATATTCGGCTTGAAGTCGGTCGGCTCAGCCGCATCCGCCTTCACCCAGGGAACGGTGACCATGGCCGCAATCACTGCTATTGCTGTGAAAACAGCAGTAAGGACCATCCACCCCTCTCTGGAGATATTCCTTAATTTACTCATCGTTTCCTCTTCGAATGATGTGAATGTCTACAAGTTGTTCTGCACAGCAGTAAGTTTCCGCTGAGACAATCTGAAATCTGGACGTAGGTTTTTACACCCTGACCGGCGATTCTCCTTAAGAATCTCACGTACTCTTATAGTCCACTCAGGATACTATCATCGCTCACAGCTAGCCGCAAGATAGTTGATTGCTGCATAACTTTTCCTTATACCCCCATTGGGCGATAAATCAGCAGGTAAAACGTGCCGTGCGCTTGACCTTTGGGCCGCTCTTCGCCAATACGTTCCCCTAAATGTTGACATGGCACATAATCCAGATTTTCTTAGATTTC
The DNA here is from genome assembly GCF_001813425.1 of Corynebacterium sp. HMSC056E09. Lineage (NCBI taxonomy): Bacteria > Bacillati > Actinomycetota > Actinomycetes > Mycobacteriales > Corynebacteriaceae > Corynebacterium > Corynebacterium sp. HMSC056E09. The sequence goes on from NZ_KV812495.1 coordinate 1,315, forward strand.
CCCATTTAAGGTTTATTAAGCTTTTGCATAAGCGTTTCCTTAAGGCGGTGCTGAGCCAACCGGCTTCCCCGGACAGAAGATACCCCGCACACCTCTCCATCCCGCCGGCAACTAGCCCCCAGAAATGCACAGAAGTGGCCGCGCGTAACACACGGCCACTTCAATCACATTTAGCACCCCACTCCCCCGTCAAGGCGTGGGGTACCATTCCCCTTAACTTATAACGTCACTGTTTCTTTAATCGTCGGTGGAGCGGATGAGTTTCGGGTCGACGTCGACAACCGGCTCTGGGACCTCAATCAGCTCAATGTCGGAGACGGCATTGGCAGTCGGCTCCACGGGCTGTGAGTCGCCGTGGACGGTTTTATCAGCATTCGGGCCCACAGTGATCTTTCCGGCTGCGAGCGCTGCCCTGTCGCGGGCGGTCTCAACGTCCTCGGCAGTCGTAGCCACCATGCCCATGCGGCGGCCGGCGTATGCCCAGGGCTTGCCAAACAGGCGCACGTCGGTCTCTTCATAGGATAGGGCGGTGTCGAGGCCGGAGAAGGAGACGTCGTCAAGCTCGGCGTCCGCGTGCAGGATGACCGCAGCACCAGGGCTGACCATCGTCACATCAATGGGGAAGCCCAAAATCGCGCGGACGTGCAGCTCAAATTCAGAGAAGCGCTGCGTGTATCCGGTCAGCATGGCGGTATCCAAAGGACGCGGTGAGACGGAGGAGAAGTACACCTCATCACCCGCAACAAAAAGCTCAACGCCGTAGACGCCGCGCCCACCCAACTCGTTGGAGATACGCGCCGCAACGGAGCGCGCGTTCGCCAGGGCATCCTCACTCATCGCCATCGGCTGCCACGACTCCACCAGATCACCCTTCTCGTGGCGGTGACCAATGGGCTCACTGAACCACGTAGCCATCTTGCCCGTAGCCGGGTCAATGGAACGCACAGCAAGCAGCGTGACTTCATAATCAAAGTCAACGAAGCGCTCCACCACCACGCGCTTATACTCCGAAGACACGCGGCGCACCATGGACCAGGCCTCCTCCACGTCCTCTTCTTCCTTAAGAAGGATGTGGCCCTTCCCGGAGGTCGTAATATCCGGCTTCACGATGCACGGCAGCCCCAACTCCCCCACCGCCACTTGCAACTCCTCAGCGGACTCAGCAAAGCGATAGGCAGTGACGGGCAGGCCGATGCTTTCAGCGACCTCACGCACGCTCTCGCGGCACTGTGTCAGCTCACAGGCCCGCGCCGTCGGCACAACGGTGGTGCCGAATTCCTCGATACGCTTCAGCGCCTCCACCGCGACGGTCTCCACCTCAGGGACCACATAGTCCGGGTTGATGCGCTCTGTAAGCTCCCACACCTTGTGCGGGTCCCTGATGTCTGCGATGTAGCTAAAGTGCGCGAGCTGCTGCGCGGGGGCTCCTGCGTAGCGGTCCACGGCGTGGACCTCCAGCCCTAAGTTCTGAAAGGCAATTACCAATTGCTTGCCCAGCTCTCCCGCCCCCAAAAGAAGCACCTTGGTGGCGTTTCCTGTCAGCGGGGTTCCGATGTGGCCTGCGATGTCGCCTACGGTAGTCATTCTCGAATTATCGCACACTTCTGGTGCTGCATTGCTTGGCGACGTCCCCCAAACCCCCTTCAGAGGCATTAGAGGCATTAAACCGCCCCGCCTCTCCCGTGCGGTGGTTCCTATAGCCATGTGCACGGTGACACGGGAGAAGCTGGGCGGTTGTTGCGCGGCACCGTCACCGTTAGGCGGTGCCTGAGGTTCGTTCGTCTTGGACTGGCTGGCGCCTTACTGGTCCTGCATGACGTCGTGGCGCACGATGGTCTGGTCGCGGCCAGGGCCGACACCGATGTAGGAGATGCGGCAGCCGGAGAGCTCCTCCAGACGCAGGACGTAATCCTGAGCCTTCTGCGGGAGGTCCTCAAAAGTCTTGCAGTCAGTGATGTCCTCGTCCCAAGCCGGCATGGTCTCAAAGATGGGCTCCGCGTGGTGGAACTCAGACTGGGTCAGCGGCATCTCGTCGTAGCGCTTGCCGTCAACGTCATAGGCCACGCAGATGGGGATCTCACCGATGCCGGTGAGCACGTCCAGCTTGGTCAGGAAGTAGTCCGTGAAACCGTTGACGCGGGTGGCGTAGCGAGCCACCACGGAGTCGTACCAACCGCAGCGGCGCTTGCGGCCGGTGTTGACGCCGATTTCGCCGCCGGTGGTCTGCAGGTACTCGCCCCACTTGTCAAAGAGCTCAGTGGGGAAAGGACCAGCGCCCACGCGGGTGGTGTAGGCCTTGATGATGCCCAGGGAAGTCTTAATGCGCGTAGGACCAATGCCGGAGCCGACCGAGGCACCGCCGGCCGACGGGTTCGAGGAGGTCACGAAGGGGTAGGTTCCGTGGTCAACATCCAGCATGGTGGCCTGGCCGCCCTCCATAAGGACGTGCTTGCCAGCATCCAGTGCTTGGTTCAGCTCAAGTTCGGCCTCAATGACCATCGGGCGCAGGCGATCGCGGTAGCTCAGGAAGTACTCCACAACCTGCTCCGGATCGATGGCCTTGCGGTTGTACATCTTCACCAGCATCTGGTTCTTAATATCCAAGGCGGACTCGACCTTCTGGCGCAGGATGGACTCATCAAAAATGTCCTGCACACGGATGCCGATGCGGGCAACCTTGTCGGCGTAGACAGGGCCGATGCCGCGGCCGGTGGTACCGATAGCGCGCTTGCCTAAGAAGCGCTCCTGCACGCGGTCCAGGGTCTGGTGGTAGGGCGCCACGAGGTGCGCGTTGGCGGAAATCTTAAGGCGCGAAGCGTTAGCGCCGCGGGCTTCGAGGCCGTCGATCTCATCGAAGAGGGCCTCCAAGTTAATGACCACGCCGTTGCCCAGGACCGGGGTGGCGTTTTCAGAAAGAATGCCGGCGGGAAGGAGCTTCAGCTCATACTTCTCGCCGCCGACCACGACGGTGTGGCCGGCATTGTTACCGCCGTTGGGCTTAACCACGTAATCGACCTTGCCGCCGAGGATGTCGGTAGCCTTGCCCTTGCCTTCATCGCCCCACTGGGCGCCGACGATGACGATCGCTGCCATGTTGGTGTCACTTCCTATTTATTGAAGTCAAATACGCACCTACTTTACCCGGCATGACGGTATGGCGGTGGGTTTGTGACATGGTCATCAGGAATTGATGCGGTGGCGGCATGGGGTGGGCTAGACGTTTTCGGTGTTTTCATCGTCGGCGCTGCCACCGCCCGAGCCCTCCTCATCGAAGTAGATGGTGTCATTGGTAAACATCAACCGCGACTTGTCCGGGGTGCTGACGATGATGCCGTCATCGACAACAGCGATTTGGGCTTCAACATCACCGATGCCGATTCGGTAGAGCCCGTTGCCCTCGATCTTTGTGCCGTTATTTGGGATTTCATCGTCATACTGAGTGAACTCAGTACTGCCTTCTAGAGGCAGGAAGGTCACCAGGTTGAATTCCATGCCCTCCGGCATTGGGGTCTTGCCACCCTTGATGGCCCAAGTCCTGCCGTCGCCATGCGCACAGTCAATGGCGTTGTTTTCTTCAATGATGCCGCAGACCATGTTCCAGCCATCGGCGGAAATGGTGAAGAGCTCTTCGCCGCGGAGGTCTTCTTCATCCTCAGCCAAATCTGCGGACTCAGTCGGTTCCGAATCCACGTCGATGAAGAAGATGTCCGAATTCACACCATCGAAGGAGTTTTCCATGGAGGTGGCTTCGGCGCCTGGGCGCTTGTTTACTTTGCCCTTAACACCGACGATGTCACCGTCGGTCTTGGACTCATAAGTATAGCCCTCACCGTCCTCTTCCACTTCGAAGGACGTGGACGTGATGTAGAGGGCATCCTCGTCCTTGAGTTCGCCCTTGGTGAAGAAGACGGGGACTTTGACATCCTCCCCATCGAACGTGCCCTCCAGCACCGCGTAGCTGAGGAACTTGCAAGCGTCGTATTCATCTTCACTGACGCTCACGTCTTCAAACTTTTCAGTCGAGCCTTTCACGTAGGCTTCTTTATTCTCGAGGACCTTGCTTAGCTCGGTATCCTCGAGCTCCTTCGAGTCATCGCAATCGGCGTTGGCGCTCGAAGAGGACGTGCTGCTCGATGTCGACGTGGCCTTCGAAGAAGTAGGCGCCGCCGAACTCGTCGTGGACTCGGCGGCAGCCTCGATGAATGCTGGCTCCTCGGCTTCCGTCAGCGCACCGCCGATGAGGCTGCACGAGCTCATCAGGAGCCCGGCGGTGGATACAAGTGCAAGAACTGTCAATCGGGTGGACATGGTACTTACCTCCGGCTGTTAGGAACTTAAGAATTGATTGCTAAGAAGTTGGGCGTTGCCTTGGAGCCTACTGGCGCATTGTGATGTGCACTACTTTTCTGGGGAAAGCTCCACTGTCTGCATGCCGCGCATGGCGTGTTTTAGCGAAGCTCTTTCCACGCTTCTATGCTTCTTGTATGATCTGTGCGCTTGTAGACTGCGGCGGCCACTTCACCGACGCCCACACCACTGCCCTCATTGAGGCCTCCCAGCGTGGTATACGCGTCGAGCACTTCCGCTTCGCAGAGGTTCCCAGCCGGCAGGAGTTGAAGGCTATTGATGCCCTGGCCAGCGAGATTCTCCCGGAGGACCCCACCCCATCGCTGGATGAAATTGCCGCACAGCCGGACGTGAGCCACCTCGGCACACCAGGGCCAGCGCCCCAGGCCCCATTCCTGCGCGAACGGCTGCGCGTCGTCGTCATCGGCAGCGATGCCGCGCTGAGCGCCGTGCTCACCCGCATGATGCGGGCGGATTACCTGTGGGCCGAGGTGGGCTATGTCCCAACTAGGGAGCACTCCACCGCGGCGATGAATTGGGGGCTGAAATCGAGCGAACCGGGGCAAGTTCTCGACGAGCAAGGTGCTGCCTCGGAGGAGGCTCTCACCTTTGCCATAACCGCACCCGCCAAGCCAGTGCCGCTTATCCGCAATGATGCGGGCCTCGTCGTGGCGGGTTCGGCAACGATTGCAGAATGGTCGAACGAGGAGATCACCGGTGAGATCATCGTCGACGACGCCGTGCTGCTGCGCGCGGACCGCGAGAAGGATGTCTTCGGTGCAAAGCTCGTGCCGATGACGAATGCGCCGGGCATCGTCGCGGCGAAGGCGGTGACAAGTTTTGAGGCAAACGAAGCGCCGCGCCGTGGGCTCTTCGCCCGCCTGCGCAAGCCTGCCCAGCCGGGGCAGCTCGACCCGTCCAGCGTCGTGCAGGGCCGGGCGGTGCAGGCAGGGGGACCGGCGCTCAGCGTCAGCGTCGATGGAGTCCGCGCCAAGAGGCCGGTCAAGCGCGTGACGTTCTACCGTCACCTGCGGGACCTACAGATAGTGCGGCCCTAATTCTCGCGGTTGAAGGAAAACGAAAGAAGGATTCGGCCAGCATTACCTTTACAGCACTAGGCTCGAAACCGAATCCTCACCGCATGCGCATTGTGCAATGCACCTAGGCGGTCTGCGGAAGACTCTACCACTCCCCGTAATCCCTACGTAGCTGGCTGGAAGCACACACATACCCCAGTTTTTCTGCGGCTGAGGCGTGGCTTTTTAGTCCTAGGCAGTACACCCCTAGTCCTCTTCCCGCACCTCCGGCGGGTAGGCCGGGTGCTTCGAGGTCGGCACCAGCTGTGCCACGGCGGACTCACGCGACATGCCGCACACCATGAGCAGGTCCACGATGACGGAGCGGGTCTGGGCCAGCACAGCATAGGCGGAGAGAACTGCTTCCTCGCCGGCGACGTCTATCGAGCAGCGCGCTGCCAGCTGGCGCAGGCGTTTGACTATCTCCGGAATAGCATGCGCCTCATCCACGCGGCGCTCATGCGCAGTTTGGTGGGTATAGAGGTCGGAGAGCTCCATCGTGATGTCGGCTAACTCGTCGATAAGCTCCACTTGCTCGGCAGTGGCCTGGTCGCCGTCCTCGGCGAGCACGAGGGCACGGCGGGAGAGCACGCGGGTGCCGCGAACCACGTTATCGACCGGCGTGAGGATGCGCTCCAGCGAGCGGACGTTGCGCTGCGAGCTCCACAGGAAGGGCGAGAGTTTTGCGGTCTCCGCGCCGCCTTTGGTGGCGTTGAGCATGTTGTTAATGTCGTCCTGCGTGCCGCGCACGGCATCGCGGGCCTCCATGATGGTTTCTGGATCATTGTCCGCAAGGCCCCTGGAGACATCGGAGAGAACCGAGGCCGTAATGCCCAGGACCTTCGAGACTTCCGAGCGGCCCGCCCGCAGGGGCGAGGAGGGAATCAGCACAATCATCGTGAGGCCGATAACCGCGCCGATGATGGCGTCGATGGCGCGGGAGAGCCCGCCCATTTCTTCCGGCGGAAGGATGGTGGCGATAAGGATGGCAGCGATGACGATCTGGTTGCTCACCATCTGCGAGCCCGTGACGAAAGAGCCGATCACCAGCGCCAGACCGATGATGATGGTCATGTGGATGGGGCCGGTTCCGAGGGCGTCGACAAGCAGCGTGCCCACCAGCACACCCACGATGCCGCCGATGGACATGTCGACGGCGCGCTTGAGGCGGTCACTGCCCGAAAGGCCGAGGATGATGATGACGGCCATCGGGGCAAAGAAGGGCTGCTCGTGGCCGAAAAAGTCATGCGCAACATAGAACGCCAAACCGGCACCGAGGGTGCTCTGAATCATGAACACCAGGCGGTTGCGGATGCGCGTGAAGCGCGACTTCAGAGATTTATCCACCAACCGCAGCTGCTCGCGGGTGGTCCTGCGGACGCGTTTGACTCCCGGTGACGAATTCGACGATGACTCTTGCGCTTCCATGATTCCGGTATTTTACGCGTTCTGCTGATGGGGTTGGGTATGCAAAAGCCACCCCTCGAGGGCGAAGGGTGGCTTGTTGAGATGTGCTGAATCAGCACGGCGTCCAGGAGGAGCCGACGTCAGCTGGACGTTGGTTTACTTAGAAACGGTCTTGCCCACGGAGTGCAGGTCGGTGCAGGCCTCAACCACGCGGTCAGCCATGCCCTGCTCAGCCTTCTTCATGTAGGAGCGCGGGTCGTAGACCTTCTTGTTGCCAACCTCGCCGTCGATCTTGAAGACGCCGTCGTAGTTAGCAAACATGTGGCGGGCAACCGGGTTGGTGAAGGCGTACTGGGTGTCGGTGTCCACGTTCATCTTGACAACGCCGTAGCCCAGAGCCTGCTCAATCTTCTCCTTCTCGGAGCCGGAGCCGCCGTGGAAGACGAAGTCGAAGGGCTGGGAGCCTTCTTCCAGGCCGAGCTTCTTCACGACGGTCTTCTGGCCCTCATCCAAGACCTCCGGGCGCAGCTTCACGTTGCCCGGCTTGTAGACGCCGTGGACGTTGCCGAAGGTAGCGGCCAGCAGGTAGCGGCCCTTCTCGCCGGTGCCGAGGGCATCGACGGTCTTCTCGAAGTCCTCCGGGGAGGTGTAGAGGTTTGCGCCAGCCTTGGCCTGAACACCGTCCTCTTCACCGCCGACGACGCCAATCTCAACCTCGAGGATGATGTTGGCGTTGTGGGCCTTCTCGAGGAGCTCCTGGGCAATCACGAGGTTCTCATCGATCGGGATAGCGGAGCCATCCCACATGTGGGACTGGAAGAGCGGAAGCTCGCCGCGGTCAACGCGCTCCTGGGAGAAGGCGATCAGCGGGCGCACGTACTCATCCAGGACTTCCTTCTGGCAGTGGTCAGTGTGCAGCGCAACGTTAATGCCGTAGTGCTTTGCAGCCTCGTGAGCGAAGGCAGCCAGTGCCTTGGCGCCGGCAACCTTGTTCTTCACGGACAGGCCGGAACCGAACTCGGCGCCGCCGGTGGAGAACTGGATGATGCCGTCGGACTCAGCCTCGGCGAAGCCGCGGAGTGCGGCGTTGATGGTTTCGGAGGAGGTGCAGTTAATTGCCGGGAATGCGAAGCCGCCCTTCTTGGCGGTATCCAGCATCTGGTTATAAACCTCAGGGGTTGCAATAGGCATGAAATTCCATCCTTTGGAGTTGCTGTGCAGTAAGCCGTGCCGTCTCACAAACCAGCGAAACAACACGTTCCAACATCCAAGTATGCCTGTTATTGTGGTTTTCCGCCGCGAGAAGCGGTGTGACCTCACTTAAACCCCGGCTCCCATGGACTTAAACAGCCCCTTGAGCTGGGCATATTCTGCCGTCAGGCGGATTCTGACTTGTACTTCACAATTCGGGTGCAGGCTTCCAACAACATCCAACCGGACAATTGAACGGACAAATCGCGCTCGGCCACGCGGATAATACCCACCTTCTGGCCCAAGGAGGAAGGCCCAAAACCGTAGTTGTGGGGCAGCTTTGCATCCGCGGTCCAGTCGGAGCCGAAAATGGGCAAGCCGTCCACCTCTAGGCGGTGTTCCCAGACGGATTCCGCCGAGGCCGTCACCAGCCGCGCGGCCAGCTTCTTCGTCGCGCGGTTAGCCGGGGAATCACCCGGCAGGCGCACCGCCACGTCAGCCAGGTAGCGGGCAAGGATGCCTTTGAAGAGGCCACCGTCGCCGTCGCCAGTCTGCCAATCAATGACACCCGTATACGTTGCCATTCCCGTGGCTACTGCCTGGACGAGGCCGCGGATCCGGGTGGTGTAGTCCATCATGTCCGCGGCGAGCTCGGCCTCATGAATGGTGTCGATGTCCTCCACGGAGCGCAGGCCCGTCTGCTTCCGCAGCGCCAGCACAATCTCCAAGCAAGCACCGAGCACCACGCCCTGGCAGTAGGGGTGGATATTGCGGACGATTTCCTGCCCGTCCATGCGCATGCGGATGCCGTCCATGACGAAGCCATCGTCATCGATGAGGTGATCGTAGATCCAGTCCACGATGTGGCGGGCCTCATCCACGCGCCCCATGCGGGCGAGCATGATAGCGCCCGGCCCGTTGGAAGGAACGTTGAGGAAGGTCTCGCCCTCGCGCCACGGCAGCACGCCCACCTGGGAATCGATGCCATCGCGGATGTTGTGCTGCAGGGTGCCCAACTTCTTGTAGGGGCGCTGCTTCTTCAGTTCACCGGCACGGGAAATAGCCAGGGCCATCCAGGCCTTGTCGTCGTAGTAGCGGTTCTTCGTCAGCGCGCGGAGGTTGCGCACGTGGATGCCGCGGATGGTATCGGAAATGCGCGCGCGGCGGGCCTTGGTGTTCTTGCGCAAGGCGGCGTCGACAAGACAGTCCAAATAGTGCGCCTGCCACCAATAATGCCAGTGCACAAAGAGCGATTCTTTGGTGGTGGGTGGCCAACTCACCACGGCAAGGTTGGTACGAGGCAAGCCCCACACGGCTTGCGCGTGGCGCTCATTGATGGCTGTCTCCGCGAGGTCAGCGCGGTGGGACCATTTCTCTAACACTGTTGTCTCATCATTCTTAAATGTGAATTCGTTACCTAGATGTAAACACAGTGCGCGGGATCTCACCAAGCTTTTGATAAATCCGCATGCTGGCGAATCCACGCATGCATGGCGATGCCTGCGGCCACGCCCGCGTTGATGGAGCGAGTCGAACCAAATTGCGCGATGGAACAGGTCATCAGCGCCGCATCTTGTGCCTCCGGGCTCACCCCGGGCCCCTCCTGCCCGAAGAGGAGCAGGCAGCGCTCGGGCAATTCCGCGGTCTCCAGTGGAACGCACCCGGGGGTGTTATCGATGGCCACGACGGTGAGGCCTTGGTCGGCGGCCCAGGCCATCAGATCGCTGACGTTCGCGTGGTGCATGAGGTGCTGGTACCTGTCAGTCACCATGGCGCCGCGCCGGTTCCAGCGGCGCCGGCCCACGATGTGGACGGTGTCGACAGCAAAGGCGTTGGCGGTGCGCACCACGGTGCCGATGTTGGAATCGTTCTCGAAGTTCTCGATGGCGATGTGCAGGGCGTGCCGGCGCTTATCGATGTCCTCCCGGATCGCCTCGCGCGTCCAGTAGCGGTAGGCATCGACGACGTTGCGACGATCCCCTTCCGCGAGCAGCTCGGGATCGTACTTCTCCGCCTCCGGGCCCTGCGGGATCGGGCCCTCCCAAGGGCCGACGCCGTGGCGGCCCTCATTCCATTCGGTAGGGCCCTTGGCTTCCGCTTCGTCCTCAGGCTTAGGCAAGGCCGAGGTCCTCAAGACCCAACAGGTAGCGGTACTCCAAGCCCTCGGCGGCGATGGCATCGCCAGCGCCGGTGTTGCGATCCACCACGGTGGCCACGCCGACGACCTCAGCGCCCGCCTTGCGCAGCGCCTTCACCGCGGTCAGTGGGGAGTTGCCGGTCGTGGTGGTGTCCTCGACGACGAGCACCTTCTGGCCCTCAACGTTAAAGCCCTCGATCTGGCGCTGCATGCCGTGCTTCTTGGCTTCCTTGCGGACGACGAAGGCATCGATATCGCGACCGTCAGCGTGCATGATGGCCAACCCGACCGGGTCCGCGCCCATGGTCAGACCGCCGGCGGCGGCGTAATCCCAGTCGGCGGTGAGCTCACGCAGCAGCGCGCCGATAAGCCGCGAGGCCTCGTGCTGCAGGGTGGCGCGGCGCAGGTCCACGTAGTAATCGGCCTCCTTGCCGGAGGACAACGTGACTTTGCCGTGGACGACGGCCAGCTCCTTCACCAGCTCTGCTAGGCGTTGCTTCTTCTGCTGATCCAGGCTCATCGCTCGCTCCTTAAAGTCTGTGGCTTTATAGCCTTGAAAAATCCGCCCTGTAGTTTACCCTCTTGCCGCGCGGTTGCCCGCGACTAGTGCTAGTGCCGGGCTCCAGCAACTGACTGCGGCGGCTGGCTGCGGTGCCTGTCTGAGATGGCGGGCTGGCCGGCCTAGTCGAAGATGGAGGAGCCGCCGTCGAAACGGCGTGGGAGGCGGGCCTGGTTGTTTTCGGGTGCGGGGTGTTCGTGGCCGTCGGCAATCGCGTCTACCTCGTCCGCACCCAAGCTGGAATGGTCGATGGTGCCGCGGGCCTCGCTGGTGGTGCGGCTCGGCATGACCACCGGCTCGGTAGGGCGCTGGATGGTAGGGGTGTCGAGGGAGTCATCACGATCCGGAACTGCCGTGGGCCCGGTCGGCTCCGGCTGCGGGGGCTCCGGGATATCGCGGCTCGGGTCGAGCTCATCGACGCGCAGCACCTGGGCAGCCTCGGAGCGCGGTGGGAGCACGCGGGCGGAATCGGCGAGCAAAGACAGCGGTTCGAGCAGTGCTTCCCACTCGGCACTGCGTGCCTGCCGGGTGGTCTGGGCAAGCACCCACTCCCCCTCCATCCACACGGCGGTTACCGCGGCGGGAAGACGGCTCAGCGCGTCGGTGACGCGGGCATCGATGAGGCGTTGTCCCACCCCGGCATCGGTGGCGAAGACCTCGAAGCCTTCCTCCTCACGCACGTACACCAGATCCTCAGAATGGTTCTCCGCTTCCTCGCCTGCTCGGCGGAAATCCACCACAATGTCGGAGGCCGCGCCGGTGCGCATGGCCATGACGGGGATAGCGCCGATGTCGAAGAGCAGCGTCTCATGGCCGCGGACGCTTCCGGCTACGATATCCCGGGGCTCCTGGCCGCGGGCGGCGGCGCCGCGGGTCCACTCATCGGCCAGATAGGAATCATGCTTGATGTATTCCCAGCCGTGCTGCTGGCCAAAGGCCTTGCGCTCGCGGCGGGCGCTGCCCGGCACGAGGTGCCTGGCGCGCTCTGCGCGCTCGGCAAAGCTGTGCGCTGGTGCCGGTTCTAGGGTTACCTCCACGGCCTGCTCCGCCTCAGGCTCTGGGGCGGTCTCCGGCTCGGCTGCGATGACGGGCTCTACTGTGGGTTCGGGTTCTTCGGCGAGCTCAGGTTCGAGCTCGGGCTCGGTTGCTTCAGGCACAGCGGTTTCAGGGGCCTCGGCATCGGCTGCGTCGTCGGCAGAATCGACGGTAATGGCGTCGGCAGAAGTGTCGTTATCGGTAACGGTATCGGTCGCTGCGTCACCGGCGGAGTGCGCGGCGCGCTGGCGCTGATCCAACCAGAGCACGATCACACCGGCCGCGAGCGCGAGGGCGGCGAGGGATAAGAGTACGAAAGGCATCATTGACCGACTCTAATCGCCCGCCGCGCCCGATAGGCGCTGGCACGCTGGTCACGCGCGGATTCTAGACGTGCTCGCGGTCCCCGCGCTCCACGGGATTGGCCGGGTTGGCCGACCACTGTGACCAGCCGCCAACGAAGTGGCGCAGGCCGGTAAAGCCCACGTGCTCCAGAACGGCAATGGTGAGCGCGGAGTGGTTGCCGGAACCGGAGTAGATGATGGCGCCGTCCACGTTCTCCTTGGTCACGCCGTGCTGGTTAAGGATTTCCAAGATTTCTTCCTTGGACTTCCACACGGTGATGTCCTGCGTGTGGAACAGGCGCTCGGGCAGGTTAACCGCGCCCGGGATGTGGCCGGCCTTCAGGTCGAGGTTCTCGCGGCGGCCGGCGAAGCGGTTGCGCGTGCGAACGTCGAGAAGCAGGCCCTTGTGTTCCTTGACTTCATCGATGGTGGCCGTGGGCATCGAGCCCGGCTTCACTTTAAGGTTCGAGGTCATGCCCAGGTTGCCCGGGCCGGTGAGCGTGGGCATTGCCTGGGCGCGCCAGTTGGACAGGCCGCCGTCGAGAATGCGGACGTTATGGATGCCCGCCCAGCGCAGCGTCCACCACGCGCGGCCGGCGAAGAGGCCGCGGCCTTCGTCGTAGACCACGACCTCGCTATCCTCACGCAGGCCCCAGTGATCGATCCACTCTTGAATCTTCTCGGTCTGTGGGAGTGGGTTGCGTCCGACCTTGGAGCCCGGCAGGCCCACGAAGGCTGACGCGGCGTCCGCGTACTGGGCGGTTGGAATGTGAAGGGAAGAAAAAAGATTGAAGGCCTCGCCTTCCCCTGGGGCCCAGAGGGAAGCGAGGATGGTCGTCTTGTCACCGCGGTAAATCTTCTCACTCAGCTCGTGAGGGGAGATCAAAATGCTCATGCCCCCAGATCATAGGGGCATGAGCGGGTGCTGGCGACCGTTGAGCGCCATTGGCGCTCAACGATTGAAGCGGTTTAGGCGGTGCGGGCAGCTAGGTCGAGGTGCTCGCCGCCGTCGGCGACGTCAACGTGCACGGTATCGCCGTCCACGATGTCACCGGCCAAGAGCTTCTTGGCCAGCTGGTCGCCGATGGCCTGCTGGATCAGGCGGCGCAGCGGGCGGGCACCGTAGGCCGGGTCGTAGCCGCGCTCCGCCAGCCACAGCTTGGCGGCGTCGGACACGTTCAGCGTCAGGCGGCGGCCGGACAGGCGCTCGGCCAAGCCCTTGAGCTGGATGTCCACGATGCCGGTGAGCAAATCCGAAGTCAGCGGCTCAAACATCACGACATCATCGAGACGGTTGATGAACTCCGGCTTGAAGCTGCGCTTGACCGCCTCCATGACCTCTTCCTTGGTGCCGCCGGCACCCAGGTTCGAGGTCAGGATGATGACCGTGTTGCGGAAGTCCACGGTACGGCCCTGGCCATCGGTCAGGCGGCCCTCATCGAGCACCTGGAGCAGCACGTCGAAGACGTCCGGGTGGGCCTTCTCGACTTCGTCGAAAAGCACCAGCGTGTACGGGCGGCGTCGCACCGCCTCGGTGAGCTGGCCGCCGGCGTCGTAGCCAACGTATCCCGGAGGGGCACCGACGAGGCGGGCCACGGAATGCTTCTCACCGAACTCGGACATGTCGATGCGGACCATGGCGGATTCATCGTCAAAGAGGAAGTCCGCCAGAGCCTTCGCCAGCTCCGTCTTACCCACGCCGGTCGGGCCCAGGAAGAGGAAGGAACCGGTCGGGCGGTTCGGGTCAGCCACACCGGCACGCGCGCGGCGCACGGCGTCAGAGACCGCGGTGACGGCCTCCTTCTGGCCCACCACGCGCTCACCCAACACGGCCTCCATGTTGAGCAGCTTCTCGGTCTCACCCTGCAGCATCTTTCCGGCCGGGATGCCTGTCCAAGCGGAGACGACCTCCGCGATGGTATCCGGAGTGACCTCCTCAGTGAGCATGGTGTTGTGCTGCTGCTTCGCCTTCTCCTCGGCCGCAGCCAGCTCCTTCTCCAGCGGTGGCATCTTGCCGTAATTGATCTCGGAGGCCAGGGCTAGGTCACCATCGCGCTCCGCAATCTCGGCCTGGCGGCGCAGATCCTCCAGCTGTTCCTTGATGGTCTGCACGTCATCGATGGCCTTCTTCTCATTGGCCCAGCGGGCCTTGAGCTCGCCGAGCTTCTCGCGCTCATCGGCCAGCTCCTGCTGAAGGGCTGCCAGGCGGTCCTTCGAAGCGGCGTCCGACTCCTTCTTTAGGGCCAGCTCCTCAATTTCGAGGCGGCGGACGATGCGCTCCAGCTCATCGATCTCCTGCGGGGAGGAGTCAATCTCCATGCGCAGGCGAGAGCCGGCCTCATCGACCAAGTCGATGGCCTTATCCGGCAGGAAGCGGTTGGTGATGTAGCGGTGCGAGAGCTCCGCGGCAGAGACCAGGGCTGAGTCCTGGATGCGCACGCCGTGGTGCACCTCGTAGCGCTCCTTGAGTCCACGGAGGATACCGATGGTGTCCTCCACGGAAGGCTCAGCGGCGTAGACCTGCTGGAAGCGGCGCTCCAGGGCGGCGTCCTTCTCGATGTACTTGCGGTACTCGTCGAGAGTGGTAGCACCGACCAGGCGGAGCTCGCCGCGGGCCAGCATGGGCTTAATCATGTTGCCGGCATCCATGGAGCCTTCACCGGTGGCACCGGCGCCGACAATGGTGTGCAGCTCATCGATGAAGGTGATGATCTGCCCATCGGAAGCCTTAATCTCATCGAGCACGGCCTTGAGGCGCTCCTCGAACTCGCCGCGGTACTTCGCGCCGGCGACCATGGAGCCGAGGTCCAAGCTCAGCAGGGTCTTTCCCTTGAGGGATTCCGGGACGTCACCCGCCACGATGCGGCGGGCCAGGCCCTCCACGATGGCGGTCTTACCCACGCCGGGCTCACCGATGAGCACCGGGTTATTCTTCGTGCGGCGGCTAAGAACCTGGACCACGCGGCGGATCTCCTGATCGCGGCCGATGACCGGGTCAATCTTGCCCTCGCGGGCGCGGGCGGTTAAGTCAGTGGCGTACTTCTCCAGTGCCTGGAACTGCTCCTCGGGGTTCTCCGAGGTCACCTTGGCCGCGCCGCGCACGGAGGGGAAAGCGCCCTTGAGTGCGTCATAGGTGGCACCGCGGGAGGTCAGCAGCTCGGCGGCATCCGACTTGGAGCCCGCAATAGCGGCGAGCAGAACCTCGGTGGAGACGAACTCATCACCGAGCTCGCCCGCCAGCTCCTGAGCGCGGGTCAAGACGTTGAGGGCGTCGCGGTTAAAGTTCGGGTTCGCCATGTTGGCGCCCTCGGCCTTTGGGAGGGCGTCGATAAGCTGGCGCGCCTCCTTCAGCACCGTCTCCGGATCCACGCCGGTGGCTTTGAGCACCGGGGCGGCGATGCCGTCCTGCTGCGCGAGGATGGCTGCTAAGAGGTGTGCCGGGCGGATGTCCGGGTTACCGTTGGCGGAGGCCGTCTGCAGCGCTTGCTGCAGGGCCTCCTGAGTTTTAGTGGTGGGGTTAAAAGAACTCATTGTTGTGTTTCTCCGTTTCTACTGTTTGTCCAAACCTTCCCGCGACAACAGTGGCGAAGGAAGCTTCACTGTCTATAACGCCACAGAACTTGAGTCTGTTCCACTCAACTAGAACTTTTTTAAAAACCCGCTTCTACTCCAGGTTGATCGGCACACGCTCAAGTTTTCTTTTCCCTCTGTAATGGCGTGCCTATATTGGCACACCGCCTATCCTGGCACGCCGTGGGCACAAGAAAACCGGCCCCTCTGCCCTGCTGGATTCAGCAGAACGGAAGAGCCGGTGTTTTTCTACGTTTATCTCCGATTAAACGGGCTAGATAGTCTGCGGCTGCTTGCCGGGAAGATCGTAGGCAAAGGTTGCTAGGACCACGCCCGTCACAAAGTAATAGATGGACCACTTTTCCTCGAGGTCGATACCACGGAACTCACCCATAGAAGCTAGGTGGCACATGCCGTCAGCACCGGCCCACAGGGTGAAGTTCTTGATATAAACCAGGCGATCCTCCGGTTCGTACCCGGCCTCCCGCAGCGCTTCGCGGGCAAAACGCATCAACAATGCGAAGGACACACCCATCTTGGTCTGTTCCTCGCCATCCGCACTCAGCGGCACCACGGACCCAGAGGCAGCGGCGATGCAGGCGCTATAACGTTCGGGGTAGGTCACCGCGTAATCGAAGTAGGCCACCGCTACGCACAGGAGCTTGTCGACGGCCGATGCATCCTCCGGCAGCTGCTCTAGGAGGTAGAGGCTGCGGGCTTCCAGCTCACAGTCGGTTTCCTGATCCACGGATTCACGCAGCACGAAGTCATTGTCCACCAACGAAGCAATGAACACATCGGAGACCTCGAAGTACTCGGCCACGTTCTCGATGGTCACTGCCTTCAGCCCGTCGCACGCCGCCAGCTGGATAGCGCGTTCCATGACGGCCATGCGCGCGCGTTCCGCAGGAAGCTTCTGTAAATCCTCAATCGCAGAGATATCGAGAGCTGGATCGCGGTCCGGAACAAAGCCGGCGAGCATCGCACGGTAATCCTGCATAGGATCACGCAGGCTCGACATTTCTAGCGACTCCGCCGCCTTGAACAGCGTTCCGATGAGCGCCTTGCATACCTCGCGCAGGTTGAAGCGCCGCACCACCGAGTGTTGGTGCCGCAGTACGCCGAGAACACTGAGGTGTGCCATGCCATGAACAGTGGCCAAGGTAGCAACGCTGAGCTTTGCCACCGATTCGAAACACACATCGCTTCCAACCTGGATTTTTTCCTCCGTCGCGATGAGCGCGATGGTTTCATAGATCAGGTCCAAGGTCCGGTTATAGGACAAATTGCCCTGCAAGAGAGCCTGCCATTCGTCCTCGAAGACATAGGCCTTCTTTTCAAAGAGGTAGCGAAACAGCTCCGGCTCACGCTCGGCGTACTCGTAATAGGCCTCAGTAAAAGTTGTCAGTTTGGTAAAAAGATCGGCGTAGCCTGGGGCCGCATCGAGCGTTTCCTCAAGAAACTTGACCTTGCGGTCAGTCACATATTCGGGGATCGCCCGCACGATGGCCTCGCGGTCAGGAAACTCCGCAAGCACCTGAGCAGCACTAAGCTCCGCCAGCTTGGCCACGGATTCGACGGAGATGGCTTCATCTCCCTCCGCAGCTCCGATATGAAGCGCAGACTCGAGTACACGCTCACGAAGTGAGTCTTCATAAAGAAAATGCATACGGCTTCCTAAGTTTGCGCTCACATAGAGGAAGAAAGGCAGACACTGGGCGAGCGCCACGCTAATAACTTCTTAATTTTACCCCTATCTTCAGTTAAAGAGCAATGTGTTCAACAAGCTCTCCTTCAGTCAAGTCACACCCTTACCAATAAAACAATCCCCCAGGCCACGACCTGGGGGATTGCGTGCGAAGGGTTTGGCGTCTACTTCGATGAGCCGACGTGCCCGATGCCTTCCTTGAAGATGGTTCCGCGCGGCGGCATCATTCCGGTGAACTTGAACACGAGGTAGATGACCACCGCGATGCCCAGGGAGATCCAGCCAAAGCCAGCGGTGAAGCCGTACATAACGGACAGCGGCGCGATGATGGTCCAGGAAATCTCGAAGGGGCCGAAGCCGATGTAGGCCATGCCGTACTCCGACAGCGTGCCGGACTTGAGCTTGGGGTCCACGATCTTGAGGATCGCAATGCCGGTAGCCACGGTGGCCGTGGCCCAGCCCCAGCCGAAGATGCCGCGCTCAATCCAGCGCTCACCGAAGAACTCGGCGGGGAACCACATCAGGAAGAAGATGCAGTAGATGGTGCCCAGGACGAAGAGCAGCAGGAGGGCCTGCCAGTAGGCTGCGACAGCTGCCGGCACGATGGCCGCCACACCAAAGGCAATGAGGTAGTCAGTCGCCGCACCGGAGACCGAGCTCACCGTGTCCTTATCCAGGTAGTCCTTAGCACCCACCATGTTCATCACGGCGCGGAAGAGCAGGCCCACGACCATGGACATGGCAAACAGCGGGATGGAGACGTTCTCCCAGATGGAGGCGATGCCCTTGTTAATGCCGTAGGCGGTCATCACGGTCAGGGCGATGAAGCCAACGTGGAGGGTGATGGGCTCGATGGCGGAGGGGTTCGTCGTCGCGCGGCCCAGCGAGGGGCGATCCTCCAGGCGCGAGATATAGCCGCGGCGCAGCTCCTCTGGGAGCTGCTTCGGAACGTGCGAAACCTTGCCCTTGCGGATGCCCCAGTTACCCGCAATGATGCCGCCGACGATGGCGGCCAAGGTACCCACGGTAGCGGAAGTAAAGCCCAGCGAGGAGGCTGCCTCAGCGCCCACACCCTCCAAGGCACCGCCGACGGCCGCGGCGGTACCGAAACCGCCGGTAAAGCCAACGGGCAGCATCATGCCGAACCAGTCGGGCGTGTCGAAAGTAGGCTTAAACAGCAAGAGGCCAAGGATGATGAACAGGCCCCACTGGCCGGTGAACATCATGGTGGAATAGCCCCACATGTTGCGAGCGCCCTTGCCCATGTTGCCGCCCATCTCCATGGAGAAGGCCATGGAAGCGAAGACCACGGCGATGAGCAGTGAGGTGTAATCACCGAGGTTCTCGGAAAAACCGATCCAGCCCAAGACATTGGGCCCCAAGATCAAGCCGAGCAGGCCCGCGGTGATGGGGGCAGGCAGCAGCAAGTCCTGGAATACGAACTTGATCTGGTGGCGCAAAACGTTGCCGATAACCATGAGCAAGGAAATCCAGCCCACGTCGGTCATGATTGTGTACGCAGAGAAATCTTCCATGCGAGATCTTCCTTCCATGCCGCGCATCGCGGCATCCTTGAGACGAGACTCACCCACTTTCGGGAAATGAACCGTAGATTACACTACAACTCCCTCCCCGCTTTGCCACCCCTGACGTATAACCCTAGGGGGTTTTGGCGCTACCCCCAGGCGCTAGGATGGGCGGGCATGAGGGAACTGGGTGAGCACCTGCGCAACCATGCCGAGGACTATCGCGATGCAGTACACAGGCACTTTTTTGCCACCGTGGCCGAATCCCGCCAAGTCTTTGCCCTGTCGATGAAGGACACGCACCCCTCACTGGCCCCCGCGCTGGCGTGGGTGCTGGAGAATGTGGAGGACGGTGGGGTTCGGGGGGACGTCGCCAAGCGCCTAGCGCAGATGGGGCGTGATCATCGCCGCCACGGTTTCCCCCCTGAGGTGTATCCCAAATTCGAGGCTTCCCTGGTGCAGGGGCTTACGGTGCTGGGGCTGACGCCGCACCAGCACGACGTGGCAACGCGCACCATTTCCAGCGTGTGTTCAATCATGCGCAGCGCCGCCCAGGAGGCGGATGCCGCCGGCACTCCCCCTGCTCACAGCGCCCAGGTCGTGGCGGTGGACAAGCCCAACCGGAACACCGCTGTGGTCCGGCTGGAATCCGGCATGGCGCTGGACTACCGCGCGGGCCAACACGTACCGGTGACCTCGCAGCTCACGCCCGGTACCTGGCGCCCCCTGACCCCGGCAGCGCCCTCCGATGATTCAGGGCAGCTGACATTCCACCTTGCGCTGGCGGGTGAGGCCTCCTCGATGCTGGCGAAGGCCCAGCCGGGCGATTGGTGGACGCTGGGCATGCCCGCCGGTGAGCCACCGCAGCTCGATTCCGAGACCACTCTCATTTCCTTCGGCACCGGGTGGGCAGGCGCCCGGGCGCTGCTTCTCGACGCCCTGGGGAGCACCCTCCCCTCCGGGCTCGAGGTCTATGCCGTGGCCCCCTCGCCGGGCGAGCACTATGAAACGGAGTTTCAGGCCAACCTGCAGGCCCTGGTTCCGGAGCTCACTCTGCGGCACATCGTTCGGGATTCGCAGGATCCCTGGCTGCTCGGAGCACGGCCGCTGGCCGCCGGGTTCAACCCAGTGGTGGCCAATGAACCGATGGAACCGGTGCTCGCGGCGGGAACGGACCGCCGCTTCGTGCTCATCGGTCCTGCCGATCGCATCGAACTAGCGCGCGCGGCGCTGCTCGACGGTGGCGTTTCGGAGGAGGCAATCACCACGGATAGCTGGCAGCGTGGCCACGAGTGGGCGGCCTCCGCCGCGGAGCTTGACGGGTGGGGCGATGACTGGGAGGCCTGGGCGGCATGGAAGAAGTCCCAGTGGGCCTAAGCGCTAAAGCGCTTAGGCGTGCACACGGAGCTTAGTCGTGCACACGGAGCTTAGGCGTCCAGAATGGGGAGGGACTCACGAACCTTCGCCACGGTGTCTGGGTCCACCTCGCCGTAGAGGATCTCCGGCTCATAACCAGCCTCGGCGAGGCGCGTGCCATCCGGCGCCACGAGGACGGAGTGCCCGATGCCAGTCGGCCCGGAGGCCTCCCCCGCCTTCGCCTCCCCACCGGGGCGAGCCTGACCCGCGGCCAAAACATAGGTCGTGGAATCGAGCGCGCGCGCAGCGCTGAGCAGGCGCCACTGCTCCAACTTGCCCGGGCCATCCGCCCAGCTGGTGGGCACGACGATGATCTGGGCACCCTGGCGGGCTAGCTCCTTGAACTGCTCGGGGAAGCGGATGTCATAGCAAGTGGCGACACCCACGGTGAGCTCCCCGGCGTCGAAGACAACAAGTGACTCACCGGGCCGGACGGTATCGGATTCCTTGTACTTGAAGGCGTCGTAAGTGTGGATCTTTTCGTAGCCGCCGAGCACTCCGGGGCCCGCGATGAGCGCGACGTTGGCCACGCGGTTAATGGTCTTCTCTCCCCGTTGGACGGTATCCGCCGGGGCGAACATTCCCAGCACCACGTACACGCCGAGTTCTTCTGCCAGCGCGCGCACGGCGGTGGCGGTGGGGCCATCGAGACCCTCCGCGTGCGTATCGAGGCGCCCGGAATCAAAGCTCTGGGTGGTAGCTTCCGGCAGGACGATAAGTTGCGCGCCGTTGTCCGCGGCTTCCCGAATCTTGTCGAGGGCTGCGGCGAGGTTGTCCTCAACGTCTCCGGTACTGGTCAATTGAACTGCTGCTACCTTCATGCGGCCCACGGTAGACGAGCCCGGACTAGTTATCCACAGATTTCGCGGATCGCGACGGCCGCCCTTTACGGCAATAGGAGAGCTGGCGCAGTCTCGATGCTATGAACCACCTCGACATTGACCGGGCTGCCCGCGAGCAGATCCGCTACCTCTTCGGCCATGCCTGCCCCGCCGCGTTTCCGTCCTTGCAGGAACCTCCCCGTACCGCCCGCGCCCTTGCGCTCCTCGGCGCCCAATGGGAGGACGCCCGGCGGGCCAGCGAAGAAGCTCGGAGGACGCAATTGGAAGAGCTTGACCATTTCGTGGGGTTGGCCCACGGTCTTGATGCAGAGCTTTCCTCACGTTTGGGAGGAGCGCAATGAGCGCGGCCGGGGCGCTTCGGTTGGAAGCGTTAGGGATGGAACGAAACGCATCTGAGCTGGAACGTTATATAGCTGCGTCGCACCATCATTGGGTAGGTCTAGCGATTTCTGGCGTTGGCGCCGATGCCGCGCGGCGTTCCTTGCACCGCGCCAGCGACAATCTGGTGAATCCCGTGCAGCAGATGCGCCTTGCCGCGCGCATTCTGAGCCTCTACGCACCACTGCAGGAGAGAATTGAACAGCTGCGCGCACGCGCTGTGCGGCTGGCTTCGGTCCCCGCTTTTGCAGAACCCGCCAGCGTGGCGCTGGGGCAGTTGGACGCGCTTGCCGACGTCCTCGATTGGGCCTGCGCCCGCCAACTCACCGCCCTGTGCACTCCGGAGCTGGCCCAACCCCCCAGCCGCTTGGAGGATTTCGGCGACCTCTCGCTGACCGAGTTGCACGAGCTCCAGCTGACCATGGCCAGCGAGGAGGTTCGCTCTCTGGCCGCGGCTAACCCTGATGTCACCGTGCTCGAGGCCAGCCCTGGGCGGCTGGTGGCGCTCGTGGACCCAGAGAACATCGGCACACAGGCCGCCCAGGTCAGCACGTTTGTGGGCGGGGTAGGTTCTTCCGTTACAGCAAGCTGGCCCACTGCGGTGGAGCGCGCACGCGCCATCGCCTGCGCCACCCATGGGCCTACGGTGGCGTGGATTGGCTACTCCGCCCCGCCCACATTGTCCCGCGCGGCACACGAAGACCCGGCGCGCCGCGGGGCCGCCGAGCTAGGCCGCTTCCAACGCGCCTTGCGGCAGCGCTTTCCTCGGGCTCAGCACATCCTCATCGGCTATTCCTATGGCTCGGTGGTTGTAGGTAAGGCCGCGCAGCAGGACTATGTTGCGGATGACGTCGTGCTCGTCGGCAGCCCGGGCGCCTCGGCGGATAGAGCGTCGCAATTGCATGGCAGGATCTGGAGCACGCGGAACACCGAGGATCCCATCACGATTACCACCGGTCCGCATGGTGGCATCCATGGCCCCGATCCCACCTCCCCCGCCTTCGGTGCAACACCTCTGCCAGGTGCTAGCGGACTTCCGGGCGATCATGGCTCCTATTGGAAAGACCCCGCATTCCTGCGGGGTCTGGGCATCATCGCACGACGCTATTAGTAGGCAGCCACGTGGGGTTGCTGCCTTTTAGAAGAGGCCGGCGTGCTCCTCAGAGTAGGACACCAGCATGTTCTTCGTCTCCTGGTAGTGGGACAGCATCATGAGGTGGTTCTCGCGTCCGATGCCAGACTCCTTGTAGCCGCCGAAGGCGCTGTGCGCCGGGTAGACGTGGTAGTGATTCACCCACACGCGGCCGGCCTGGATTTCTCGCCCGGCGCGGTAGCAGGTGTTCTGGTGGCGCGACCACACACCGGCGCCAAGGCCAAAGTTGGTGTCGTTGGCTATCTGGATGGCTTCCTCGAAGTCCTTGAACGTGGCCACGGAGAGCACCGGTCCGAAGATTTCCTCGCGGAAGATGCGCATGTCATTGGTGCCGCGGAAGACGGTCGGCTCAATGTAGTAGCCGTTTTCCAGGCCCTCCACCTTGTTCACGTGGCCGCCGACGAGAGTTTCCGCACCCTCCTTCGGGCCCACCTCAAGGTATTCGGTGATCTTGTCCATCTGTTCCTGGGAGGCCTGCGCGCCCATCATCGTTTCGGTATCGAGCGGGTGGCCAATCTTGATTTTCTTTACGCGCTCCACCGCCAGTTCTAGGAATTTGTCCGCGATGTCTTCGTGGATCAATGCGCGGGACGGGCAGGTGCAGACCTCGCCTTGGTTGAGGGCGAACATGACAAAGCCCTCCACGCACTTCTCCAGGTAGGCATCGTCCTTGTCCATGATGTCCGCGAAGAAGATGGACGGTGACTTGCCGCCGAGCTCCAGCGTGACGGGGATGACCTTGTCCGCAGCAGCCTTGTTGATGATCTTGCCCACCGGGGTGGAGCCGGTAAAGGCGATTTTGGCGATGCGCTCCGAGGTGGACAGAGCCACGCCAGCTTCTTCGCCGACGCCGTTGACGATGTTGAGCACGCCCTTCGGCAGGAGGTCCTCAATAATCTCAATGAGCAGCAGAATCGATGCCGGGGTTTGCTCAGCCGGCTTCATCACGATGGTGTTACCTGCGGCCAGCGCCGGTGCAATCTTCCACGCCGCCATCAGCAGCGGGAAGTTCCACGGGATAATCTGCCCCACCACACCCAGCGGCTCGTGAAAGTGATAAGCCACGGTGTCCTGGTCGATCTGGGACAGGCGGCCCTCCTGTGCGCGGATGGCGCCGGCGAAGTAGCGGAAGTGATCAACAGCCAACGGGATATCGGCGGCGAGGGTCTCGCGCACAGCCTTGCCGTTCTCCCAGGTTTCCGCGACGGCGATCTTCTCCAGGTTTTCCTCGATGCGGTCCGCGATGCGATGCAGCAGGAGCGCGCGCTCCGCCGGGGTGGTCTTGCCGAAAGTCTCGAAAGCCTTCTCCGCGGCATCGATGGCCAAGTTGATGTCTACTTCCTTACCTCGGGCCACCTGGCAGAAAACCTCACCGGTCACCGGGGTGATGTTGTCCATGTACTCACCATCGACCGGCGGTACCCACTCGCCGCCGATGTAGTTGTCATAGCGCTCGCGGAAGTTGACGATGGCGTCAGGGGTACCTGGGTTTGCGTACAAAGTCATGTGCCTAGTGCCTTTCTCGTGGATTCAGTACCGTCACGGTGGCCGCCCACACAATCACATCTACACGTGACGGGCAGCACACCGCTGGACGCGAGTGTAGCGATAAGTATTGCCAAACTCACGTTTTCAATAAGGAAAGCTTTTGGGGTCGTTGTCCAAAGGCGCCTTGCTGACAAAGCTTTAGCCTCTGCCGCAATTCTGAACACGATCTTTGGCAACAACGGCACTTTTTAGGCGAAGAGCACGCGGCCTCAGGCCGAGCAGAGCTGGCTGGGCCCAAAACAGCAAAAGCCCCTCCCACAAGGGAGGGGGAAGTGCCTAGCTGTCGCGGCGTCGGTTGCGACGCGGCTTCCACATCACCACGGATGTCGAACGCGGCACGTGGACCAGCTCGCCGCGCGATGGCCGCACCTGGCTGCGCAAGCGCTCAACTTCGGCCTGCAACTCATCGCGCTCGGCGGCGAGGCGATCACGCTCCGCGGTCAACTCAATGATGGACTTGATACCGGCCAAGTTCACGCCATCATCCTGCGAGAGCGTCTGAATCTTGCGCAAAAGCTCGATATCGCTCTCGGAATAGCGGCGGCCACCGCCGGAGGTGCGGGCCGGGGAGACCAACCCCATCCGGTCATACGTGCGCAGGGTTTGAGCATGCATGCCAGACAGTTCCGCAGCCACGGAGATGACGTACATCGCCTTGGGCTGCGCCGCATCGCTTCGGTTCATCCTGTCTTTGCTCATCACGCACCTCCTCCTAGCGGGCTACCGTGTTGCCGGCCCAGCCGGCACGCGGATCGAAGCCGGAGTCCTTCTCCGCCTGCGCGTAGTTGCGCAGCGCCGAGGAGGCAGCAGCATCCAGGGTAGAAGGCACCGTAACTTGCACGGTCACCATGAGGTCACCGGCCTTGCCGCCGCGCTTGGCCACACCGCGGCCCTTCACGCGCAACGTGCGGCCGTCGGGAGTGCCCGCCGGTACCTTCACGCGCACGGGCGAATCGAGGGTCGGCACCGTAATGGTGTCGCCTAAGGCCAGCTCCGCGAAGGAAACGGGGACGGTGACGTGCAGGTCGTCGCCCTCCCGAGTGAAGACCTTGTCGGGCTTTACCGTGACCGCCACGAAGAGGTCACCGGACGGCGTGCCATTCGGGCCAGCTTCACCCTGACCAGCAAGGCGTACCTTCTGGCCATCGATCACGCCTGCGGGGATGCGCACCGTGATGGAGCGGGTGCGGTGCACCGTTCCGGAACCGGAGCAATCCGCGCACGGGTCCTCGGCGCGCTGGCCGGTGCCATCGCAATCCGTGCACGGCGCCGAGAAACCGAAGGTACCGCGCTGCTCAGAGGTGAAACCGGTGCCATCGCACGTCGAGCACGTCGTCAGCTTGCCGCTCTTTGAACCGGAGCCATGGCACGTGGTGCAGGGAGCTTCGCCGCTGAGCTGCAGCGGAATGGTGGTTCCCTTCGCCGCCTCGCGGAAGTCGAGGGTTATTTGCGTTTCGACGTCGGCCCCCCGCGACGGCCGAGCTGTGTGGCCAGCACCACCGCCGCGGTTGAAAACGCCACCGAAGATATCCCCAAGACCGCCGCCTTGAGACGCTCCTCGAGCGGATCCTCCGAAGATGTCCGAGATGTCGAATTCTTGCGCACCCGGTCCACCCATGTGCGTGGATCGAAACCCGCCGGGAAACCCGGCGCCTCCTCTCCGTCCAAAGCCACCGCCGCGCATCATGGCCTTGAACTGGTCATAGTCCTTGCGGGTCGCTTTATCTGAGAGCACGTCATAGGCCTCAGCCACCTGCTTGAATTTCTCCGCCGCCGCGGGGTTATCCGGGTTGGCATCGGGGTGGTTCTGGCGGGCCAGCTTGCGGTAAGCGTGCTTAATCTCTTCGGCGGTAGCGGATGAGGAGACCCCCAGATCCGCGTAATAATCCTTGTCTGCCCATTCTGGCTTAGCGTTCACTGGGCATCTCCTCCTTTCAGGAGAGTCGATTCATGGTTGGGTTTTAAGATTTTTTGCTAAGTAAAAAGCTAACTAAGTAGAGAAAAGAAGAGTGGCGCCAAGGAACATTGAGCCCTGACGCCACCTGCAATACCTATTCTGCGTTGTCCGAGCTATCCGGACTCTCAGCGGTATCGGCTGACTCTGCAGGGTCGGCGATAATCACCATGGCGGTGCGCACAACGCGCTCCCCCACCGTGTAGCCGCGGCGCAGAACCGTGCCGATGACCTGCTCGTCACCGGTGGACAAGTCCTGGACCGCTTCGTGCACCTCGGGGTCGAAGGCATCGCCCTCGGCGCCGAACGGGGTCAGCTGGTTCTTGGTCAGCACGCCCGTGAGCTTGTCCGCGATGGCCTTGAGCGGGCCCTCGTTGAGGTCACCGTGCTGGCGAGCGAGCTCCATGTCATCAAGGATTGGCAGGAAGTCTGCCAAGACCTTGGCCTTGGTGGTCTCGATCACGGCCTGGCGGTCGCGCTCGGTGCGGCGGCGGTAGTTGGTGTACTCCGCGTTGAGGCGCTGCAGGTCCTCGGTGCGCTCAGCGAGCTGAGCTTCCAAGGAGTTTTCCGCAACGGTCTCCTCACCCGCGGCCGCTTCATCGGTGATGTCGCGGGCGGCGTCCTCTACCGCGGCCTCTGCCTCAGCGGTGTTCGCCGTGGCGTCATCCACGGCGCCGTCGGCAGAAGCGGCCTCGGCGGCGGCAGCCTCCGCAGCCTCAGCGGAGGTTGCCTCAGGGTCGGTATTGGCCGGGTTGCCCGGGTCCTGAGGGGAGGTCATGGTTTACTTCTCCTTGTTCTCGTCGTCCTCGTCGACAACCTCGGCGTCGACGACGTTCGGGTCACCAGCGGCGTCGCCAGCAGCGGCACCCTCGGCGCCCGCCTCAGCAGCCTGTGCCTCGTACAGGGCCTTGCCCAGCTCCTGGGACTCGGTGCCGAGCTTCTCGACGGCCGACTTAATCGCCTCGATGTCATCGCCCTTCAGCGCCTCATCGACGGCATCGGCAGCCTCGGTCACGCGGGTCTTGAGGTCCTCCGGCAGCTTGTCGGAGTTCTCATCCATGAACTTGCGGGTCTGGTAGGAGGTGGACTCGGCCTGGTTGCGGGTCTCCTGCTCCTCGCGGCGCTTCTTGTCTTCTTCAGCGTGTGCCTCGGCGTCCTTGACCATGCGGTCGATCTCCTCCTGGGACAGGCCGGAACCATCCTGAATCTTGATGGTGTTCTCCTTGCCGGTGGCCTTGTCCTTAGCGGAGACGGAGACGATGCCGTTGGCGTCGATGTCGAAGGTGACCTCGATCTGCGGCACGCCACGCGGTGCCGGGGCAATGCCGCCGAGCTCGAAGGAGCCGAGCAGCTTGTTGGCGGAAGCCATCTCGCGCTCGCCCTGGTAGACCTGAATCTGCACGGAAGGCTGGTTGTCATCAGCCGTGGTGAAGGTCTCGGACTTCTTAGTCGGGATGGTGGTGTTGCGCTCGATGAGCTTGGTCATCACGCCACCCTTGGTCTCGATGCCGAGGGAGAGCGGGGTGACGTCGAGAAGCAGCACGTCCTTAACCTCACCGCGCAGCACGCCAGCCTGGAGAGCAGCGCCGACTGCCACGACCTCATCCGGGTTAACGCCCTTGTTCGGGTCCTTGCCGGTCATCTCCTTGACCAGGTCGGACACGGCCGGCATACGGGTGGAACCACCGACGAGGACCACGTGGTCAACCTGGGACAGGGACAGGCCAGCATCCTTGATGACCTGGTTGAACGGCTCCTTGGTGCGGTCCAGCAGGTCCTGGGTGATCTTCTGAAACTCGGTGCGGGACAGGGTCTCATCCAAGAAGAGCGGGTTCTTCTCGGAGTCCACCGTGATGTACGGCAGGTTGATGTTGGCGGACTGGGAGGAGGACAGCTCAATCTTGGCCTTCTCAGCAGCCTCACGCAGACGCTGGACAGCGCGCTTATCCTTGGTCAGGTCAACGCCCTGGGAAGCCTTGAACTTATCGACGAGCCAGTCGACGATGCGCTGGTCCCAGTCGTCACCGCCGAGCTGGTTGTCACCAGCGGTAGCCATGACCTCAACAACGCCGTCACCGATCTCCAGCAAGGAGACGTCGAAGGTACCGCCACCGAGGTCGAAAACCAGGATGGTCTGCTCCTGCTCGCCCTTCTCCAGACCATAAGCCAGCGCGGCGGCAGTCGGCTCATTAACGATACGCAGGACGTTCAGGCCTGCAATCTGGCCGGCCTCCTTGGTGGCCTGGCGCTGGGAATCCTCGAAGTAAGCCGGGACGGTAATGACGGCGTCGGTAACGTCCTCACCCAGGTAAGCCTCGGCGTCGCGCTTCAGCTTCATGAGCGTGCGGGCCGAAATCTCCTGCGGGGTGTACTTCTTGTCATCGATATCGATGGTCCAGTCGGTGCCGATGTGGCGCTTCACGGAGCGGATGGTGCGGTCAACGTTGGTGACCGCCTGGTTCTTGGCGGACTGGCCGACGAGAATTTCGCCGTTCTTGGCAAAAGCCACGACGGACGGGGTAGTGCGGGAACCCTCGGAGTTAGCGATAACGGTTGCCTCGCCACCTTCCAGCACGGATACAACCGAGTTGGTGGTACCAAGGTCAATTCCTACTGCGCGTCCCATAATCTTTTCTCCTTGCGTGTTGGGGTTTGTTTTAAGTTGATAGTGCGCGACTCAACTTCTGCCGCGTCCAGTCAGCGACTCTAACAGAAGCGACACTCAAAGTCATCCAAACCTGAGCGCTGGTCACTCAACCTACACAACGCAGGCAAACTCAAAGTTGTTCCCGATCGACTCAACTTTTTTATTTATCGCCAACACGCTGGGAAAACAAACCCGGTTTGGCGGAGACTCACCCCACAGGGACGATTGCCGGCTCACCGTCCACATCTACAACGCGGACTGACAGCCCATAGAGTTCCTCAATAAGGGCAGGGGTGATGACCTCGCGCGGCACGCCCGCGTCCCGCACCGTTCCATCTTTCATCGCCACGACGTGATCCGCATAGCGCAATACATGCGCCAAATCATGAATGACCGCAATAAGGGTTTTGCTTCCTGCCAGCTGCCGCATCAGCCGCATGAAGGAATGCTGGTATCCGATGTCAAGCGCGCTCGTTGGCTCATCCAAGAAGAGCACAGGCGTTTCCTGGGCGAGGGCCATGGCCAACCAAGCACGCTGACGCTGACCGCCAGACAACGCCGCTACCTCGGCCGTCTCCAGTTGTTCAAGGCCCACCTTTGCTAGCGCACGACTAACGGCACGCTCGTCCTCCTGGCTCCTCCACCCCATAAATCCTTGGTGGGCAAATCGCCCGCGCGCAACCAGTTCCCTGACATTGATCCCTTCGGGAGCTATGGATTGCTGCGACATCACGGCGACGCGCCGAGCGTAGCTACGCCGAGAGAATGCGGCTGCATCTTCTTCGCCAATACACACCGCGCCCGCGTTCGGCGTTTCCAACCGCGCCAGCACCTTCACCAAAGTGGATTTTCCACAACCATTGGGGCCGATAATGGCAGAGAATTTCCCGGCTGGAAAAGACACATCCACCGAGTCGAGAATTAACGGGGCAGTCCTCCCATAGGACATGCTCACCCCCTCAGCCCGCACGCTCGGCGCACCGTCACACACTTTTAGTTGGTTCACTTTACTGACCTTTCATTCCGGCAGATCGGGATTGCCACAGCAGCAAACCCGCCAGGTAGATGCCACCGGCGCAGACCGTAATAAGACCGGCAGGCAGAGTAATTGGGAAAAACAGCCGCTGCCCTGCTAAATCGGCAGCGAGCAAGAAAAGTGCACCGAGGACTCCAGAGAGCAACACCGGCGTCCTGTCTGGACGCAAGAGCAACCGAGCCATATGTGGGGCCGCGAGGGCAATAAATGAGATTGGGCCCGCTATCGCCGTCGATACAGCGACAAGAACTGTGCCAACCAGAACCATCACCACACGTGCACGACTCACGTTCAATCCCAACGCACTCGCCGTGCTATCCCCCAGGGCAAGCGCGTCACACCAGCCACGCAGCAGCAACCCAGCGGCGCACGCCGCGCCTCCCAGCACCCCCAATGGAATAACTCGCGCCCAGGACACAGCATTCAATGTTCCAGCAGCCCAAGTCGCCGCACCTAGGGACTGCTCCAACTCACCACTAAGAATCAACCACTTGTTTATTGCTGAAAGGAAGAACGTCACTCCAATCCCCACCACAACCAGCCTTGCTCCCGTGAGCCTTCCGGCAAATGAAAGCCCCATGATGAGTAACGCAGTGATAGCCCCACCCACCAACGCACCTAGCGCAATGTTGAATGCGGAGCTAAAGCCCGCCAAGGAGACCGCGATGACACCGGTATAGGCACCGGTATTAAACCCGATGATGTCGGGCGACCCCAGAGGATTGTGAGTAAGGATCTGAAAGATGGCGCCCGCGATGCCCAAACACATTCCTACGACAATCGCGGCAACCACCCGCGGAGCACGCCATTGCCACACGACGGTGGCCGCAAAGTCAGTGCTATTGGGATTCGTAGCCACGGACCACAACGCTGCGCTATCCTGCCCGGCACCAGGCGAGAAGAGCGAATAGGCAGCAATAGCCAGCGCGACGATCACAATGCCTGCAAAGGACAAAACACTTCTCACGCTCACAATCACAGCCTCCTTCCAGCGCGATGGGACAGCGCAATCAATACTGGGGCACCAATGAGCGACACCGTGACGCCAGCCGGCAACTCAGCAGCAGTGAGGTAGCGGCCCACAATATCGGCGCCCAATAAAAACAAAGGCCCCACCACGGCAGCGGCGACAAGCTGTGCCCGCTCTTCGTATATCCCGCACAGCCTGACAACATGCGGGATAACTAGTCCAACGAACACAATCACCCCCGCCGCTGCGGTGGCGGTAGCAGCCAACACCGTTACCGCCGCGACAAGCCCCAAACGAGTCAGTTTGAGGTTAATGCCGAGACTCGCCGCAACGTCATCCCCCAGAGCAAGGGGCGGCAAGTGGCGAGCAAAGACAATCAGTAGCACCACGCCTACCACCAGTCCGCCGAAGGCAATCACCACTGGCGTCCACGAAGCAACGTCAACGGAGCCCGTCACCCAAGCACGGATTCTTGCAAAGGCGTGAGGATCTATCAGGATCAGCGCGGAGGACAGGCCCTCACATACCGCCCCGATGGCTACGCCTGCAAGAATCAGTCTCAGCGGATCAACATCGCCCGCTCTGCCACGCCCTACCGCGGTGACCAGCAGCATGGTCACTGCCGCACCGATGATGGCTGCGAGCGAAAACGCAAAAGGTGATTGCCACCCCCACCAGCCCAGAGCAATGGCCGCGGCCAAGCTGGCGCCTACGTTAATCCCGAAAACTCCGGTATCTGCCAAAGGGTTGCGCGTCATAATCTGCAGAACTGCGCCAGCGAGAGCCAATGCACAGCCCGCACAAACGGCAACGAGTGTACGGGGAAGCCTCCTCTCCCACACGATCGAGGAAGCTATACCAGGCTGTCCCCGAAGGGCGGCCAACACGTCGCTGAAGGGAATGCTACGCGCGCCCAACGCCAGTGACAGCGCCACGCCGATACAGAGAATGGCAAGGCCAGCAACTACTACCCAACCAAGACGCCGGGTATTTCTCTTTCCGGCGCGCAACCCCTGCTCAATCACCGACACCACCCAAATACCTTCATATGCTCACGTTTCCTTAGCTCGACCTAATTTAGGTTAGGCTACCTTTTATGAACATTCGAAAGAAAATCGCACCCCGCACCCCTCTCCTCCGCCTCACTGCTGTTGGTCTTACCGCAGCGCTAGCGCTCACCGGCTGCGCCAGCCTCGAAAACACCAACTCAAACGCTGACGCTTCTAACCCTGCGTCCTCACCGTCCGGGAAAGAATCAGGAAACTCCAATTCAGCCTCGGGAAATGACTCCGTGGCCACCGGAGGCGAAGGCTTTGCCGGGGCGGGAGAGAAAAGCCAAAGCTTTGGCAGCGATGCAGCCCCTGGTCAATTCCCACGCACGGTCACGCATGCACGCGGAACGACCGAACTCAAAGAAAAGCCACAACGGGTGGTTGTTCTAGAAAGCGGCGAACTCGATTCCGTCCTAGCACTCGGCATGAAGCCAGTCGGCATGACCACGTCCAAGGGCCAGAATCCCGTCCCGGATTACATGGCCGACAAAGCAAGTGACATCGAAACGGTAGGCACGATCAACGAAGTCAATATGGAAAAGATTGCTTCGCTCAACCCCGACCTCATCATCGGCTCGCAGCTGCGCATGGATAAGCACTATGACCAGCTCAATTCCATCGCACCTACCGTTTTCTCGATCCGCCCTGGATACACCTGGAAAGAAAACTTCCGACTCATCGGTGAAGCCCTCGGAGAAGAGGAGCGCACCGAACAAGTCATGGCCGACTATGACAAGAAGATCGAAGAAGTAAAGAAGGTCATTGAGGACGGACCAACGAGCGAAGACACCACCGTCACCATTCTGCGTTTCATGCCGGGCAAGGTACGCCTCTACGGGCGCCTTTCACTCATTGGAACGGTGCTTGATGACGCCGGCCTCGCCCGCCCCGCCAACCAGGACATCGAAGAGCTCGCTACGGAAATCTCGCCGGAGAACATTGACCAAGCGGACGCCGACTACATCTTCTACTGCAGCTACGGAGATCCCTCCGCCACCGGCCAAGACACCGCCATTTCTACCGCGGCGTTCCAACAGCTTCCTGCGGCCAAAGACGGCCATGCCATCGAGGTCAGCGACGATACGTGGGCACTCGGCTTGGGGCCTCTGGGCGCACAGAAGATCGCGTCAGATCTCGCGGACTATCTCAGCCACTAAAACGGGGGTAGCACCCTCCCCTCAAAACAACACCTGTGGGATTGACTCACCCCAACTTAAGGGGCTAGCTTTCATGTAAGCGAGATGGGTTACACGTCTACGATTTCTGTGCGGCGGACCATATCAAGGTCACCGATTTCTCGCTAATCAGGCCAGGCCATTGCCTGGCTGCTCCCCACACACAAGAAGGGTGGTCGCACATGAATGCTCACTTCATTAGGCAGCGTCGTTCTTCCGATCGGCCACCGGTTGTGTACGCCAGCGTTAAATAAGCACCTCTTTTCACACAGACTGAACGGCACGGCGCAGAGTATGCGCCCGTGTTGGACTAGAAAGTCTGCAGTTTCCGCTTTCCGCAAGGCCGCACCAGTGTGCCTTGAGACCCATAAAGGTTGTAATCCATGACTAACGATGCTCACACCCCCGTTCCCGAATCCACCGACATTGACGCCGCGCTGATCGCCGACGCCGCGGCCCAGGCCCACTCCTGGCTCGCCTCCACCGCCGACGAGCAGGATCCGGCCACAGAACAACTCGCAGACTTATTGCGCAACCCGGACGGGGTGGCCTTCACCATGGACTTCGTGGACCGCGTCATGCGCCCCGAGGATGACAAGGTAGCCGCCCACGCGCTGAAGTCCGTCACCACCACCTATGACGCGTCCTTCCTCGGCCTCATCAACGGCTCGCTGGTGGGCCTGGGTGGTTTCTTCGGACCGATCCTGCCCAACCTGGTTATGCCGCTGGCGCGCATGCGCATGCGCCAGATGGTCGGCCACCTGGTCCTCGACGCCGAGAGCGACGCCCTCAACAAGACCTTGGACAAGGCCGCCGAGTCCGGCGAGCAGCTCAACCTCAACCTCCTCGGTGAAGCCGTGCTGGGCGACGACGAAGCGCGCTCCCGCGCCGAGCGCACCCTCAAGCTCATCAATAACCCGCGCGTGACCTACGTGTCCGTCAAGGCCTCCTCCATGGTGGCCCAGCTCAACCCGTGGGATATCGAGGGCTCCCTGGTTCGCCTCAAGGAACGCCTGCGCCCGCTCTACGAGGCCGCCGCGCGCCGCCCGGATAAGGTCTTCATCAACCTGGACATGGAGGAATACCACGACCTCCACCTCACGGTGCGCCTGTTCACCGAGCTACTCAGCGAGCCGGAGTTCATCAACCTCGAGGCCGGCATCGTGCTGCAGGCCTACCTGCCGGATACCTTCGACGCTCTGACGCACCTCGCCGAGTTCGCTAAGAAGCGCGTGGCCGAGGGTGGATCCCACATCAAGATTCGCATCGTCAAGGGCGCAAACCTCTCGATGGAGCACGTCCAGGGTGAAATCCACGGCTGGCCGGCAGCACCCTATGCCACCAAGGATGAGGTGGACGCCAACTACTACCGCCTGCTCGATTACATCCTGCGCCCCGAATTCGCTGACTGCGTACGCATCGGCGTGGCCACCCACAACCTCTACACCGCGGCCTTTGCCTACAAGCTGGGCACCAAGCGCGGTGTCATGCGCATGATGGATTCCGAGATGCTCCAGGGCATGTCCCCCGCCCAGCAGGCCGCGGTCCGCGAGGCCTTCGAAGGCCGCCAGATCCTCTACACCCCGGTGGTACACGCGGAAGACTTCGATGTCGCCGTCTCCTACCTGGTGCGCCGTTTGGAGGAGAACTCCGCACCGCAGAACTTCCTCTACGCCCTCTTCGCACCGGAGGAACAAGCACTGAAGGACCAGGAGCAGGTCTTCCGCCAGGCCGTCGACCAGCGCTGGGATACCTTCGCCGGCCCGCGCCGCACCCAAAACCGCCTGGAGGAGGCCGAGCAGGCAGCCGGCCGCCAGGCACCGCGCACCGGTCGCTTCGCCAACGAGCCAGACACCGACCCGGCCCTGGAAGCCAACCGCGAGTGGGCGCTCAAGGCCCTGGCGCACAACCCCGGTGAGCACGGCGTTGAGGAGGTGACGGATGCGGGGATCGTCGACAAGCACGTAGCCCGCGCCGCCGAGCTCGGCGCCGAGTGGGGCGCACGCCCTGCCGAGGACCGCGCCCGCGCGCTCGAGGCCGTGGCCGATGAGCTGGCCAACCGCCGCGGCGAGTTCATCTCCGTGGCCGCCTATGAGGCCAACAAGACCGTCACGCAGACCGACCCGGAAATCTCAGAGGCCATCGACTTCTGCACCTACTACGCGCAGTCCGCCCGCCTGCTGGAGAGCTACGCCGCCGAGTTCACGCCCCACCGCGTGACCGTGGTGACCCCGCCGTGGAACTTCCCGGTGGCCATTCCCACCGGCGGCATCGCGGCAGCGCTCGCCGCGGGTTCGGCCGTCATCATCAAGCCGGCGCCGCAGGTCGTGCACTGCGCGAAGCTCGTCGTGGAAGCCTTCCGCGCCGGTCTGGAGGCACAGGGCCTCGACCCGGATCTGGTCCAGCTCGTCTTCACCGATGAGGGTGACGCCGGCCGCGCGCTCATCTCCCACGACGATGTCGACGCCGTCATCCTCACCGGTGCTTCCGATACCGGCAAGCTCTTCCGCTCCTGGAAGCCGGAGCTCAACATCATGGCGGAGACCTCCGGCAAGAACGCGCTCATCATCACCCCGTCCGCGGACCCGGACCTGGCCATTCAGGACCTCTACCTCTCCGCCTTCGGCCACTCCGGCCAGAAGTGCTCCGCATCCTCCCTGGTCATCTTCGTCGGCGCGGCTGGCGAGTCGCAGCGCCTGCGCTCGCAGCTTGTCGACGCCGTCAAGACCCTCATCACCGGCCCCGGCTACGACATCACCACGACGATGAATGGCCTAGCCGAGGCCCCGGGCGAGAAGCTGCTGCGCGGCCTGACCCAGCTGGAGCCGGGTGAAAAGTGGCTGGTGAAGCCGGAGAAGCTCAACGAGGAAGGCACCCTGTGGTCGCCGGGTATCCGCGATAACGTGCGCCCAGGTTCCTGGTTCCACGTCAACGAGTGCTTCGGCCCGGTGCTTGGCATCATGCATGCGGAGACCCTAGATGAGGCCATCGAGTGGCAGAACTCCACCGGCTACGGCCTGACCGGCGGCATCCACACGCTGGATAACGACGAAATCGATTACTGGCTCGAGCGCGTCGAAGTGGGCAACGCCTACGTCAACCGCGGCATCACCGGCGCGATTGTGCAGCGTCAGTCCTTCGGCGGCTGGAAGAAGTCCGTCATGGGCCCGGGAGCCAAGGCCGGTGGCCCGAACTACGTGGCACAGTTCGGCACCTGGTCCGAGGGCCCGCTGCGCCCCTTCGACGTGGACATCTCCCAGCCGGTGGCGGCCCAGCTGCGCGCCTTCGGCGAGCTGGGCTTCTCGGAGGAGGACACCGCCTGGCTGTGGCGCGCAGCAGAGCTCGACGAGTTGGCTTGGCAGCAGGAGTTCGGCCGCCAGCACGACCGCGCAGGTCTGGTCAGCGAGGCCAACGTCTTCCGATACCGCCCAGTGCTCACGCCGCTGCAGGTACGCATTGGTTCCGATGCCGAGCTTCGCGACGTCTCCCGCCTCGCCCTCGCCGCCACCCGCACCGACTCCCCGGTGCGCTTCAGCGCCGCCCCGGAAAAGGCCGCGGAGCTGCGTGGTCTGGGCTTTAAGGTTGACAGCGTGTCGGCGGATGCCTTCGCCCGAGAGGTCGCTCGTCTAGAGTCCGGCCGCGTGCGTGCAGTGGGCTCTGTCGAGCCGGGCGTCTTTGAGGCGGCGGTGGAATCCAACTCCGTGGTCTTGGATCAGCCGGTGCTGGCCGATGGCCGCCGTGAGCTCCTTCCCTTCCTCCTCGAGCAGGCGGTCTCGGTGACGATGCACCGCTTCGGCATCATCCGCCAGGTAAGCAGCATCCGCGCATAGTTCGTTTTCTGCGCTCATATGAGAAGATGGAGCGCATGACAAACAACAATGATGACGGTGCCCGCTCGGGCACGTCCTCCACGGCCTCTGGCGCGGCGGCTTCTGCCGCCGCGGAGCCCATTAATGAAGAAGCTACCCTCCCGGTGTCGAAGACCGATGACAAGTCTCGCGTCCTCGGGCGCGATGCCATCTCCTTGGCCAAGGTGTGCTTGATCTTCATCATCGTGGTGGCGGGCGTCGGCCTGGCCGGCTACCTGCTGAAGTTCATCTGGGTGGGCCTGCTGCCGGTCATCCTGGCCATTTTGGTGTGCACGGTGCTCTTCCCCGTGACCAACTGGTTGCGCGCGCACAAATTCCCCCGCGCGCTGGCCTCCATCACCACGCTGCTGGGCTTTTTGGCCATCATCGGCGGCGTCTTCGCGGCGATGGCCCCGGTCGTCTCCTCTCAGGGCGCGTCCTTGGTCAATCAGGCTGAAGGCGGCTTGAACAAGCTCGTCGATATGGCCAAGGACCTACCTTTCGATATTGATGCCGCGAAAGTCCAGGAAGTACTTGATGACGCCATGACCTTCATCAAGGGCCAAGCTTCCAACATCGCCACCGGGGTGATTTCCGGTGTATCGATGGCCAGCTCCATCGCCATGGCGCTCGCCATCATGCTCTTCGTAGCCTTCTTCATCCTCAAGGACGGCGATAAATTCCTGCCGTGGCTGCGCACCTACACCGGCTACTCCGCCGGCTGGCACGCCACCGAGCTGCTGACTCGCGTGTGGAACACGTTATCTGGCTTCATTCAGGCGCAAGCAGCCGTCGCGGCCGTCGACGGCATCCTCATCGGCCTCGGCCTCTGGGTTCTCCAGGTACCGCTGGCCCTTGTCATCGGCGTAGTTACGTTCTTCGCCAGCTTCATCCCGGTCATTGGCGCTGTCACTGCGGGCGCTTTGGCCGTCATCATCGCGCTGGTCTCCGATGGGCTGACGAAGGCCTTGCTCGCCTTAGCTCTCATCATCATCGTCCAGCAGGTGGAGGGCAACGTCCTCCAGCCGATGCTGCAATCCAAGGCCATGGGCCTGCACGCGGCAATGGTGCTGCTCTCCGTCACGGTCGGCTCCGCCTTGGCCGGCATCATCGGCGCCTTCCTGGCTGTGCCGGTGGCTGCCACCATTGCCGTGGTCTTCCGCTACCACCAGGAGATGGCCAGCCTGCGTGCCGGCGAAATCGAAGCTAAAAACATTAAGATTTCCACGGCGGAGGGCCATGAGGACGTCATGGAGCTCTACGA
Organism: Corynebacterium sp. HMSC056E09; assembly: GCF_001813425.1. Taxonomy (NCBI): domain Bacteria; kingdom Bacillati; phylum Actinomycetota; class Actinomycetes; order Mycobacteriales; family Corynebacteriaceae; genus Corynebacterium; species Corynebacterium sp. HMSC056E09. Next base: position 39,498 of record NZ_KV812495.1, read on the forward strand.
GAACCTAGAGGCCAGCGGCGCCCGCTAGCCACACAACCGGTGCATGGCTCTAGCCCTGGCCGTGCAACTGCCCTAGTTGCCAAACTTCTCCCCCACCACCCGCGGCGGGAGCGATGGTTTTGGCAACTAGGGCACTTTCCGTATGTGGGGTCTAATCCGCGGACACCGTGCCGAAGGCTACAGCCAACTCCTCCGCCGCGCGGTCGAGCACCGAGGCCCACGAGCCATAGGACTCCTCATTAGCGGTATCCGAAACCTGCTTGAGAAGCGTGCACGGCACACCAAACTTTCGGCACACCGCAGCGATGGCGTAGCCCTCCATATCGCACAACGCAGAATCCTGGGCAAGGCGCGTGCGGGTCGGGGTATCCGAAATAAAGGCGTCACCCGTGGCAAGCGTGGCGGTCGGCAGCTTACCGGAGGTTTCAAGCTCGATGACCTCCGGGAGCAGATAGCGGGAGACATCGCTGAGCACCTCCAGGTGAAAGTCGTGCTTGCGTACGTGGGAGATCTCGAAGACGCCTGAGAGATCGTCGCGAAGCGCGCCCGCAGTACCGATGTTGATGACACGCTCCGGCAACACCTCTGCCGACGCCAGCACCGTTGTCAGCTCGATGGCGGCGGGAACCGTACCAATACCCGTGATGAGCAGCGGCGCTCCCTCAGGAACATGCGTGGCTTCGGCATCCACGGCGGCGACGAACAGTGTACGACCAGACAGATTCTCCATGCCTGAGAGACTACCCGCTGACCCGAGGAATGCTCTCCGTAACTCTGGCCGGGGCCTCTGCGGCCTTTGTAGGGTCTGGAACCACACCGAGACCTCAGAAAGGAGAACACAATGTTCACACCACGAGTTTTCGCCGGAGCCGCACTACTTTGCTTCCCCCTCATTGCATGCGGCAGCCCAGAAGAGGTTCAGGCCAGCCCCGTCGCCGAAGTCTGCGAGGCAGGAAATGCCCACGCCGCTTTCGCCGACAACATCGCCCAGGTTCCCCAGTGGAATGGACATGAATGGGCACTCGTTGATTCCGCCCACTTCGATCCCTGCGCGGAGCTGAGTTGGCAGACCATTTCCGTCGAAGGCGCAACGGCCTCCGCGTCGCACCACATCATGCTCTTCCACTACGGCGAGTACATCGGCACCGCCACCGCCGAGCCCTACGCCTTCTTCCCCAGTGTCGAGCAGGTCAATGGCAGTGAAATTGCCGTGACCTACCACTGGCCACAAGAAGGCGACGCCAATGCCGCTCCGACGGGCACCACGGAAGCGAACTTCCGCTGGGACGCCGCCCAGAACAAAGTCGTCATGAGCGGTGACGTTCCTCCTCGCTAAGATAAAACCAATCGTGCGCCTCACACGAGGCGCACTTTTTATGGAAGGAACACTAATGCACAGGTCTGCCTTCGTGGGCACTGTCCTCATCTGCCTCCCACTCGCTGCTTGTGCGCAAAGCCATCAGGACGAGGCGGAGACCCCTATGTTCAGCGCGGTCCACAACAGCTCGGCGAACGTTGCCACCGAGAACACCACGGAAGAAGCCGAAAGCCCCGAACCTACGAGCAACGAGGCACCTTCCCCTACCCAGAGCGCGGACAAGTCGGAGTCCTGCGAGGATATTGACGCCGAGGAGGCCTATCAATCAGGCATTGGCAGCATCGCGCCGTGGAATGACTTTGGCTGGCAGCTTTCCTCCTCCTCAGGGTTCGACCCTTGCGCGGCTTTGAGCTGGCAAATTATCACCATCGAGGGTGCCACGGCCTCCTCGCCGCACCACATCATGCTCTTCCATAAAGGCGAATACCTTGGCACCGCCACCTTCGAGCCTTATGGTTTCTTCCCCACCGTCGAGCGAGTAAGTGACGCTGAGATCGCCGTGACCTACCACTGGGCCCGCGAGGGCGAAACCACCGCCGGGCGTACCGGCGAAACGCATGCCGGATTCCGCTGGGACGAAGACCAGCAGAAAACAATCATGAGCGGTGATGTCCCACCGAATTAAACCCCTTATTGTGAGGGTAAATACGGCTATAGTGTGACACGGCTTCCTGTGAAAGCTGCTGTCTGCCGCCCCCGTTTTTAAGGAGTTTCCTGCGTGACTAATAGCAACCCCTGGGCCCCGCCAAGCAACGAGGGCCCGGAACGTCCTGCACGCTCGGGAAGCATCGTGATCATCGCCATCGTCGTACTCCTTGCGATCATTGCTGGTGTCACGTAGCTGTTAATGTCGCGCTCCTCTTCTGAAACCACAGAGCAGGAGGCCCTCTTTACGCAGGTGGCCCCGAGCACCACCACAAGCGCTGAGGCCACAACAACAAGCAGTGAAACCCGCACTACCAGCGTTAAGACGAGCACTGCGAAACCCGTGACGTCTAAAGCCACACCTCAGAAGGCAGACAGGTGCGGTACAGCAGCTGAAAAGACCAGGAACGATATTCCCCGCCCGATGACGCTGTTTTGCAATGACGACTGGCTCTACCTCGCCTCAGAAAATAGCTCCTCTTTTTATCTCTATTCCTGGGGCGGCGGGGAATGGGTTCCCTATAAGAACGACGACGTCGATGACACCTCGTCGATCAAGTGCTGGGATTCCAACCGCCTCAGCACCGACAATGTCCCGAAGCAAATCACGGATGACATCCCCCTCTGCGAGCAGAGCACCGAGGACAGCGCTGAGAGCACACAAGCGCAAGAGACCTGCGATGGCCGCTACATTCTCATCGTGGATTCCCTCCTCGTCCCTTATGGCGAGTCCCCGCAATCCGAAATCGACCGCGTGGAGGCCCACTACGCCGGGGTCAAGATCATGCCGGGAACAGCATGCAGCTCGCTGCGTTCGGAACACGAAGGCAAGCAGGTCTATGCGGCCTACTACGACGCCGGACACAGCGTGGATGAGGTCTGTAAGCTCAAGGCGCGATACGGTGGCAACGCCCGTTCGCTCAATAACAATGCAGATTTCAGCGATCCCTGCTAACCCCTCGAAAGGACTTTTCGCCTCGTGGCACACTACAACCTCTATAACTCCCTCAACCTTGACCCTTCCGCTGATTCCGCGACCCTGACCTCGGATATCGAGCGCCGCCTCACCGCGACTGACCCGTCCAACGCCGCGCTTTACGACGAACTCTCCACCGCCCACAGCATCTTCTCCCGCCAGGACCGCCGCGAGCAGTATGACCGAGCTATCGCAGATCCCTTCGGCCCCGAGGTGGACGTCGCCCGCATCCGTGAGATCGCCACGTCTGGCTCCGGTGTGCAGCTCATACCCCAGCCGTCGACCGCCCAGGCTTCCGGTTCCTCCAACTTCAACGTTGATCTGAGCAACTTCTCCTTCGCCGTGGAGCCCTCCCGTCAGCGTGCCCAGTCGATTCAGTGGTGCATCGTGTGGGGCCTGCTGGCCTTCATGTGGATCATCTCCACTATTCGCGGCCTCGGCGCCCTCGCGGAGGTCGGCAACGCCAGCGGCGTCGAGCTCCTCTACGGCGCTGATGACTACGTCGACGAGGCCAGCTCCGCCGGCGCCTTCTTCTTCATGGTCGCCGGCGGCACCCCCGTCTACCTGATGATTGCGGAGTTCATCTGGTCCCTGCGCAAGACCTTGGGCCGCAAGCAGGCCGAGAAGAACGCCACGGCCTAAACTCGCGGGTTAGCGCAGGCGCTGGCCCACAAAGCCTGCTGCCAGCGTGTTGCCGCTGGACTGATCGATGAGCAGGAAATTGCCCACCGCGCCGCGGGCGGCATAGTCCTCGACGGGAAGCTCCGCTTGTGTTTGGACGGTGATGTAGGCGATGTCATTGAGTGCTGCGGACTCCGGGGCCTCAACATCCGCCACGCCATCCAGGTCGAGGATGCGGTCCACCGATGCCACGCGCGCCTTGACCAATGCTGTGCCATAGCGCAGCTTCACCATCTGTCCCGCGCGCAGCTCCTTGTCCGTGAGGACCACCGCGGTGGCGGCGAATTCGCGCACCTCCTCCGGGCGCTGCGAACCGGCGATGAGGTCGCCGCGGGCCAAGTCGATGTCATCGGCCAGCCTAAGTACCACGGAATCCCCGGCGCGCGCCGCCTCATCGGAGCCAAGCGGGCCGTCGGTGGTATCAATCGCGGTGACCGTCGAGGTCCGCCCGCCCGGCAGCGTCACCTCATCCCCCACCGCCACGTGCCCGGCCTTCACACGCCCGGCATAGCCGCGGTAATCGGAGGCGTGCTCGCGGATGACGTACTGGATCGGGAAACGCAGGTCCAGATCATCGGCGCGGCCGGTGGCCACTGGGACGGTCTCGAGCGTTTCGAGGACCGTCGGGCCCTCGTACCACGGCATGTTCGTGGAGCGTTCCACCACGTTATCGCCCTTCAACGCGGAGATCGGGATGGCCACCGAATCGGTGATACCCAAACGCGCGGCGACCTCGTTGAACTCAGTCTCCATCGCACGGAAGGTGGCCTCGTCGTAGTCCACCAGGTCGATCTTGTTCACGCCCAGGATCACGTGGCGCACGCCCAGGAGTGCGGCCACGTTGAGGTGGCGGCGGGTTTGCTCGACGACGCCATTGCGGGCGTCGACAAGCAGCACCACCACCTGGGAGGTGGACATGCCGGTGACCGTGTTGCGCGTGTACTGCACGTGGCCCGGGGTATCAGCGAGGATGAAGGTGCGCTTGTCCGTGGCGAAGTAGCGGTAGGCCACGTCGATGGTGATGCCCTGCTCGCGCTCGGCACGGAGGCCGTCGACAAGCAGCGAGAGGTCCATGCCATCGAAGCCACGGTCGGCAGAAGAACGCTCCATGGACTCCACCTGGTCCGCCAGCACGGACTTGGTGTCATAGAGCAGGCGGCCCACGAAGGTGGACTTGCCGTCATCGACGGAACCGGCGGTGCACAGGCGCAGGGTATCGCGCTGTTTGAGCGCGCCGACATTCGGTGCGAGGGTAGTCGTCATCAGAAGTAGCCTTCCTTCTTGCGGTCCTCCATGGCGGACTCGGACAATTTGTCATCGGCGCGGGTGGCACCGCGCTCGGACAGGGTGGAAATAGAGATTTCCGCGAGCACCTCATCGGGCGAGGCAGCGGTAGATTCCACGGCACCGGTGCAGGACATATCCCCCACGGTGCGGTAGCGCACGGTGCGGGTCTCCAGCGGTTCATCCTCGCGGGGACCGCCCCACTCGCCCGGCGTCAGCCACATGCCGTTGCGGTTGAACACCTCGCGCTGGTGCGAGTAGTAGATGGAGGGAAGCTTAAGGTTGCGTGCGCCGATGTACTCCCAAATGTCGGACTCGGTCCAGTTGGAAATGGGGAAGACACGGACGTTTTCGCCGGCCATCTTGCCGCCGTTGTAGAGGTCCCACAGCTCCGGGCGCTGGCGGCGCGGATCCCAACCGCCGAAGGAATCGCGGATGGAGAAGATGCGCTCCTTGGCGCGGGCGCGTTCCTCGTCGCGGCGCGCGCCACCAAGGACGGCGTCGTAGCCGCGCTCGGCGATTGTCTCCACCAGCGGCACGGACTGCAGCGGGTTGCGGGTGCCATCGGGGCGCTCCTGGAGGTCACCGCGATCGATCCAGTCCTGGACGTGGGCGACGTGCAGGCGCGCGCCGGTCTCCGCGACGAGCTGATCGCGGAAGTCGATGACCTCCGGGAAGTTGTGGCCGGTATCGACGTGGATGAGCTCGAAAGGCACGGTGGCCGGCGCAAAGGCGCGGCGGGCGAGCTCGAAGACCACGACGGAGTCCTTGCCGCCGGAAAAGAGCAGGCCTACCTTGTCGAATTGCCCGGCGACTTCGCGCAGGATGTGGAGGGATTCGTTCTCTAAGTCTTTAAGGTGTGGTGAAAGAGTCATTATTCGTGCAACCCGCATTCTGTCTTGCCGTCAGCGAAAACGCGCCCGGAGCGCGCATCCTCGCCCTCGCCTACAGGGAAGGTCAACGGCGCGCAGCCGATGGAGCGGTAGCCCTGGAGGGTGAGGGGGTGGATGATGAGGTCGTGTTCCTTGATATAAGCGTCGGTGTCATCGAGGTCCCAGGTAACAATCGGGGAAATCTTCAGCCGGCCCGTGCGGTCCAGGCTCAGCGCCGGGGCGGTGGCGCGGTGCTCGGAATCGGCGCGGCGCAGGCCGGTTACCCATCCGACGTAGGGGTCCATGGCCATGTTGAGCGGCTCCACCTTGCGCATGCGGTTATATGCGGCAACGTCGCGCGCGTACAGGCGCGGGCCATAAATCTTGTCCTGCTCCTCGGGGCTCAAGATAGGCAGGACGCGCACGAGCGGCAGGTCCGCATAGCGCTTGGCGACGTCCCCCGCTACCTCCAACGTCTCCGGAAAGTGCCAGCCGGTGTCGATGAAGAGCAGGTCGGCGTCTAAGTGGGCGCGGTGCGCTAGCTCGGCCAGCACGGTGTTTTCCATGGACATCGTGACGGCAAGCCGACCGGGCGCGTACTCGGCGGCCCATTCGGTGATGGTCGCGGCGGAGGCGTCATAAAGCTTGTCGGCCCACTCCTCGACGAGTTCCTGGTTGCGCTGGGCCACGGCAGGCTCGAGCGGCGCGGTGTCGCGGGTGCCTTCGGGGCTAATGCTGGGATCGCGGTAGTCGCCGCGGTCCAGCAGGTTTATCGGTTCGGTCATGACACCTCACATTAAAGGGAGGCGGGCGTGTGCGCAGCCCCACAGTGGGGCGCGGGGGCTGTGAGCTTGGGTACTAGGGAGAATAAAAATTAGATAGAATGAACCGAGCGGACTAGATTTACAGACTAGACAGTCTATTCCTACCGAACTGAAGGGGTTCTCATGCAGCGTGTCGCAATTGTCGGGGACAGCCCCGCCGCGCTCTCCACCGCCGAACGGCTCATCAGGGCCGGGCTGTGCGTGGACCTCTACTGCGAGCGCCCCGCGCCCTTCGGTTTGCTGCGCCGCTTCGCTGGGCTCGCCGGCGCGGAATCCGTTGCTGAGCCGTGCCCAAAGGGGACAACGCCGCGGCTGCGGCTCATCGGCAACGTCCGCGTCGGAGCCGATATTTCCCACGCGGACCTCAACCAGCTCTCCGCCTCCGGCGACCGCCACCTTGTTCTTTTGGAACTCATGGCCCGCGGCGTGGCCATCACCACGTGGGAGGGCCTGTGCCAGCCCACCGACGACGTCGAGGACTGGGCCGCCGTCACGGCGCGGGCCCAGCGCGCCCCGGTCTGCTTTTAACCGTCCTCGCGCTTTGGCTTGTTGAGATCCTCGAGGGTAGCTAAGCCTAGGGAACGCAGGATCCCCTCGACCGAGTTGATCTCGGCCTCTACCGCACCCAACCTGTCAGCTTGCAGCGCTGACAGCTGTCCGGCTTTCTCCAAATACTTCAAGCGTGGGTAGCGCCCTGCCAAAAGCGTTCCCCAGTAGACGCGCAGATCCAAGATCTCCTGGTTTCCTGGCACCGGTTCGCCATTGTGAAACGCCATGATATCGCGCAGTTGTTGTTCAACCATGGACAAATCCATGTCTGCGCCGGGAGCGCCCTCATCGGAGGAATAGGTTTCCTCGCCATGGCGCAACGGGCGGCGCTCTTTATCGTAGAAGCGATGCAACGTCATGGCGTCTGCTGCCATAACGGGATCGTTGACCGGCAGAGTAGGCGCATCCTCGTGCCCCAACAACTGACCGCGCGACATTCTGATAAACGTGCGCTGGTGTTCCATTCCCGGTGCGGTGCATTCCAAACCCACGCCATAGGATTCCAAATCTTCCTGTTGGAACATGTATCCCAGGTAGCGAGCGTGTGGATTGATGGAAAAGTCTGCGCTGGACGCTCCTGGCAGGTGGAAGTCCACCTGGCGGATGTAGCTGCGCACTCGCGCAACCTGTTCGGGGCTTAAGTAAAGATCCTCATAGAGTGCTCGTGACATGGCGTACTCCTAAAGCATTTGTAGGCGGTCGTAGCTGTCGGTGTCTTCGAAAAAGCCACCGCGCCCGTTGCCCACAATGTCGAAACGATTGACAACTTCGATGCGGTCAAGCCACTTCGCAGAGCGGAAACCGGTGGAGGTCTCCAGTCGCAAGCGCATGGGCGCACCGTTCTTGATGGGAATCTCGCCGCCGTCATAACCAATTGCGATGAGCGTTTCCGGCTGACGGGCCTCCTCCATGGGCATGGACTCGTAGTAGTACGAACCGTTGTAGTTATCGTCGTCGCGAGTCATGTTCTGGAAACTGTGCACGACGACGTCGGAAGCCCCGTCCAGTGGCTTGACTAAATCCAAGAGCTGCGCCAACGGAACGCCTTCCCACTTTCCGACAGAGGTAAATCCTTGAACGCAATGGTGCACCGTATTTTGGGAATACCCAGCCGAAAGCCGGCGTAGGTCCTCCAACGTCAGACGCATGGGCTTTTCGACGAACCCACCAATCTCCAGCACGTAGTCCTTTTCAAATCCATTACAAAGGAGCGCCATGTATTCCTCGGTACCGGGTGGCATGCCCGAGGCCCGGTGATGCGGTGCCTTGGTGACCTCTGAATCGGCATACACCCCGCGTTGGCGCGAAGGAACCTTCGAGCGCAGGAAACGGGTGAAGGGGCGCACCACGGCGTTATGCAACGCGGCAACTGCCATCGGGCGCTTAAGGGAGGTCTTCGTAGCCCAAATGTGGACAAAGACAATAAGCATTATGCCCATGGTGAAAATGATGCCGCCGGCCACCGGCTTATCGGCATGCCCAAAGACCATCTTGGACACCTCGTGACCGTATCCATGCATGATCACCATACCCACGTGAATAACGATGAAGACAAGGTAGGCCACAAGGCCCCAAAAGTGCAGGGTGCGGATGACCTGACGGCCTCCCATCGCCTTGGAAATCCGCGGGAAGTGGTTATTGATAGCGGGCGACTGGAACATGCCAGTGAGGATCATCCACATTGGCAAGATGAGGACAACAAAGCCATAAGACAGCTGTTGGATTGCATTGAACGGGTAGCCGTCCATCGCGCCGGGGATTTGGAAGCCAAGGTAGTGGACTAGATCATCCCATGCTTGGGCAAAGACTCCCCAGCTTTCGGGCCAGTAGCGGCGCCACTGGCCGGTAGCCAGCAAGAGCCCCCAGTAGATAACCAGTAGGAGCATCCACCCCATCACTGAGATGAAGTGCCAATAGCGGCCTTGCCCCAAGGCACCATAGCCTGGAAGGGAAACGATTGGACTGTAGTTTTCGTATTCGCCGGAGACTGGGAAGTACTTGCGCTTGCGCTTTTGTTTGATAGAAAACTGCGCCCATTGTTTGCCTAGGGGCGTGTGAATCGAACGATGCAGCTTAGGGAACGTGCCTAGGATTTCGATACCGCTACGGATGAACAGCGTGACAAAGAGGATATTGACAAAATGTTCGATACGTAGCCAAACGGGAAATTCAGTCAACATGATTAGTCCTCAAAACCTTGATCGTCGGGATAAGCAACGAGCACGCCATAGTCCAGCGCCCAGTACACGACGAGGTAGGCGAGACCACACAGTGCTGTGGTATTCCATGCGGCGGCGAGGTACACATCGGCTCCGTTCCATACCCATGGCGGGGTGCCGGCGAGACCGCCGAAAAACAGAAGCAGTGAACCCACGGCGGGAATGAGTCCGAAATCCCACACACGCCACGGCGTCACGGCACCAAGAACAACAACGACGGCGCACAATGCAACGAGGAGATAGAGGACAATCTCTTGCTCGGGAAAAATCGAAAACTCGGCCCGCGCCACGTACCAGGCCAATCCCCCTTGTAGGGCCATGATGGCCACTATCATGACGCGGGTTAGCTTTGGCAGGTTGATGCGAATATAGCGGAAGAACGGTGCACGCTCTTTGCCCGGCTTGACGTGCAAAGAGATGTCATGAAGGTTTGGGTCAACCGATGAAGGTATGGCAGACATGAGCTACTTCTCCTATCGCGCCCGCTGCGGTCCGCAGGCGTGCTGCGCCCGTGACCATTGCTGGGCACTCGTGTCCAGATGACTCGCTACCGTCACCTGCTGGCAACGCCTGCCCTACCGGAGATTGGCAACGCTCGAGGCAGGCTGGAGCTCTTCTCAGCTCCCTGAAACTCAGTAAACCCCACACCATGAGTTACAGCGAATATGGACGACTGTTCAAATTGCGCCCACGTCTACTAGCTGCGGTTTAGACAAGCGTTCAGAAACCGTCCGTTTGTCCCATTTATCGCACGCGATGAAGCGGTGTTTAACTTGGCAATGTCGAGCTCAACGCTAATTTCTGCCCTCATCCTCGCGCTCAATTCGCTACGCGCTTCAAGGGTAGCCACGCTCCGGAGAAGCATCGATGTACCACCCACACCATTCTTGAAAGGACATGCTTCTTAAATGTCTGCCATGGTCATTTTCGGACTCATCGCCTCTGTAGCACTGCTTTTCGCCTTCGCAATGCTCAACCTTGGGAAATGGACGGTTGATGACTACCCATACCAAATCCTCAACTTCATTGGCGCCGGTTTCCTCGCCGCCTCAGCCGCCACGCCCTTCAACGCCGGCGTCTTCTTCACTGAACTCATCTGGTCCCTCTTCGGTCTGTATGGAATTATCCGCATCTACCTAGACCGTAAGAAGAACACTGCCCAAAGCTAGGGCTCACCCGACCCGCCTCCATTTTGACAGAAAGAATCACCCCCATGAGCTTCGCTTTCGAAATCGGCATCATCGCCGGCATCCTGTTCGTCGTGGCCTACGGCCTGCTCAACTTCCGCGTCCTGACAGCCGATTCCCCGCTGTACCAATCCCTTAATTTCCTCGGCGCGACCGGATTCGTCTACACCGCCATTTCTCCCTTTAACCCAGGCCTGTTCATTGTTGAGACAGTATGGGCCGTCGTCGCGCTTCTTGGCCTCTGGAAGATTTTCACGAAGAAGGCCCCCAGCCAGGCCCGATAAAACCCTCGCCGCTCGGCGCAAACGAGCACTAGACTGAAGGCCCGTCACACACAGGGAGCACGATGTCTAAAGAAGATGCACAGCCACAGCGCAGAGAACTCATCCTGACTGCGGCCCTTAACACCATCGTTCGCGAAGGCGTTGCCGGGCTATCTTTACGGGCGGTCGCCGCCGAGGCACACGTGGCACTCGGCTCCATTGCCTACTATTTCACCGATAAAGACGGCCTCATCAACGCCGCATTCCAGGACTTCACGCACCGCTCGGTGACTGAGTTTCGGGAATTCTATGAAGGCGTCTCCACCCTCGAAGAAGCACGGGCCGCCACTGTGGACATGCTCTCGGCTACCGCCCGTTCACGCACCGATATCATCCTGGGCAGCGAGCTTTACTCGTTGTCGCTGCGCCGCCCGCGCCACCGCATGATCCTTCTGGAGTGGACACGGGCGTGCCAAAAAGTCCTGTCCACATATTTTGATGAACCCACCACGCTGGGGCTTGATGCCCTCTACGAAGGAGCAGTCCTCCACCACGCCATGCGCGTGGGAGAGACTTCGACGCAGCGGATCGCTCTCGCAGTAGAGCGCCTAACCCCACCGGAGTCATTCATCTTGCACACCCCACGCGCGAGCTAGCGCCCGGGCTAGCGATCGCGCGTACTAGGGGATAGACTTGCGCGGTCATTGACCTTTGGCCTTTCCAGGCCGCTCACATGAAACGTTGGTCTATGGAACTCCTACGTATCCTCATATCCCGCTCGAAGCCGTATACCGGCTACGTCATCGCGGTGCTGCTTCTCCAAGCACTGTCCACCGCAGCAACGCTTTACCTTCCTTCGCTCAACGCGAAGATCATCGACAAGGGCGTTGCCCAAGTAGACATCGACTACATCTGGCACACCGGCGGCATCATGCTCATCGTGGCCTTCATCCAGGTCAGCGCCGCCATCGCCGCTATCTGGTTCGGCTCCCGCACCGCGATGGGCCTCGGCCGTGACCTGCGCTCCGAAGTCTTCCGCCGCGTCACCCGCTACTCCGCCGAAGACATGAGCAATTTCGGCACCGCCACCCTCATTACCCGCGGCACCAACGATGTCCAGCAGGTCCAGATGGTCTACATGATGATGCTCAACTTCATGGTTGCCGCCCCCATTATGTCCATCGGCGGCATCATCATGGCCATCCGCGAAGACGCCGGAATGTCCTGGCTCGTCGCGGTGTCCGTCATCGTGCTGCTGGCCGCCATCTCCGTCATCATCGTGCGCCTCATGCCGCTCTTCCGCTCGTGGCAGGAAAAGCTCGACGTCATGAACGGCACGCTGCGCGAGCAAATCGCCGGTATCCGCGTCGTCCGCGCCTTCACCCGCGAGGAGCACGAGGCCAAGCGTTTCCGCACCGCCAACCGCGACATCACCAACCTCTCGCTCAAGGTGGGCCAGCTGTTCGTCCTCATGTTCCCCATCATCACCGTCATCCTGAACGTGGCCACGGGCGCGGTTCTGTGGTTCGGCGGCCACCGCGTCGACGATGGCCTCGTGGAAGTCGGCTCCCTGACCGCCTTCCTGCAGTACCTGCTGCAGATCCTCGCTGCCGTCATGATGGGCACCTTCATGGCCATGATGCTGCCCCGCGCCGTCATTTGCGCACGCCGCATCACCGACGTCCTCGAGCACGATCCTTCCATCGTCGAGCCCGCTACCCCGCTCACCCCGGAGCGCTCCGAGGGCGTGGTCGAGTTCGACAACGTCACCTTCCAGTACGCCGGCGCCGAAGCGCCCGTGCTTCACGACGTCTCCTTCACCGCCACCCCCGGCACCACCACCGCTCTCATCGGCGCGACCGGTTCCGGCAAAACCACCGCACTCTCCCTGATCCCGCGCCTCTACCTCCCGACGAAGGGGCGCGTGCTTCTCGACGGCACCAATATCGCCGATATGGCACGAGGGGACGTCGTCAAGCGTGTGGGCCTCGTGCCTCAGAAGCCGTACCTGTTTAGCGGTTCCGTGGCCTCCAACCTGCGCCTCGGCGCCCCGGACGCCACCGACGAGGAGCTGTGGGAAGCGCTGCGCGTGGCCCAGGCAAACTTCGTCGAGGACCTCGACATGCACATCTCCCAGGGCGGCACCAACGTTTCCGGCGGCCAGCGCCAGCGCCTGTCCATCGCACGCATGCTGGTGGCGCGGCCGCTGGTGTACCTCTTTGATGATTCCTTCTCCGCGCTCGACGTGCTCACGGATGCCGCGGTACGCGACGCCATGCGGGAATACACCGCGAAGGCGACGACCATCATCGTGGCGCAGCGCGTGAGCTCGATCGTGGATGCGGATCAGATTCTGGTCATGGACGCCGGGCGCGTCGTGGCCCGCGGCACGCACGAGGAGCTGCTGGAAAGCTCGACGACGTACCGCGAAATTGTGGAATCCCAGGAGGTGGCATAAATGACTGAGCAAGACAACGCGACGTTAGAAGCCGAGATCGAGCAGAAGACCGGCGAAAACGCGCCGCGCAAGGCCAAGAATTTTTGGCCCTCCGCCAAGCGTCTCTTTGGTCTGCTCGCGCCATTCAAGGCGCAGCTTGTCGCGATTGCCGCGATGAACCTCGTGTGCGTGTTCCTCGCCGTGGCCGCGCCCAAGGTTATGGGCAAGGCCACCGACGTCATCTTCTCCGGCGTCATTTCCCGCCACCTGCCCGCCGGTATGACCAAGGAGCAGGCCATCGCCGCTCTGCGCGCGGGCGGGCAGGATAAGTTCGCGGACATGGCCTCCGCCATGGACTTGAACCCTGGCTTCGGCATTGATTTTTCCAAGCTGGGCACGGTCATCGGCATCGTGATTGCGATGTACGTGGTGTCCTCGCTCTTCCAGTGGTGGCAGGGCTACCTGCTCAACTCGCTGGTGATGAAGGTTGTCTTCGATCTGCGCGAGCGCATCGAGGCGAAGATCAACCGGCTTCCGCTGAACTACTTCGATACGCAGTCGCGCGGCGACCTTCTTTCGCGCACCACCAACGATGCCGACAACGTCCAGACGGCGCTGCAGCAGGCCATTTCGCAGCTGTTCTATAACCTGCTCATGGTCATCGGCATCACGGTCATGATGTTCACCGTGTCCTGGCAGCTGGCCCTCGTGGCGCTGCTGGCGCTGCCGCTGACCGGTGTGGTCATCGGGGTCGTCGGCTCGCGCGCGCAGAAGCAGTTCAAGGCGCAGTGGAAGGCCACCGGTGACCTCAACGGGCAGGTCGAGGAAGCCTTCTCCGGCCACGACCTGGCGACCGTCTTCGGGCGCATCGATTCCATGACGGAGGACTTTGATAAGCGCAACGAGGAGCTCTTCCGCTCCGCCTCGCTGGCGCAGTTCCTGGCGGGCATGATGATGCCGATCATGCAGTTCATCTCCTACCTGTCCTACGTGGTCATCGCGGTGCTCGGCGCGTTGAAGGTGGCCTCCGGCAACCTCACGCTGGGTGGCGCCCAGGCCTTCATCCAGTACTCCCGCGAGTTCAACCAGCCGCTGGGCCAGCTCGGCGGAATGATGCAGCAGGTGCAATCGGGCGTGGCCTCGGCCGAGCGCGTCTTCGAGTTCCTCGACGCGGAGGAAGAACCCGCCGAGGAGACCACCTCCCGCCTGGGTGGACGCGCCAAGGGCCTCGTCGAGTTCGATGACGTGGACTTCGGCTACGATGCCCCGCTCATCCAGGACCTTTCCCTCCGCGTGGAGCCGGGCCAGACCGCCGCCATCGTGGGCCCCACGGGTGCTGGCAAGACCACGCTGGTCAACCTCATCATGCGCTTCTACGACATCGATTCCGGCACCATCCGCCTCGATGGCGTCGACACCGCGCAGATGTCGCGCCACGAGCTGCGCTCCCAGGTGGGCATGGTGCTGCAGGACGCCGTGGTCTTCGAGGGCACCATCATGGACAACATCCGCTACGGCCGCCTCGACGCGACCGACGAGGAGGTCATCGCCGCCGCCAAGGCCACCTACGTGGACCGCTTCGTCCACGCGCTGCCTGAGGGCTATGACACCGTCATCGATCAGGACAATGGCGCGATTTCCTCCGGCGAGCGCCAGCTCATCACCATCGCGCGCGCCTTCCTGGCGCAGCCGGCGCTCCTCATCCTCGATGAGGCGACCTCCTCCGTGGATACCCGCACCGAGGTGCTTGTTCAGGACGCCATGAACGCGCTGCGCGCTGACCGCACCTCCTTCATCATCGCGCACCGCCTGTCCACGATTCGTGACGCCGACATCATCATCGTCATGGAGGAAGGACGCATCGTGGAACAGGGCACCCACGCCGAGCTTCTCGACGCCCACGGCGCCTACTGGCGCCTCCACCAGTCCCAGTTCCGCGAGGACTAGTCGACGGTCACGGACATCCTCGGGGCCGAGAACGTGTCACCCGTGAGGTTCGCCAACTCGAGGGTGACGTCGCTTAAGGAAAGGTGCTCCATGAAGGCGTCGGGAAGCTCGGCGTCCGGAGCAGGGGGAATTCCGAGCTGATCGAGGACGGCATTGATATCGCCGCTGGTGAGATCCGCCGTGACGGGCACGGTGCGCGCGCCCTCGACGGTGGGCGTGGCGGTCAGCGAGGTCGCCACGATGCGCGCGGGCTCCACGGTGGTTACTGAACCGCCGGTGGTGAGCAGGCCATCGCCGGCGTTGCCGGGCAAGGTGATGGCCAGGTTGCGCACGGCAAGGCGATCGCCGGTGAGCTCGATAACGCGCACCTCGCCGTCGCGGGTGGGCATCGTGCCCAGCGTGGCTTTCACGTTTCCCGTTAGCGTGACCTCGTCCGCCTTCACGGTGGAAAAGTAGGGCTGCGCCGGGGCGACCTGCGCGCTCACGCCCGTCGCGCTCGCCGCAGCGACCATGGCGGCCACGAACAACACGCTCCGTGAGCGCGAAGGACGGTGCTTAAACATCGGTAGGCTCCCACGCCAGAGTGAGCGCGCCGCCAATGATGCCGAGCAGCGTGCCGATAAGGAAGCCTCCCAAGTTAGAGGTAGGCAGCGCAATCACGGCCACGATGATGCCGAGCACTCCCAGGTACGTCGAGGTGGCCGGGCGGAACCACGCGCCTAAGCCGAACATGACCAACAGCGCCCCGATAAGCAGCGTGGACACGCCCGACACCGTGGAAATCATGACCAACAGGTCCGAGATGTGCACGGTGAAATACGCGGGCGTGGCGATAACGATTCCCGAAAGTATGAGCAGCAAGCCCGGGATGAAGGGCCGCCCACCGCGCCACGCCTTAAACCGATCAGCAGCCATTTCCGCGGCCCCGTTCCACGGATACGCCCACGTTCTGTGCTGACAGCGTCTTGGCGCCGATGGAGGTGGCACGGACGTCGTCGGCAGTCAGCGAAACCTTCTTTGCATACAGGCCCCACGTTCCGGGATCCGCGGTGGTGGACAGCTGGCGCGCATCGATGCCCACGTTCGCATCCTCCATGACCAACGAACCCTCGATGTCCGACGCACCAACCAACAAGTCGGTGGCCTCCACGCTGTTATCGCCCTTCGCCTTCAGCGCCAGCGTGGCCTCCCCCACCGCCGGCAGGTCCGTCGTGACGTAGAGGCAAAGATCCGAGGCCACCGCGTGCTCCATCTTCAACCGGGCCGTCGGCACGTCCTCCTCGCCCTTCTTGTCACTATCCACGAAGAGCGAGAAAGCCTCGCCTTCCAAGTGCCGCATGTTGACGTTGAAGAACGTTCCCGATAGCGCCAGATTTGCCGTCAGACCGCCTTGCGCCACCGCAAACCCCGTCACGCCGAAAGCCGCAAATCCTGCGATGAGCCCCACCGCCGCCTTCGGCGCACTGATTCTTCCCATACACGTCAGCTTATTTCTCGGCCTCCGAAAACACTAGCTGAATGCTGACTCACTGATTTCGGGGCCGAGGATTTAAGGTAAGAGGCACACACAGCAGCAATTAAAGGAGCGCGCATGTTCGGCTGGGTTGCCATCGCCGCATCGGTCCCGGTGTGGCTGTACTTTTTCTACCGCCTCACGGCGCTGTTTCGGTTCATCCGCTCCGGCGGCCCCACGCAGCTAAACCGTACCGACCGCCCCCTGGCGCGCCTCGGCCGTGTGCTTATCGAAGTCTTCGGCCATACCCACTTCAAAGGCCGGCCGCTGGTCAATGCCGCGCACTGGCTCGTCATGGTGGGCTTCCTCTTCGGCGCCATCGTGTGGTTCGAGGCCTATATCCAAACCTTTGCGCCCGATAAAGGCTGGCCGTGGCTGGGCGACTGGCCGGTCTACCACTTCATCGAAGAGGTCCTCGCCATCGGCACCGTGCTGGGCATCTGCTTCCTCATTGGCGTGCGCCTGAAACTCGGCCACACCGAGCGCGGCAGCCGCTTCTACAACTCCCAGGTCTTCCCCGCACGCCTGGTGGAGGCCATCGTGCTCCTCGAGGGCCTCGGCATGCTCGCCGTCAAGGCCTCCGCCATCGCCACCTATGGCGGCGGCTCCCCGTGGGCTGATTTCTTGACCATGCGTGTGGCGGGGGTTATACAGGCGTCGCCAAGCACGGTGCAATTCTTTGCCCTGGTGAAGCTGCTGACGGGCCTGGTGTTCATCGCATGCATCGCGCGCTATTTCCAGTGGGGCGTGATGTGGCACCGTTTCATGGCCTTCTTCAACATCTTCTTCCAGCGCAACGCCACGGGTGAAAAAGCGCTGGGGGCTGTGCCCACGCCGGACCTGGAGGACCTCGAGCCGGGGAGCTGGAAGATGCTTCTCGACGCCTCCTCCTGCACCGAATGCGGCCGCTGCCAGGACCTGTGCCCCGCGTGGAACACTGAGAAGCCGCTGAGCCCGAAGAAGCTCATGATGGACCTGCGCCAGGGCGCGCTGGATAACTACAACCCGCACGAGGGGCTCAACGTGCTGGCGATGGCGGGCACGATTGATGATGATGTCCTGTGGGCCTGCACCAACTGCGGTGCGTGCGTGGACCAGTGCCCGGTAGACATCGAGCACATCGACCACGTGGCGGACCTGCGCCGGTTTAAGGTGCTGGCGGAGTCCGACTTCCCGTCGGAGCTGACCGGGTTGTTTAAGAACATGGAGACGAAGGGCAACCCGTGGGGACGCAATGCTTCGGAGCGCCGCGCGTGGATCGACGAGGCGCGCGCCGATGGCATCGAGGTGCCGATTATTGGTGAGGACGCGGAAGACTTTTCGGACCTGGAGTATCTGTTCTGGGTCGGTTGCGCGGGCACGTATGACGACAAGGGCCGCGCCACGACGCGCGCCGTGGTGGACATGCTGCACACCGCCGGCGTGAAGTTCGGTGTGTTGGCTACGGGCGAGACCTGTACCGGTGACCCGGCGCGCCGTGCCGGAAATGAGTTCCTGTTCCAGGTGATGGCGGAGCAGAACGTCGCCACGCTTAACGACGCCTTCCGTGGCGTCCCCAAAGGCCAGCGCAAAATCATCACGACGTGTCCGCACTGCTTCAACACGATTCGCAACGAGTACCCCGACTTCGACGGCCACTTCGACGTGCTGCACCACACGCAGCTGCTTAACCGTTTGGTGCGGGAGAAGCTGCTTGTGCCGGTGCCGCGCTCCCCGGAGAACCGCAAGCCGGTGACCTACCACGACCCGTGCTTCCTGGGCCGCCACAACAAGGTCTTCGACCCGCCGCGTGAGCTCGTGGAGGCGACCGGTGCGTCGCTAGCGGAGATGGACCACAACCGCGACGAGGCCTTCTGCTGCGGCGCCGGTGGCGCGCGCATGTTCATGGAGGAAAAGCTAGGCAAGCGCATCAACGAGTTCCGCTCGGAGCAGGCCGTGGCAACGGGCGCGGAACAGATCGCGACGGGCTGCCCGTTCTGCAACGTCATGCTCACGGGCGGCGTGAAGTCCATCGCACCGGAAACTCAGGTCAGCGATGTGGCGCTCATGCTGCGCAGCGCCATCGCCCCCTCCGGCGACCTCCCTGCCCCGCGCGAGAAGGCCTTCCTCGACACGCCTCGCCGCCTGCCGGTCTCCACCGCGCCTTCCCCGGAAGCACCCGCTGCGCAATCTGCACCGACAAGCTCCCCGCAGGCCCCCACCACAGCGCCGTCCGCACCAAGCGCTCCCTCTGCGCCGCAGGCACCTGCAGCGCCGACGCCTCCGGCTGCCCCCAGCGCTCCTGCAGCACCCACTGCGCCCCAAGCTCCGTCCGCGCCAACCGTGCCTACTGCTCCAGCAGTTCCTTCCTCCCCTGGCGCTCCGATTGCACCGGCGGCTCCGGCTGCCCCCAGCGCACCCGCCGCGCCGTCCGCACCGACACCACCGGCTGCCCCAACGGCTCCATCCGCCCCTGGAGCACCGGCGGCCCCCAGCACACCTCAGGCACCCGCAGCTCCGACTGCGCCAAGCGCGCCGCAAGCACCCGCAGCGCCTAATGCGCCGGCGGCTCCTTCGGCACCGAAACCTCCAACTGCGCCCAGCACTCCTGCAGCGCCGTCCGCTCCGACACCACCGGCGGCACCCAGCGCACCCGCGGCACCAAAGGCTCCAGCCGCGCCCAGCGCACCTCAGGCGCCCGCAGCGCCGGCTGCGCCCAGTGTGCCGGCTGCTCCAGCAGCGCCAAGCGCACCAGCCGCACCGAAGGCACCATCTGTGCCAGACGCGCCAGCGGCGCCGAAGGCTCCGGGGACGTCGGCAAGCAAGGGCGACTAGTGCGACGTCGGCCACACCACCAACGCACGGGGTAGGCGTGCCTGATACCCCACAGGTACGCTCTACCCCATGCAAATTGACGTAACCTACGTCCTCGCCTCGGGCGAGACCAACTACACCAACTCGCTGGTGTCCTTCGCATGGATTATGGCGGTGGCGCTGTTGGCGCCGTTGGTGTCTCATGCCTTGGGCAAGAAGATGCCGGCCGTGGCGCTGCTCATTTTCTTCGGCATGCTCATCGGCCCATCGATGTTGGGCCTGGCCCATGAAGACCCCGGCATCGGGATGCTCAAGGAGCTTGGCGTTGGCGCGCTGTTCCTGCTTGCGGGTTTTGAAATTGACCTCGCCAGCCTGAAGTCGAAGGAAGCCGCGACGGGGCTGTCCACGTGGCTCATCTGCATGGTGGTGTGTGGCGTCGGCGCGTACTTCCTCATGGATGACATCCCGGGTGCCATCGTCATGGCAATTGCTTTGACGTCGACGGCACTGGGCACCATCACGCCGATGCTCAAGCAGGACAAGCTGCTTGGCACGCGGGTGGGCGATTCCGTGGTCATCCACGGCGCCATCGGTGAGGTTGCGCCGATTACCGCGATGGCGCTCCTTTTGGGAACGCGCTCCACGTGGACCACGATGTTGATTCTTCTGGCCTTCATCGCAATCGCGGTCGCCGTGGCCATCATGCCCTTTGCTATTACGACGCTCATGCCGTGGTTCAAGGACGCCTTCATCTCTGGGGCGGGTTCAACGAACCAGACCATCATGCGCCTCATCATTTTGATTCTGGCCATCCTCATGGCGGTCACCGCCGTCTTTGAGCTCGATATCGTGCTGGGGGCCTTCGCAGCGGGCATCATCCTGAACCGCATCGTGCCCGATGAGTTCCATAAGGGCTTGGAGAACCGCCTCGACGTGGTGTTTTATTCCATGCTCATCCCGGTCTTCTTCGTGGTTTCCGGCATGGCGATTGACTGGAAGGTCATCGTGGACGAGCCCCTCAAGGTCCTCGGCATCCCGCTTCTTATCCTGGTGACCCGCGGCCTGCCAGTGTTCCTGCGCGAAAATATCCACCACACGGGCTCCGACGTCGAAACCACCCGCGAGCGCCTCCAAGTGGCGCTCTATGCGGCAACCGGCCTGCCCATCATCGTGGCGGTGATGACGCTTGCGGTGAGTTCGGGCATCGTCGATACAGAAATGGCCTCGATCTTCATCGCCGGTGGCGCGCTCACCGTGGCTATCTTCCCGTTCCTCTCCGGGCTCGTGCGCGAAAAGGAGCAAGCTAAATAGACTGTTAGGATGGCTATTGTGACTAATCCTTTCAGCATGCGGCTTTCCGACGCCGAACGGACCAACGCCGTCAATGACCTCGCCCAAGCCTTGGGTGAAGGCCGTCTATCGATGGACGAGTTTGAACAGCGCACCGACGCGATAATGGAGGCGACGACTCGCCGCGAGCTGGCGGCCGTCTTCATGGATATCCCCACCAAGGCCAGCACGGAGCTCAAGATTTACTCCCAAGGTGAAATGGAGCGCGCCTACCAGGCTACGAAGAAGCCTCGACTGGCCACGGCCATGGTGGGCACGCTGGGGTTGTTGTTCGGTTCGATTGCATCTTTCGGTGCCCTGTCCGGCGTCACCGCCGCGCTGACCGGAACGGGTTTGCTCTTCCTCATCCCTGCGCTGTGGATCATGCTGTACGTGGCCAAGGTGGGCCCGGAATCCTGGCATCGCCCGTCGCCGCGCCAGATCGAGCGCCAGCGTATGCGCGAGCTCAAGGCCGCGGGCGCGGAGGAACGCGCGCAGATGCGGGCGTTGGAGCAGGCGCAGTGGGCGGAGAGGCGTCGTCAAGCAAGCGAAATCACCGGCGATGCGATGAATCTGGCCAAACGCAAGCTGGAGCAGTGGAACCAGAAGTAACATATCCGGCATGACACACAACCGGATTTTTGATCAATCCACCAAACTACAAGGCGTTGCCTACGATATTCGCGGCGAGGTTTCCACGGAGGCCGAGCGCATGGAGCTCGACGGGCACAGCATTCTGAAGCTCAACACCGGCAACCCGGCGGTGTTTGGTTTCGATGCGCCGGATGTCATCATGCGCGACATGATTGCGGCGCTGCCGACCTCGCAGGGCTACTCCACGTCGAAGGGTATTATCCCGGCACGGCGCGCGATTGTAACCCGCTATGAGCTGGAGGATTTCCCCAGCTTCGACGTCAATGACGTGTACTTGGGCAACGGCGTGTCCGAGCTGATTTCGATGGTGACGCAGGCGCTGCTTGACGACGGCGATGAGGTTCTCATCCCCGCCCCTGACTACCCCCTGTGGACGGCGGCGACGTCGCTGGCGGGTGGCACGCCTGTGCACTATTTGTGCGATGAGGAGGACGATTGGAATCCCTCCATTGAAGATATTCGCGCGAAAGTAACGGAGAAGACCAAGGCCATTGTGGTCATTAATCCGAATAACCCGACGGGTGCCGTGTACTCGCGTGAAACGCTGCAGAAAATCGTGGACGTAGCGCGCGAATATAACCTGCTGATTCTGGCGGATGAGATTTATGATCGCATTCTTTATGACGGCGCGAAGCACATTTCGATTGCCTCGCTGGCGCCGGACTTGCTGACGATCACGTTTAATGGCCTGTCGAAGGCCTACCGCGTGGCCGGCTACCGCGCGGGCTGGATGGTGCTGACGGGCCCGAAGTCCCATGCCCGCGGTTTCATTGAGGGCCTGGATTTGCTGGCGGGCACGCGCCTGTGCCCGAATGTACCGGCGCAGCACGCGATTCAGGTCGCACTTGGTGGGCGGCAGTCGATTTATGAGCTCACCGGTGAGGGCGGGCGCTTGCTCAAGCAGCGCAATGTCGCATACGAGAAGCTCAACGAGATTCCAGGCGTGTCCGTGACGAAGCCGATGGGCGCGCTATATTGCTTCCCGCGCCTGGACCCGGAGGTGTATGAGATTCACGATGACGCGAAGCTCATGCTCGACATCCTGCGCGCCGAGAAAATCCTCATGGTGCAGGGCACCGGCTTTAACTGGCCCACGCCGGATCACTTCCGCGTGGTCACGCTGCCGTGGGCTTCGCAGCTGGAGAACGCGATCGAGCGGCTCGGCAACTTCCTGGTGAGCTACCGCCAGTAGCGCGCCACCGACATCCCTGCCTTGTTGTGCAGTATCTACGGCGCGCAGGTCCAGCGGGACGGGACTTCGCGCGATCGGGCAGGCGCAAAGAGCCGCACTCAGCACAAAAGAGTGCGCGCAGGATGCGCCCCCCTTTGCCTCAAGCGTTAGCGCTCCGGCGGGGCGGGGCTTCCCGGCTCAGAACGTGTGGATGTCGGTGGTTCGGCCGGCTTTGCGGTCTGGGCGCGACGGCTTGTGCTAGGCACCGCAACGGTGCTTACTGTGTCTTGACGGTTTTCGTGAATCCGCTGGGCGCGTGGTGCGCGGTGCGGATGTACCGGTTCCCGCGGATCGCGGGGAGCAGCCGGCACCCACTTAACCTTGCCGTTTTCCCGCACGATGCGGCCACGACCCGGCAGTCCGTTAATAGCGTTGTGGTATTTGCACAGCGGGGTGAGGTTTTCAGGATTCGTTTCGCCGCCGTGTCTCCATTCTTGGATGTGGTGTATCTGGCAATAGTCGGCGCCGCACAGGCAACGGCCCCAGGCACAGGTGGGTTGCTCGCCGCTGGCCATGATGCGCTGCTTCTCCGAAGCAACGCGCTGGGTGCGGTGGAGTTCGACGGGGCCTTTGACGCGGTCGACGAGCATGACGAGGCCTTCTTCCGCGAGCTCCCGCTCGATGAGCTCTTTGCCCGTGATCTTGGCACCGTTGGATAGCTGAATCACGATATCCCCAAGGTCCGGCGCTGTGCGCTCACCGGACGCTGTGGTGTCGTGGCCGGATGTCTCTCCAATGGCAGGCTCGTCAGAATCATTAGACGGTGATGCGTCGGCGGGCTGGCTGGAAGCAGGAGTTGTGGCTGCAGAAGACGCTGTTGTGCAGGAAAGAGGTGCCGAGGAAGGCGCATTCGATTCTGCGGAGTCGGGGCGCGGGGTGGACGGGTCGCCCAAGCGGCCCAAGATTGTGGCGTACTCGGGAAGCTCCATGACGGCGAGGGTCTGGGGTGCGGGGCGGGCGAGGCGGCCTTCTCGAAACGCAGCCGTAAACGAGCCGACGGGATCGTCTTCGTCGATGTTGGGACGCAGGTCCTCGATGAGCGCGGCCGGGGCCGTGAGCGTGAGCTTCGACAGTTCCTTGCCGCGGCGAATTGTCACGCCCGGCTTCGGCGCGGGCGGTGGGTTGAGCTCACGAATGCGCTTGCGCGCATAGCGGGCCACGGCCTTTTCATCACCAGCAATGCCGCACAACTCAACGCGCAAATCCCACGCCTCACGCTGCTTCTTAAGCTGTCCTGCGAAGCGTTCAATGAGCAGCAGCGTGGGCAGGTCGTGCCCATTAGCGCGCGCCGCCGAAACGGCACGCGCTTGTTTGCGGTTAAAGGAGGTGGGGGCAAAGTAGACGTCGTAAAGCGCCAGCAAGGAACGCGCCACAGACTCCGGACCCCACGCCCGGAGCTGCTCGAAGCTGAGCCCCGCAACGCCGGCCACGAGGTTCATGCCAGCAACGCTAAACGCCCCACCCGCACCGCACAACGGCACCGCCGCCAGCCTGTGGATAACTTGTTGACCGTATCAGCAATACTTTTCTTTATTATGAATCTCATTCACAATAGTAGGCATGACTAACCTCAGCCCGTGGCGCACGGGGCTCCTAGGATTTCTTGCCATCACGGCCCTCGCAACCCTCGCGGGACTATTCATCCTCCGCCCCACCAGCGCGCTCACTGAGCACACCAGCCCGGACTTTTCCACCACCTACGCCCTCAATCATCCACAAGTCGAAGGCACCGTCGAGACCGTGGATAACCACCTGTGCTCCGATCCCCACACGGGCCGCGCCTTCGATGAGGCCCCGCTCATCCCCGCCGAGGGCGACGACACCTCCTGCTCCCGCGCCCTCATTGACCTGACCTCCGGCGCAGACGCAGGCCGCAAGACGCAGCTCGTATTCTATGGCGTGGCCAGTGACCCGACCCTCCACCCCGGTGACGAGGTAATTCTGACAGTTTCCAGCGACGGCACCTATGCCTTCGCTGATTTTCAGCGCAATGGAAACCTTGCGTTGTGGGCTATCATCGCGGCCCTTGTCATCGTCGGCTTCGCCGCTTGGCACGGACTGCGCGCATTGGTGGGTCTTGTAATCAGCTTGGCAATCGTCTTCTTCTACCTCATCCCCTCTCTCATTGAGGGCCATTCGGCGCTGCCACTAGCGCTCGTGACCTGCGCGGCCATCCTTTTCCTCGCCGTTCCTCTCGTGCACGGCGTGAACTGGAAATCAGCCTCCGCCCTGGGAGGCGCATTGGTGGCGCTAGCGTTGTCGGGGGCGTTGGGGTGGGCGTCGATAAGCAGCACGGCGCTAACAGGCTCGAGCTCGGAAGATAACCTCAAGTTACTGCTCTACATGCCAGGGGTTTCCGTGGTGGGCGTGCTGCTGTGCGGGTTCATCATCGGCGCGCTCGGCAGCCTCAACGACATCGCGGTGGCGCAGGCCTCCACCGTGCGCGAGCTCCACGCCGCCGACCCCGCAGCCGGGCCCGGCGCGCTTTTCATGTCAGCCATGAAGGTGGGCCGCGACCATATCGCTTCCATGGTGTATACCATCGTGCTGACCTATACCGGCGCGGCCCTGCCCCTGCTCATGCTCATCACGGCGGCGCAGCGCCCAGCCCTGCAGATCCTCTCCAGTGACCTCGTCGCCACGGAGGTTCTGCGCTCCCTGCTGGGCGCGATGGCCTTGACACTTGCGGTACCGCTGACCACCGCGATTGCGGCGTTTACTGTGCCGGAAGGACGCGACCAAGCGCCTCGACGGTCCAGCCAGCCTCGCGCCAAGCATCGACGCTGAGCACGTTGCGCCCATCGATGATGTGGCGGCGGGCCACGAGCTCGCCGGCCTCAGCCGGGTCGAGGTCGCGGAATTCCTGCCACTCAGTAGCGAGGATGACCAGCTCGGTGTCCTTGAGCGCCTCGCTTGCCGACGCCACGTAGTTCAACGTCGGGAACACCTTCTTAGCGTTCTCCATACCTTGCGGGTCATAGACCGTCACGGCGGCTCCTGCTAGGGAAAGCGAACCGGCCACGGAGAGTGCTGGCGAATCGCGGACGTCGTCCGAGTTGGGCTTGAAAGCGCAGCCCAACACGGTAACGCGGTGGCCCAAAAGGGAACCATCGAAAGCCTGCTTGGCCAGGTCCACCACCCGGTCGCGGCGGCGCATATTGATGGCGTCGACCTCGCGCAGGAAGGTCAGGGCCTGGTCCGCACCCAGCTCGCCGGCACGCGCCATGAAGGCGCGGATATCCTTGGGCAGGCAACCACCGCCGAAGCCCAGGCCAGCGCCGAGGAACTTGCGGCCGATGCGCTCGTCGTAGCCGATGGCGTCGGCAAGCTTGACCACGTCCGCACCGGCAATCTCGCAAATTTCAGAGACCGCGTTGATGAAGGAAATCTTGGTGGCCAAAAAGGCGTTGGCGGAGACTTTCACCAGTTCCGCGGTCTGCAGGTCGGTCACGATGAACGGGGTGTTCTGCGCCAGCGGCTTGGCATAGACCTCGCGGGCAACCTCTTCGGCACGACTCTCGGCGAATTCGCCGACGCCGAGGACGATGCGGTCCGGGGTGATGGTGTCCTTGACGGCGTAGCCCTCGCGCAGGAACTCCGGGTTCCACGCAATCTCCACGCTGGTGCCCTCCGGGGCAAGCTCATTGGCCATCTGCTGCAGCTCCGCTGCGGTGCCCACGGGGACGGTGGACTTACCGAAGATGATGTGCTCGCCCTTGAGGCGCGGCACGAGCTCCGTGATGACGGCCTTCACGTAGGTTAGGTCCGCCGCATAGGAGCCGTGTGCCTGCGGGGTTCCTACGCCGAGGAAGTGCAGGTTGGCGAACTCCGCGGCGTCGTCATAGCTGGTAGAAAAACCCAGGCGGCCGGACTCGATGTTGCGCTCGAGCACCTCCGGCAGGCCAGGCTCGTAGAACGGCACGCGGCCGTTCTTGAGCGCTTCGATCTTGTGTTCATCCACGTCTACACCGAGCACCTCGTGGCCGAGTTCCGCCATGCAGGCGGCGTGCGTCGCGCCCAGGTAGCCGGTACCAATCACAGTCATACGCATAACCGGGAATTTTAGGCGCGGTTGACCAGAAGCGCGCGGCGAGCACGAAAAGTTTAACGGAAGTTCAGATAGGACTTCGACGGCGTCGGCCCGCGCTGGCCCTGGTACTTCGAACCCAGCGCGCCGGAGCCATACGGCGCCTCCGCCGGCGAGGACATCTTGAAGATGGCCAACTGCCCCACCTTCATCCCCGGCCACAGAGTAATCGGCAGGTTCGCGGTGTTGGACAGCTCGAGCGTGATGTGACCGGAGAAACCCGGATCGATAAAGCCGGCCGTGGAGTGAGTCAGCAGGCCCAGACGCCCCAGGGAGGACTTGCCTTCCAAACGACCCGCGAGGTTGGCTGGCAAAGTGAACTTTTCCAGCGTTGCGCCGAGCACGAACTCGCCGGGGTGCAGGACGAAGGCATCGCCCTCAGCCACCTCCACCTCGCTGGTGAGGTCCGGCATCTCCTGCTTGGGGTCGATGTGCGTGTAGCGCGAGTTATTAAACACGCGGAAGAACTTGTCTAGGCGCACATCGATGGAGGAAGGCTGGACCATCTCGGCGTCGAAAGGCTCGATGCTCAAACGCTCAGGAGCATCAGCGGCGATGGCGGCACGGATATCACGATCAGAAAGAAGCACGGTTGATAGTCTACCTCCCCACTGGGCCTTTTATGGCCTCGGGCGGCGGCGGTGCTAAGCTTTATGACGATGCACATTCTGCATTGCGCCGACGTAGTTTAATGGTAGAACTGCAGCTTCCCAAGCTGCTGGCGCGGGTTCGATTCCCGTCGTCGGCTCCACGTATTTTCCCAGTTCATGGACTAATTTCATACCTACAGGATGGACCATGACAGCCCCTATCTTCACGCCCAAAACCACAGCGGAGCTTCGCGCTGAACGTGAGCATGTACTTCAAGATCTTGCGCCCCGCACAATCGATGAGCTCCGCGAACAGCGCGCGGTTGATCAAATTTTAGCCATCGACGAGGCCACTCTGAATCGGTATGAAGCCCTGTGCTTCGTTATCGGCGACTAGACAGACACGTTTTCTCTCAGAGCTACATCGTCCCTAGCCTGAGATTCAAAAATTACCCCCACGTCAATACCAGGGCGTGCGGTAACAAACCCCACAGGCAGGACACAATGGGCAAGCACGAACCAGCGGAAATCAGCGACGCACCCAAGAAGAAGGGCGTCAACCCCAACGCCATCATTGCGTTAATTCTGATCCTCGTCGGTCTCGGTGTCTTGCTCTACCCCGTCGTGGCCACGCAGTGGAACAACCACACCCAATCCCGCGCCGCCGAGGAATACGCCAAGCTGGAGAAGCAAGCCCCGCCAGAAGTACTGCACACCGCCTGGGAGGAGGCACAGGCCTACAACGCCCAGCTGGGCCAAATCAGTGTGGAAGACGCTTGGACCACCACCGATGACGAGAACTCTCCCGAGTACCAGCGCTACCGCCAATACCTGTCTGTGCTGTCGGAGACCGATGCCATGGGTCGCATCGTCATCCCCTCTATTGATTCCGATCTGCCCATTTATCACGGCACCTCAGAAAAAGCACTCTCCCGCGGCGCTGGCCACCTCTACGGCACGGACCTACCTGTCGGTGGCGTGGGGAACGGCGAGGGCAGGCACGCAGCGCTCTCTGCTCACACGGGTCTACAGAATGCCACGCTGTGGGACAACCTCACCAAGGTCAAGAAGGGCGATGCTTTCTACATCGCCGCCGGCGGCGAGAAGCTCAAGTACGAGGTGCACGATATTCGGGTCGTCGAGCCTGCGGACACCAGCTCGCTCCACCGTGAGCCAGGCCAGGACCTCGTTACGCTCATTACCTGCACCCCCTACGGTGTAAATACCCACCGCTTGCTCGTCACCGGCCACCGAGTGCCAATGGATCCGGAAGACGAGGCCGCATTCATCAGCTCTGGTATTCACTGGCAGTGGTGGATGTGGGCCATTCTGGCTGCCGCTGCCATCATCGTGCTTCTTCTCATCTACTGGTGGCGCAAATATGTCAGCAATGCCAAGGACACCGTGATTGACGACGACCCACAGGATTCCTAACCGCCAATAAAAATGCAATAAGGCCCGCCCTTCCCTGGAAGAGCGGGCCTTTTCTAAAAGTCACCGCAAGCGCTGGTTCTATACCCGGCGACGTCGCAAAGCGAGGCACCCTGCCGCGACAATAGCGGCACCAGCGAGAGCCCACAGGCCTACGCCCTCACCACCGGTCTTGGGCAGTGCACCCTTGGTGATGTCAGCGACCTGAAGGACGCCGATCTTCTTCACGCAATTGGCAGCGGTGTCGGACTCAGCGCACCTATTACTCGTGATCGCGGTCTTTCCGGAGAGCACCTTGATGACTGCATTGCCGTTCTGATCCCACTCCGTCGAGAACTTGATCGGCGCGGGCAGCAGGTTATAGCCGTTCGGCGCCTTGGTCTCGATGAGGTAGTACACGCCAGGGGCGTCCAAGCCTTCGAGCTTGACGCGGCCTGTGGTGGTGGTCGTGGACTGCTTCACCACGGGGTTAGCATCAGTGTTGACGCTGCCATCTGGGTTTAGTTTCAGGTTTCCGTCAGCGTCACCGCGGTGGACGGTGAACTGCGCGCCATCGAGCAACCCGTCGGTTTGAATCTCCTTCGGCTTGTCTGGGTTGTAGCTCGCCTTTTCGAGCAGAACGTCCATCGTTTCCTTGGTCTCCAGCGGGATACAGTCAGTATCCTTCCAGCCACCCATTTCTGCCTCGTTCATGAGGCCAAAGTTGGGCTCGTGCAGGCCATCCTTGGTGTAGCAGCGGGTGTTTCCTGCAGGTTGGCTCGGGTAGCCGGCTGGGACGGAGGTGCTGTCCAGTTTTGAGCGATCCAGCTTGAAGCGCACCGTTACCTCGTAGACGTGCTGCCCGGAGCTTCCATTGACGCCCTTGGGCTTAATGATCTTTGGAGTGTCGTTCTTGTTGAGTTCATACGGACCGGCCCCCTGGTACGACTGCGGCTGGCTGGGCTTGTTGAACTCGTCCTTGAAGACCACAGTGGCCCCAGTAACCGTGGCGGCACCAACGAACTTCGGGGTATCCGTCAGCTTTCCGTAGATCACCTCATTGGTGTCGAAGCCGGGAGCATCCGGGGCGGCTACTACGACGTTGTACTTCGCGGTATATTCATTCGCCGCACCAGGAACAGGTTGCGGTGCACTGTCGACAGCAACCTTGCTGAAGCAGGCTTCAGTAGCAACGTTGTCGCTACCGGCCTCACCATCAGTGGCTTGGAAAGCCACTTTGTTCGGGCTACACACCGTCTTGAGGTTGCCGTATTTATCCGTTCGCACCGGCGCAGAGACGACATACTCTACCTTCGCGTGTCCTGGAAGTGTACCAACATAGCCCTTCATGTATCGGGACTCACCGTCCGCTCCGGACGGGACAGTCATGCCTGCATAAATACCGGCCCCCGGGCCAATCTCGTTAGGCCCTGGATTACGCCCGTTGACGAGTGTGGATCCAGGCCCAAAGCCTTCGAACTTAGCAGTGGGACCGGAAGCATTCACCCCATAGTGAGTATCCGTTGGTAGGTACTCCCAGAACGTGCCTCCCGAGCTGGCGTTAGCTGTGGTGTTTTCCACCGAAATGGTCCAGAAAGTACGGACCTCGCCGTTTACCGCCTTGGTCTCCGAGCGTTGCTTCTTCACTGCAATGTTGGATTGCAGCGCTGGCGGCGGCGGCACCAGATCGGAAGCAGCATCCGTGTTAAATGAAGCAGGCAGGTTGTTCATTATGTTGACCAACTCGAACGTCGGACTTTCGGAGTCCGGGTTACTGATTTTTAGCTCAAAACCCAGCTGATTCGCAGCCGAACTACCCGATCCAAACCCTAGGTTTCCATTGGAATAGGTCCACGCCTTGCCCCACGAGGCGGAGGGGTTGGAGATAGTGCGCCCGTCCAAAGTCTTGATTCCCGTGAGATCCCAGGTCTTGACTGCCCCGGTCTGAGTATCGATGCGTTCAAGAATCAGCTTGTCGCCGGCCTGAGATCTACTCTGGAAGCCCCACATGTACTTCTGGGCCTGCGGGAGCACCGCCCAGTCCTCCGAAAAAGACTGCTGGTTTCCGAACACGCGTTTAGCAGTGACATTATCGACATCGATTCTATAAAGGCGCCGAGTACCAGAGGTAGACGTGTTAGCCACGAAGAAACCCTCGCTGGTATACACGCCCGCGTTAAGCAGATCCCGGTCGCTGCTCGTTTCGAAAGGGGTACCGGTGCTTCCGGACGTAAGGATAGGCCCAAGGTTATGTACCACACCGGTCGCCGGATTAATCTGCAGGAGATTTCCTGCAGGGTAGCAGGGATCACCATTTTGACCGCGAATCTGGCTTACCGCATAAAGCCAGTTATCACTCGAGTTGAAGGCGAGGGCGTTGTAAACCCACCGCGACTTTTCCCCCACCGACCGGAAGTCTTGGCCTTGATTTACTTGCCGGCTCAGAATGGAAGTGTCTCGGCGAAGATCCTTAGGTTCACTGGTTACAACGTAGACAGGGCTACCGTCGGCAAATTCAGCTGGGGTGAGATCGCGCTTTGGCTGTCTGCTTGTAACCGGATCTTGGCACTCCTCTTTCGCAGGAACGGTGAAGGAAGCTGTAAACACTGTATCGGCTGGCCCGCGGTGAACACCCTTAAACTGAATCTGTGCGGTGCCACCAATAGTAATCTGCGGCAGGATGACTTGGTATTCCTTGGCGCTAATCCTTTTGTAGGTCACCTTCGCCTCATACCAACCTCCGTTGGCACCGGTGTAATAGATCGTCAGGTCATCAGGGTTAGTCGATAAATAACTGTTAACGCTGGAT
Organism: Corynebacterium sp. HMSC056E09; assembly: GCF_001813425.1. NCBI lineage: Bacteria > Bacillati > Actinomycetota > Actinomycetes > Mycobacteriales > Corynebacteriaceae > Corynebacterium > Corynebacterium sp. HMSC056E09. Next base: position 71,176 of record NZ_KV812495.1, read on the forward strand.
TTGAGGGTAACCACCGTGCCTTGCGGAATGGACAGCTGGCCGCCAAAAAGCTCACCGGCCGGAATCTTAAAGTTCGGGATATAGCGGCTTCCCTTGAGCACGTATCCATCGTTTACCATCGTGATGGTGCGGTCGCCTGCAGCGTACGGGGTAATGTTCGGCGCCGCCATCAGACGGGCTGGGGCCGCGTCAACGTCAGCAATATCAAGCGGCTCAGTCACCTCCGAAGGGGCTTCTAAGGCTTCGCTGGATTCAGGTGATGACGTGCTGGTAGTCTCCTCGGCTACTCCACGCACGTCGACGGACATCCCGCTCAGTTCGGATTCCTCTGCGACCGCTGGGATCTTCAGTGAGAAAGCTGCCCCTGCTGGCACGTCAGTAGAAAGGCCAGCGATTCGGAAAGTCACTGAAGAACTGGTTGATTTTACAACGAGGTTGTCTCCTTCGCGGACGGGGATCACTTCGCCGTCGATAGTCAGTGTGTAGGCCGAGCCGTCGAACTCCAGTCCTGCAGTCTCAACAGTGAATTCCAACTCCTCCACGGTTCCGGCGTCAACAAAGTGGCCTTCAAATGTTGCGGAGTCGCCAACAGTCAGGCTCAGTTGGTCTGCGGAATCGAGCTTGGTGCGCAGGGTTGTGGTTTGTGCTTCGGCTACGGCACCAACGATTCCGGGCAGAGCAGCCGGTGCAGCAACACCAACAACGAGAGCCAGTGCAGCAATGAACGCCGCAAGAGCACGCCAGCGGTACACAACCGGCTCGACCGGATGAGAATCTGTCCAGGACATTAGCGTCCCTCGCTTTCTGAATTCTTCCTACGGCTAAAGGCAATCATCACGAAACCAGTGGCAATCAATGCCAACGCTGCGGCTACTACACCGATTACCTGTGCACCGGTCATCGCCAATGAGCCACCATTGCCCGACGACGTTACTGGGGTTGAGGTCTTACCGGCACTTGGAGTACCCGGCGGCGTTGTCTCGGGTTGGTGAGGTGGCTTCCCTGGTTTAGTCGGTGGATAGTTCGGAGGTGTTTGCGGGGTATCCGGGCGTGACGGCGGAGCGCTCGGAGCAGATGACGACGTGGGTGGCGTCGGCGTTTCACCCGGTTTGTGGGTCTTAGCCACGATTACTCCTGGTACTGGTTTCGGGTTATCTACCACCGTGTGGAATGGAACCGCCACCACAAACGGGTTTATCTCTCGGTAGGAATCATCCGGCGCTGTAGACGTCACCACATAGAAGCCATGAGCTAGACCATCAAACGTCACCTCGCCATTGGCATTGGTGACCAGATCCACGTGCACATCGGTGCGCCAATCACGAACCTCGTCGAGATTCGCGTTCCGTACGCGGGCTGCGTCGTCAGCGTTGGTCGGGTCCAAGCCGGCAAGCCGGTCCAGATGAATTGTGACACCTTGGATTTTTCCCGAGGGCGGCTGGCCATCGTCGTTGGGATTGCCTTGTGTCAGCCGGATTGTCACTGTATCCGTAGCCGAAGTGCGTTCCGCACCAGTGGACTGCTGCCCGGCAACCTGCACCGCTTCTGCAGCAACGACGCCCGGCCCTGCGAACGCAACCGCACACGCTACTCCGACGGCAACCACTCGGGCCGACCATGCATTTGTCAACCTCTTCATCGCCTTACTCCCGCACGCTACTTTCCTTATTAATAACTTCTTGCACCCCGGTAGCCGCCTTCTGGCGACGCAGCCACCACACCAGCCAACACCCAATGACAATCACCGCAGCCAACAGCGCGTACATCCACCATTGCCAGCCCGGACCATGGGAGTTTTCAAACACCGACTCCTCCCCAGGCTCCATAGGAACCTGATGGCCACGCACCAGCAAGCGATGCGTGTTGATCCCGTACGGGGTGCACGTAATCAGTGTGACGTAATCCTGATCAGCGACTGGCCGTAGGCCATCTACCTCGCTCGGCAGCACAACTTGAATGTCGTCTACGACGTACTTCAATTTGTGGCCAGCAACCTGGATATAGAACACATCTCCCTCGGTGGCAGAGTCGAGGTGATCAAACATCGTCGAATTTGCCAGACCCGTATGCCCCGTAATGACGGAATGGGTTCCTGATCCACCGACCGGCAGGTCAGAACCATACAAATGCCCCAAACCACGCTGCAGTGTCTTATCTGCGGTGCCATGAAACACCGGAAGATCAACGTCTACTGCTGGGAACACGAGGCGGGCCATCGCTTCGGTCTCACCCAACTGCTTCAAATAAGCCTCATAGTCGGGATTGTCTACCCCGATACGGTTCAGCCACGGATCCAAGATCGGACCCGACGTATGTTCTTCGTTGTATGCATGTGCAGCATCCCACACCGAATCCTGCACCTGCGCCGGTGTCTCTTTATCCAGTCGCGCATATTCCTGCGCCACTCTTGAGGCGTTCCAATTGTTCCATGCGGTCGAGACCACTGGGTACAGCATCACCAACAACCCAACGACAACGATTACCGCCGGAAGGACTAGGCCTCCACGGCGCCTGTGCCGTCGGCCTGCATTTTGGCCTACCACCGTAGTCAACGACCCGCACCACCCAAAAGAATGTCCCACGCGCTAGCGCAGCGCGACCGGGATTACAACGAAAGAGAATGAAGGGGACTGAAGTCTATACCTAGCCCAGTCCCCTCACTGGGTCGAGCACCATATTTTGATTACCCGACCCGCAGCGCAGACCATCATGGACAGTCTGCGCCACCGGAACTATGCCCGGCTATTAGTTGCGCGCGGTACGACGAGCGAACCAAGCACCAGCAGCAACAATCGCTGCGCCAATAGCAGCCAGGATGCCCACACCGGCACCACCAGTATTCGGCAGGTTCGGGGTATCCTGCTTGACGTTGTCAACGTTAGCAACCAGAGTCACCGCGTCGTCACCTTCTCCGGTAGCTGCGATGTCCTTGCGGGTGAAGTTGATCTCCACCGGCTTGTCCAGCTTGGCGTAGCCAGCCGGAGCCTTGGTCTCCTTCAGACAGAACTTCTTGCTTGCCGGAACAACCTCCTTGCCATCCTCGAAGTCGGTGACGTGCAGGCCATCGATGGTGAAGGTACCGTCGGCGCCGGTGGTCCACTTTTTCGCGCCGTTTACCGTCAGCGGGTTCTCGAGCTTATCCTGCGCGGAGGCACATCGGTAGAGCTCGAACTCAGCGCCTTCCAGGACCTTGCCGGCCTCCTTGCCGTCCTTCTTAACAACCTTGAGCTTGCCGTGGTAGGTCACGACCTCGTTGGTCTGGTTCTTGACTTCCTTGCCGGTGTTCGGGTTATTGAAGATGACATCAGCCTGGTTCTTCAGCTCAGTGGTGTCGCCAACCGCCTTGCGCTTAACCTCGAAGGTCAGGGACATCTTGGCACCGGACTTGACCTTGGCAAGGCCCTGGTCGGTAAGGGTTACGACAAGCTTGTTGCCGTTGGCCTTCGGGTCATTGACCGTGTAGTCACCCGCAGTGAGAACCGTATCGCCAGCCTTAACTTCAGTGACCTTCTGGAAATCAAGGCGCTGGTCCAGCCGATCCTCGAAGCGGAAGGCCGTCAAGCTCTTGCCCTCGCCCCAGGTCGGAGCATCCGCGTTGATGGTGTAGGTGTACGCGTCCTGGATGTTCTGATCTGCATCCTTGACAGTCTTCTCGGTCTTGGTTTCCGTGTTCTTCGGGTACGCAATGACGTCGTAGTTCCAGGCATCCGATGCCTCGTTAACCATCGGCACCGACACGATGAACGGAGCACCGGCAACGATGCCGGCCGGAGCGTTAGTTTCCTCTACCAAGTAGATGCCCAAAGGCAGATCAGAGAACTTCGCCTCACCCTCGCCGGCGGTGGTTTTCTCGAAGGTGGTATCGGTCTTATCTCCGTCCTTGACATCTGCAGCAGCCTTCGGGAACTTGGACCAGTCACCATTCTGCAGGTCGTAATTCAGCTTGGTGATCTTGTAGGTGACGCCAGCGAGCGGTTCGCCCGGAACGCCTTCCATCTTTTGACCGGTAGCTGCAGTACCAGACTCAGCACCCTTCTTCTTGAAGAGGGTAATAGAGCCCTTTTGGTTGAAATTGATGTTTGCCTTGTTCACGGCGCCCTGCTCAGCAGCAGGCTGTGCATCGACAGCACCGTCTTGCGCCAGGGCCCCCGGAGCGGAGATACCCATAGAGAGGCCAACGACGGCAGCGAAAGTAACCGAACGAGCGGTACGAGAGATCTTGTTCACGGAAACTGGTCCTTTACACGAGTTCTGAAATGAGGCACCGCGCCTCATTGGCTGTGTGCAATCCATTCCCCACGGTTCACGCACCATGACCTGACTCGTTGCTAAGAATCTTTCGCCTGCCGAGAGTAGTTTTCAGGTGGAAACGTCTACGCAGGCGCCAACCTTAACTAACGATAGCCTGTGGATTACATAACTAGATTCTATCCCAGCGTGTTGGGCAAAGTCCCCGACTAAAGCTCCTCCCCCGCAAAACCGGCTAAACGTCTCAAGAATCCGCACGGTCCACCCAAACGTGAAGACTCCTTCTGCAGTTCAACTAATGTTTTCGAGACGTCATCTAGTTTCGTGTGAAATTGAACACATTGCCCATTTAAGGGGGTAAGCCTGCTCGATTTTACACCCGTTACATAGAATGCAAGCTTCACGCAGGAGAGTAGCTTCCCAGAGAGCACCTTCCAACGACGACGAAACGAACCATATATGCTGCCAATACCACCAGATAGAACATCCCCTTTGATGACCCATAAAAGGAAGCGTCACCAAGAGCGCTCAAGGCACCCTGAACTCATTTAGATTCTCAGCCTTCAACAGCCCACGTACCAAAGAGCTAATTGCGTTAAGATTCCTGACAAGAGCTCTCTACGTACTCTGAGCCTCGTCGGCGGCACGAAGGAGCGCGGCGTAGGCGCCGTTGCGCGCGAGGAGTTCGGCGTGGGTGCCGCGTTCGGCGATGCGGCCGGCATCGAGGACGACGATCTGGTCGGCATCGCGGATGGTGGACAGGCGGTGCGCAATGACCAGGCGGGTGGCGTCCGCACCAAGCACTGCATCCTGGATGGCGCGCTCCGTTTCGTTGTCGAGGGCCGAGGTAGCCTCATCCAGGATGAGCACCCGTGGGCGGCGCAGCAGCGTACGCGCCAGCGAGAGGCGCTGTTGCTCACCGCCGGAGAAACGGTAGCCGCGCGAGCCCACGAGAGTATCCAGCCCGTCGGGAAGCGCGGCGATGACCTCGTCCACGCGCGCGGCGTTAAGCGCCGCCCACATCTGTTCCTCTTTGGCATCGGGCTGTGCAAAGAGGAGGTTCTCCCGCACGGTGCCGTGGATGAGGTAGGTCTCCTGGGAAACCACGCCTATGACCGCCGCGCGCTGCGCCGGTGGAATGTCACGCAGATCTACCCCGCCCAGGTGCACGGTGCCTTCGGTGGGATCGGCTAGGCGTGCCAACAGTGCGGCGACAGTGGACTTGCCGGAACCGGTATGCCCCACAAGGGCCGTGGTGGTGTGGGCGGGGATGGAAAGGGAGACGTCGCTCAGCGCGTCGGTGTCGGTGCCGGGGTAGCGGTAGGAGACGTGGTGGAGGGTGAGGGAGGCGTCGGCAAGCTGGGCGGGCTGGGTGGCCTCAGTGAGTTCGGGCTCCAAGTCCAGGTACTCGAAGATGCGGCTGAACAGCGCCATCGACGCCACCCACTGCGCGCCCACGTTGAGCAGGCCGGTAATCGGGCGGAAAATCTGGGTCTGCAGGGTGGAAAAGGCGATGAGCGTGCCAATCGTAATCCCCGGGCGCAGGCCAGCCACCAGGTAAATCAGGGCCGGCATCACGCCGAAGATGATTTGCGTCAGCGCCATGCGCCAGCGCCCGGCCAGCTGCGATTCGAGCTCCAAGCGGATGAGGGAGCGCGAGGTCTTTTCAAACGCGCCATAGACCCGCTCCTGCGCACCCAACGTGGCCGCCAGTCGCATGCCGGAGACCGACAGGTTCTCCGAAATGGTCTGCTGCAACGTTGCCTGCGCGCGGCTGTTTTTCTCCATGAGGCTGCGACGCAGCACGGCGGCGCGGCGGGTCAGCCACACAGCCGGCGGCAGCACCAGCAAGGACAGCAGCGACAGCGTGGGTGAGAGCGCCACCATCGCCACCAGGGTGGCCACCGTCATGGTGAGGTTGCTGGCCACAGACGTCGCCGTGGTGGTCACCATGCCGCGCATCGCCGCGATGTCATTAGTCAGGCGCGACTGAATCTCCCCGCCGCGGTTGTTGGTAAAGAACTGCAGGGATTGGCGCTGCAGGTTGGCAAAGACCTGCGTGCGCAGCTCGTGCATGATGGTGTGCCCCACCCGCGCCGACAGGAAGGACTGAATAACGCCGATGGCCTGGGAGACCACGGTGATGGCCAGCATGCCGCCGACGAGCCACAGCAGCAGCGCGGTGTCGTGTTCAGGAATGGCCTCATCCACGGTGCGGCGCACCAGGAAAGGCTGCATCACCGTCAGCCCGGAGGTGGCGATGATGAGTGCCACCACCACAAGCAGCGTGCCGCGGTGCGGGGCGAAGAGGCCGGCGACGCGACCAAACTTCACCGGGTGCTGGGCCAGCTGATCGACGTCCGCGGGGTCCTTCACCGCGGTGTGCATCGGCCGGGTCATGGCTTAACCGCAGGTAACGATGGGCTGCGGGTCGTAGACCGTGGTGGTGGTCTCCCGGGAGATCTCCTTGCCGGAGAGGTCCTTGATCACGCGGGTATCCGAGGTGGTGAAGCCCGGCGCACCAGACGACGGCGAGCAGTCCTCACTCACCGACTTGCGCTGCGGCTCCGTCTTGGCCCAGCGGCCATTGTTGATGGACTCGACGTCGACTGTCTTCACGCCCTTGAAGCGCACGGTGATGTCGTTGCCGAAGCTGGTCTCGATGCGCACCGGGTGGTTGGAGGTGTTCTTGAACTGCAGGTCAATCGCACCTTCGTAGACGGTGGCCTCGCGGCCTGCCGGGTAGCGCGAGATGTAATAGGAGTGCGGGGTGTGCGCGACGTCCTCCATGCCGGCGAAGTAGGCGGCGTTGTACAAGGTGGTGGCGAACTGGGAGATGCCGCCGCCCACGGCAGCGCCCGCGTGACCATCGATGATGATGCCGGATTCCACGTAGCCCTGCGCGGTACCGCGTGGGCCGGTGTAGCTGTTGAGGGAGAAGGTCTCACCCGGGTTGACCACGGCGCCGTTGACCTGCTGGGCCACCAGGCGGATATTTGTTCCGGAGGCCCCGGAGAAGCCGCCAGTGGAGAACTCAGACACGGTGTCATCGAAGGTGGCCTTCTCCGCCATCTCGGTGGTGAAATCCGCGGGGTCCGGCTTGTAGTCGGCATCCCATTCGCGGTCGTCCTCGCTGCTCACGCGGTCCTCGAAGCCCTCGAAGGTCTTATCCCAGTCAATGATGGAGCCATCCACAGACGGCGTGATCTGCTTGTCATTGCCACTGAAGGAAATCTTGGCGTTGGTGCCGGGCACCTCGGAGCCTTGCATGCGCTCTTGGAAAAGCTCGCGTGCGCGGTTCTTGTCCACCTTGAGGCGCAGCTCGCCGTCTTCGGCGGCGATGGAGACGAACTGGGAAATCTCCGGCTTGCGCAGGGTGCCGGTGGTGTTGTTCTCGCCCTTCAGGGTGAGCGGGTTATCCAGCGCGCGGGCGGCATCCCCGGTGCGCATGGCCTCAATGGCCTCATCATTAATCTGCGGCTCCACCACCATCGGCTTAATCTCAACGCCCTCGGGGTCGAGCCAGTGCTTGACGACGCCCTCGTGCAGCTCCCCCTCGTCCACCGCCTGGCCCAATACGGGTGCGGTCTCCTTGAGGGAGCCGTCGATAAGCTCCAGGTTTCCGTCCTTCGGCTCGATCTTCAGCTCGTTACCCACGCGCTCGAGCTGGCCGGAGAGCTGGTTCTCATCGATGTCCACGGCAACAGGGATTTCCTGGGTGGGCTTGATGAAGCTGTACAGGCGCGAGAAGGGGTTCAGGGAGGCATCGGGGATGCCGTCGACGGCCTTCTGATAGTTCAGGCTCAGGCCGGAGTCCTGGGGGATAAGCTGCGAGCTTTTCTCCCCGGAGTGGATATCCACGGGCTGGGCCGCGACGTCCCCAAGCTCCTGCTCCAGCTTCTCCACCGCGGCGGTGCGCTCCATTTGGGAGATGTCCACGCCGCCGACCGACGTCGCGCGCGGAACCTTGTGCTGGTTGGCCATCACGTCCCACGCGTAGGCGATGCCGGCGATGAGTAGGAGGCCGACGAGCACGCCAAGAGTCACCTGGAGCCCCTTGCGTTGCTGCTGCCTATGTCCGATTGCCTTTTTCACGTGTACGAGATTAACGTCTGCCAGCTGGTTTTTACTAGTCGCGCTCCTGCTGGACCACGACTTCGGCAGCTGCATCAATGACCGCGTTAATGTCCTCGTCGGTGGACCACAACGGCATATCGGCACCTGCAGCAAGGGCTGCGGCCACGGCCTCCGGCACGCTGAAGTTCTCCGAAATAGAGGCCATTCCGCCCAGGTCATCGGTGTAAATCGTGCCCTCGAAGCCGAGTTCCTCGCGGGCCAGCTGGTAGGCCCGCGGGTTGAGGGAGGCAGGCTCCTCGCCGAGACCAGGGACCACGAGGTGTCCCATCATGAGTGCTGCTTCCGGGGCTTGCGGGAGAGCGTTGTGAAAGGGCACGAACTCGTGTCCATAGAGTTCTTCCAGCGGCGGGGTCACCGCCTCCCCCAGGTGCGTGTCCCCGGAGGCGCGCCCGTGGCCGGGGAAGTGCTTGAACACGGCCTTCACACCGGCGGCCTGCAGCCCGCGGGCAAAGGCCGCGCCATACTCGCCGGCGGCCTGTGGGTCGGTGGAGAAGGCGCGGTCACCGACGACCTCCAGGTCTCCCCCATCCACATCGAGCACGGGGGCGAAGTCCACCGTCACGCCGTGGGCGCGCAGGCTGTGGCCGATCTCCGTGGCCAGGGCCTCGACCTCCTCCGGGCTATGGCCTTCCGCCATGGCCTGCGGGGAGGGGTAGTCTCCCAAGATTTCGGAGAAGCGCTGCACGCGCCCGCCCTCGAAATCGATGGAGACTTCAAAGTCGCGCCCCATCTCCTCACGCAAAGCGTTTACTCCCCGCGGGCCATCGCTCAGCAGCTCGGGGTCGGCCCAGCTCGGGATGAAGAGCCCGCCCACGCCGGCCTCCAGCTTCGCGCGCGCATCGTCATAGTTCAGCGCAGGCGGCATGAGCTTGGCGGCGGCGCGGGCGCGGACGTCCTCGGGCGCGGCTTCCTGTGGTGCCGCATCGCCCGACGCGGCGCTCGGGGCCGCGGCGCTGGATTTGCTGGGCGGGGCGTCGGAAAGCACAGGCTCCTCACTACACGCGCTCAGCGCACAGGTAGCACTCAACAGGAGGGCGGGCATTGCTTTTCTCATGCCCACCAGTGTGCCTGAAGCACCCGCGCGGGAAACAAGCGGTTGTTAGGATGGTCACATGAATAACGGAGAGACCATGCTCATTGCCTATGACGGCTCCGACCGCGCCGACCGCGCCCTCGAGTACGCCGCGCGGCTCCTGCGCCCCACCGACGTCGAAATCCTCACCGCCTGGGAGCCGTCCGCACGCCAGGCCGCCCGCGCGGTCAGCCGCACCGGGCTGCACCAATCCACGGTCTCACCGGACAGCGTGGAGGATGACCCGGCCTATGAAGAGGCCCTCGCCATCTGCCACCACGGAATTGCCAAGGCCGAGTCCCTCGGCCTGCGCGGCCATGCCCACCTGGTGGAATCAGTGACGACGATTCAGAGCGCGATTGTCGACGCCGCCCAAGAACTCGACATCGACGTTATCGTCACCGGCACCCGCGCGCTCACCGGCTTCCGCTCCTTGTGGACGAATTCCACGGCGGAGTACATCGTGCGCAACGCCGGTCTCCCAGTCTTCATCGTGCCGCCGGAGAACGACGATGAGGACGACGCGGCAGAAAGCGACTCCTAAAGGCAGCTTTTAGCTGCTAGAATCTGGCGCCATGGCATTCGACAGCGATTCCCTCAACAAGCGCACTCTGGGCCCGGCCCTGGGCAGCGCGGTCGTCGGCGTGGCGCTGGGAGTCGTGACCATCCTGGGCATCGCGCAATTCTCGCAGGCAGATGCCGTGCCGAACGATAATTCCGTCAAGGCCTCCGACGCCGTGATGGGCGGGCCGGAGTACGGCTCCCGCGAGTAGCGTGCGCGCACGCATCGGGGGGCTTTTCTTTTTAGCCCTCGTGGTCCTGGTGCAGCCATGGGGGCTGACCGCCGCCGATACTAAGCACGACCTGGTGGCCAACCCGGCTGGGTTTTTGGCCGGCGCCCTGCACGCCTATACCGATACTTTTACGCTGGGCCAGCTGCAGAACCAGGCCTATGGATATCTCTTCCCGCAGGGCTTGTTCTTCTTGCTGGCGGATCCGCTTCCGGATTGGATAGCGCAGCGTGCCTGGTGGTTCCTAGTCCTGGCCGTGGGCTTTCTGGGCTTCTTCCGCGTGGTCCGCACAGTGCTTCCCGCCGCGCCGGGCTATGCCGCACTGATGGGCAGCCTCCTCTATGCGCTCTCCCCGCGCACGCTGACCACGCTGGGTGCGATTTCCTCGGAGACCTGGCCGGTCATGCTGGCCCCCTGGGTGCTGCTTCCCTTCCTGCGGCCGGGCCGGCTGTACTGGCGGGATGCCGCGCCCTCGGTGGTGGCGGTGGCCTGCATGGGCGCGGTCAACGCCACGGCCACGCTGGCGGCTTGCCTACCGGCGGGTGTGATTCTGCTGTGGCGGCGCGCGAGCAAGACTGGCCTGGCCTGGCTGGCCGGATGCGCTGCGGTATCCGCGTGGTGGATTACCCCGTTGCTGATCCTGGGCCGCTATGCCCCGCCTTTTACGGAATTCATCGAGTCTGCTGGCGTGACCACGCGCTGGCTCAACCTGGCAGAAATCCTGCGCGGAACCACCAGTTGGGCGCCGTTTGTGGATACCGAGCGCGTCGCCGGCAACGAGCTGGCCACCGAGCCGGTCTTCGTGCTCGTCACCGTGTGCGTTGCCGTCTTAGGACTCATGGGCCTGGCCCGGCTGCCGCGCGAGTGGGCCTTCATGCTGCTGGTGGGCGTGGCCGTGCTCGGCACGCATGCCACGTGGTACCTCGACGCGCTCGACGGCCCGCTGGCCGCGCTGCGCAACGTGCACAAGTTCGACCCGCTAGTGCGCATCCCGCTGGTACTCGGCGTGGCCGCGATTGCCGCCCGGGTGAGGTTGCCGCGGACGTTGTCCCCGGGGCGTCGTGAAGCAGCGGGCCTTCTGGTGTGCCTCGTGGTGATGGGCGCGACCGCCCCGGCGTGGGCGGGCAGGCTGCTGCCGAAGGGCGCGTACGAGGAGGTGCCCGGCTATTGGCACGAGGCCGCCTCCTTCATGAACAGCCTGGATACGCGCGTGCTCATCTACCCACCGGCGTCCTTTGCCCGCCAGGACTGGGGGTGGACGCGCGATGAGCCGGCGCAGCCGCTTCTCGACGTCCCCTGGGCCGTCCGCGACGCCGTTCCCCTCATCCCGCCCGAGGCAATCCGTGGTCTGGACGGTGCGATGGCGCAGATCGAACGCGATCCTGCCACCGCACCCGTGGTGTTGCAGCGCCTTGGCATCGGGGCCGTCGCGGTGCGCCACGACCTCATATCTGGTTCTTCGGACCACATACCGGGCGAGGTCCACACCTTCGGGGAGGTCGACGTCGTCGTCTTCGACCGCGACCTCTCCATGAACCTGACGCCTGCGAATCCGCCACGCGTGGCGGGCGGCGGGGAGTCGCTCGCGCTCCTCTCCGGACCTCACGAACTGGTCGCCTCCAACGCGGACATCGTCACCGATACGCCTGCGCTGCGCGACCGCAACTACGGCACGCTTTCCGGCCCGGTCTCCGCGCCGCTGGCCCCTGATGACCCTTCCACCGTGCGCAATCGACTGCGCGATTACCCCTCCGCCGGCCCGCTGACCCAGGTGGTGGAGCACGATGGTCGCGTCACCGCGTCCTCCTCTGCCGCGGATGCTTCTGCCTTCGGCGGGGCGAACCCGGCGCGTTCTCTTACAGCGGCCGTCGACGACGAGAACTCCACCGCGTGGTGGCCCGCGCCCGGCGATTCCGGTTGGCTGGAGCTGCACTCCGATTCCACGTGGACCTCGCCCACGCTGCGGCTGATGACCACCGGCACGACTGAGGTCACCATCCACAACGGCGACTCCAAGGTGACGGTCACCATGGAGGCCTACCGCGCCCGCGATATCCGCGTGCCCGGCGCGAAAGCCTCCACCATCCGCATCGAGCCGCAGCGCCGCACCGGAATTGCGGAAGCCTCCATCGTGGATCAGCCCACCCCGCGGCGCATCGTCACCGTGCCCGATACCTCGCCCGATGCCGAGCAGTTCCTCTTCCAGCAGGACAACGAGCACATCCTCATCCGCTCCTTTACTACCCCGCGCGACATGACGGTGCGGGTCTCCGGTGAGAAGACAGTGCTTATCGACGGCTCCCCCCACGCCCCCAACTCCACCCTCAACCTGCCCGCCGGTCAGCACCTCCTGCGCACCACCGGCGACTGGGCGGCGCTGACCGATACCGCATCCTCCCTGCCCGCGCCCCTTCCCGCTTCCTCTGACCGCTCTTCAGCCGCAGCCGGGTCTTCCGCCGGCTCAGCCGCCACATCCGGTGCTGACCACGGCTATACCCCGCTCGCTGCCGGTGAGACCATCGAGCCCGCCGACCACGACCGCCTCCTCATCACCGGCCGTGCCTTCAACGAAGGCCTGCGCGGCGAGCTGCGCTCCCCCAGCACAGCTGCGGTCTCGACGCCAGGTTCAGCACAAGACTCAGCGCCGGACTCAACGCCTGCCTCCAGCTCGGAACCACTGCCCCTCGAACCGCGCTCCATCGATGCCGACACGCAGGCCTTCCTCATTCCCGCCGGTGCCGGCGGCACCTTCCACATGTCTTTTGCTGCCGACCGCGCCTATCGCGTCGGCTTGGGCCTCGGCGGCGCGCTCGCCGCGCTGACCACCGCGCTGTGCCTGCTCGTCATGGCCCGCGGCCCCCGCCCTCACTCCGCTTCCCCCGCCGCCTCCGCTGCTTACACGGCACACAACACCGCCTCGTCCAGCCCTGCTACCCACTCGTCTACCTCGGCGCGTGTCCTTCTAGCCCTGCTCATCGCGGCAACGATGGCGCTCGTCGCGGGCCTGCCCGGTGTTGCCGCCGCGGCCGCGGCGTGGGCCATCACCCGCTGGACCACGTTGCGCTCCGACTACTTGGCGGGCGCGCTGACCCTGGCTGCGGGCGCGATGCTCGCCCGCGCACCCTGGCCCACGGACGGCTACGCCGGCGACTCGCTGCTCGTGCAACTGCTCTGCGCCGCGGCCATCACGTGTGCCTGCCTCCCATCCCGCCGCACGTCCTAAGTACCCGGCCCCGCCCCAGATGGTTTCCCTCAAAAGGTACTAGTCAAAAGGTGTCTTTGGGGGCAGGGAAACCATCTGCGGCGATGTAAAAGGTTTGTTTGGGGTCAAGTAAACCGTTTGACTAATGCCTTCTGGAAAATGCCATGTGTGAAGTGCCGTCTACGGCCCCGCCGAACCGGCGGAATCAGTAAAACCGGCGGCGTTGGCAAGGGATCCGGAACCGCCAGAGCTCGCGGAATCGGCGGCGAGGCGCGGCAGCGAACGCGGAATGGTGATGCGGCCGCGGGCGAAGGAGCGGATGAGGTCGCGGCCGGGGACCTCGACAAGCGCGTAGGTCGCAGCAGAAAGCACACAGCTAACGACCACCGTGAAGACCAACACCACCGCGAAATCCCCGGCAGAGCCGGAGAAAGCAGACACGCCCAACAGCGGGAAGGCAATGGCCAGCACCGCTACGTGCCACATGAAAACACCATAAGACCAGCGGCCCAGCGCTCGCATCACCTCGGAAGAAAGCCAGCTTTCCCGCGGGGCCAGCGCCACCGGCACCACGATGCACGCCCCGCACACCGCCCCCGCCGCAATGCGCCGCGCAAACTCACCCGGTTCTGGATGCACCAAGCCCTGCGGGCCGAACCACTCGCGGCTGGCCAGCCACACGCAGCCCGCCGCCACCGCCCAACAGGCGGGACGCACAATCCGCCCAGCACGCAGGCGCACCTGCGCGGCCTCGGCCTCCGCGGCCAACATTCCCACCGCAAACCACGAGAAATACGCGGGCGGCCAAATCTGCGTATTGACATCGCCGGATTCATATCCGGCCACAAACGGCAGAAAACCCCAGAACAAACTCAGCACGCCAGCTCCAGCAATAAGTGCAACCCGCGGGCGCGCCGAGAGCTTATCCAACAACCACGCCAACAGCGGCAACACCGCGTAGAAGGCGAACTCCACGCACAGCGACCACAATTGCGTTAACCCGGGAACCAGGCCATCAGCAATATAGAGCTGCGTGCCAGTCAGGTTGGTGATGACCTGCGGGAGGGTTAAGGGGGAAGCGTCGGGAAGCAAGGCGAGGACTACCACCACACACACCACATACAGCGGTGCCAAGCGCGCCACGCGGGAGAGCACGTACTGCCCCGCCGTGTGCGCGTGCCGCCGGCGCCACAACAAGAAACCGCTGAGGACGAAGAAGACCGCCACCCCGTAATCCAGGCGCTCAGCCCAGGCCCAGCCGGTGGCCGTCTGAAAGGACACGTGCGTGACCACGACTGCCAATGCTGCCAGCGCACGCACGCCTTCGAGCTCAGGGAGAAAGCGCATGGCCCACTACGATACTATTTCTGCAGTGAATCCCTCGACCGATCGGAGCTGACGTGTTCCTTCGCTCCCGCCTAGCGCAGGTGACGATTGCCGCCGCGGTGTTCCTCATACTCGGGTCCATCCTTCCGCCGCTGTACAACAACCAATCCCGCCCACTGCCCAGGGACCTCAACCTAGAGATCCACGCAGAGCACGACGGAGCCACGTTTACCCGCCACACCACCACCGCCCCCGCGATGAAGGATTCCGTGGCCCGCGCGCAGTCCACCGTGGACCTCACCTTCAACGGCGAGACCATCGCGCACATCACCGAGGAATCCCAGCTCAACCGCGAATCCACCTACCCGGTGGCGGGGCCGAACACGACGCAGCACATCGAGCTGCCCGCCTTCGACGTACAGGTGGAAGACCGGGTGGAGCGCGACGGCATCAGCTACTTCTTCCCCTCCGGCGCGGAGCAGCGCTCCTATCCCTTCTTCGATCCGCTGACCCAGGACACGGAGCCCATCGATTTCCTGCGCGATGAGAAGCTCGACAGCATCCCCACCTACGTCTTCCACCAGGATGTCGCGCCGGTCTCGCTCGGGGAGGTCTTCGCCTTCGAAGCCCACCGCTCCGGCCCCGCGGGCGATTTTTACTCCGCGGAGTCCTTGGAGCGCTACAACCTCAAGCCGAAATCACACGTCATCCTCGAGCCTTTCTACGCCGTGAGCCGCACGGTGTGGGTGGAGCCCACGACCGGCACCATCGTCAACGAGGAGGAGCACCCGCGCATCTTCTGGGCCACGGACGCGCGCCAGGCCCAGGCCATGGTCGATGCCGATGACACACACGAGCGTGCGCTTCTCGACGTCCCCCTCTCCTGGTCCGATTCCACCCGCACCGAACGCCTCGACTCTGTTCGCCGGGTCATCGACACAGTCAAAATCTTGAGCCTCGTCGGCTGGCTGGGCAAGGCCATCGGCGTGGCGTTGTTGGCGGTGGCGGCCGCGATGTTCATGCGCCGCCATGCAGCGCAGAGCGCGTAGGCGCCCGTGATTACGTCCCGAGCATCCCTTGCGGTGCGCGCCGCCCTCTGCGCCTGGGGCGTGGCGCTCGTGCTCGCGGTGTGTTGGCCCTTCGTGCTGCCCGGCGAGTTCCTGTGGCGCGACATGGTGCTGCTTGACCGCCCAGCCCTGAGCGCTGCCGCCTTCGGCGCCGGTGACCTTCCCGCCCGCAATGCACCGCAGGACGGGGTGCTTGCCTTATTCGGCGGGGCGTGGCTGGCCAGGGTCTTCATCCTTGCTGCTGCGAGTGCCTCGGCGTGGGTGGCGGGCCGGTGGGCGCGCGAGTCCAGCCCGTGGGCGGCGGCCGCTGCGATGGCGTGCGCGGTGGCCAATCCTTTCGTCATCGAGCGCCTCCTGCAGGGCCAGTGGTCGCTGGCAGTCGCCGCCTGGTTAGCGCCCGTGATCGCGTGGGGTTGTTTAAGCTACCACCCGCGCGTGGCGTGGCTGGCGCTGTGGGCCGCGTCCTTGACGCCCACCGGCGGGCTCTTCGGGGGACTCATCGCGGTTGTCTGTGAGCGCGAAAGGCGGTGGCTCTTCGCGGGCGGCTCAGTTTTGCTGTGGTTGCCGTGGCTAGTTCCAAGCCTCGTGGCCGGTTCGCCTACCACCCACGGCGACCCCGCCGCCCAAGCCGCGGCCTTTGCCCCGCGCGCGGAGGCCTACGTGGGTGCGGTCGGCTCGCTGCTCGGCTTCGGCGGCATCTGGAATGCCGCGGCGGTGCCGGCCTCTCGCGAGCAGGGCTTCGCCCTGGCGGGACTTGCCGTCGCCGCCCTCGCTGTCCTGGGCGCTGCCCGCCTTCCCCGGCGCGAGCTGCGCCCGCTCGCGGCCCTGGCGGTTCTCGGCATGGGCCTGGCCATCCTCGGCGCACTCGCCCCAGGTCTCACCGCCTTCGCCGTGGAGCACGTCCCCGGTGCGGGCCTACTGCGCGATTCCTCCAAGCTCACCTTGCTCGCCCTGCCGCTGGCCGTGGCGGGTATCGCATCCCTGCGCCAACTTCCTGCCGCACTCGCGCTGTGCGCCTGCCTGCTCCAGGCTCCCGATGCACCGCGGGAGCTCGCCGTGTTACTCCCACGCGAAACGGGCATCGACCGCCAGCTCGTCGAAGACCTTGACGGCCGCCTGACCTTCTTCGCCGACCGCTCAGCCATGGTGCCGCTTGACGGCGGCATTGCCCTCGACCCCTATTCCAAGGCCGCCAACAAGCTCGACTCCGGCGAGCTCACCGTCGACGGCATAAACGTGGATCAGCCTGCGCCGCGCTACCTGGCGGCCACCGAAGCCTGGAACACGCGCGACCTCGCCCGGTTGGAGGAGCTCGGCGTGGGCGCGGTCGTCGAAGCGGGAGGCATCGTTGCCACCACCAACGCGCAACCGGCACCCGCCCCGTGGGGGCTTAGCGCCGCCTGGTGCGCACTTCCGCTTCTAGCAACTCTTCGAAGCGCGCACCGGTTTTCTCCCACGAAAAAGTAGCCGCCAACTCGCGTGCCGCGTTGCCTAAACGGTGGCGGAGGGAGGGGTCGTCGACAAGCATGCGCACCGCCGGCGCGAACTCCTCCTCGCACCGCACCAGCACACCGGTCTTGCCGTCGATAACACTGTCTTGCAGGCCAAACGCATAACCTACCGTGGGCACCCCATGTTGGGCCGCCTCCATGACTGCCAAACCCCAGCCTTCTTTTCGAGACGGCATGAGGTGGACATCAGCGCGCGCGAGCAACGCATGTTTATAGTCCTCCGTCACCTGACCACGGAAGCGCACGCGGTCTTCCACCCCGTGGGCACGCGCATACTCGCGCAGGTGGGATTCCCACCAGCCGGAACCGATGACGTCGAGAAGCGCGCCCGGAATCCGCGCCACGGTGTCCATGGCATGCTCAATCTGCTTGTGCGGCACGAGGCGCGACAGCGTCACCAGGTGGATATCGGCCTCGCGCTCCAAGGTGGGCACGTGTGACGGCAGGGGGTCCACGCCGTTCTCAATGATGTGCGCGCCGTGAATCCCCAGCTTCTCCAGGTCGCGCTTCGAAGCCTCCGAGACCGTCACCCACGTGTTCTCACGGTAGATCCTTGGCACCACGCAGGATTCCAGGAACCACCCCAGCCGCGCCAGCACGGGCCCGGCCACCGGCCACTGCTCGCGGTGACAGTGATGCGTCAGGATCACCACGGGCGCGCGAGTGGCCAGGCGCGCGAAGAAGGGGATGCCGTTGTGGGTATCCACCACAACGTCAACGTCGCGCGCGCCACACAGCATCCACAACAGCGCGCGCGGATACACGCTGAACTTGGCCCCGGCGCGCGAATAGAGCACGCCGTTTCGACGCTCGCGCTTGGCGGCGTTCATGTGGCGCGCGGTGCGGAAGACCACCTCGTGGCCCTGGGCAGCGAGGTATTCCCCGACGCGCTCAAGGTAGCGCTCGGAGCCACCACCTTGCGGGTGGGTGGAATCGCGCCAGCACAAAAGAAGGATTTTCATGTCGAGGAACTAGCCTAGTGGGTTATGAAACGCACCCGTGCCTTGGCCACACTGCGCCGCTCCTGGCGGCTGCTGCGCTCCTTCCGCTTCGAGCAGACAGCGCCCGCGGTCTTTTATGGCGGCTTGGCTGAGGACACCGCCGCGCTTGTCGACGCCCTCTCCCGCGACCATTCCCTCTCCCTCACCGGCGCGCGCGTGCTCGACGTCGGGGGCGGGCCCGGCTATTTCGCTTCGGCCTTTGCCCAGCGCGGGGCCAGCTATGTCGGGCTGGAGCCGGACGTGGGCGAGATGGCCGCCGCCGGCATCGAGGTGGCCCAGGCCGTGCGCGGCGACGGCACTAGTTTGCCCTTCGCGGATGACATCTTCGACATCACGTATTCCTCCAACGTGGCCGAGCACATCCCCAACCCGTGGGACATGGGTGAGGAGATGCTGCGCGTAACCAAGCCCGGCGGGCTGGTGATCTTGAGCTACACGGTGTGGCTAGGGCCTTTTGGCGGGCATGAAACCGGCCTGTGGGAGCACTACGTGGGCGGCGAGTTCGCCCGCGACCGCTATACCCGCCGCCACGATCACCCGCCGAAGAATGTCTTCGGCACCTCGCTCTTTGCGCTCTCCGCCCGCGAGGGCTTGGACTGGGCGCGCAGCGTGGCTCCGCCTAGCCCACAGGGCGCAGAGTTCCTCGCGGCCTTCCCGCGCTACCACCCTGCCTGGGCCTGGTGGGTAACAAAGGTGCCGGTGCTGCGCGAGTTCCTCACCTCCAACCTGGTCCTCGTCCTGCGCGCTTAAGCCCCTAAAACGACGAAAGCTCCCCCGCAGGGGAGCATCCGTTTAACCGCGATGATTAGGAGGCAGACTCAACGCGCTCCTTGAGCGCGGTGAACTGGTCCCACACCTCAGACGGAACGCGGGAGCCCAGGAAGGTCAGGTACTCCTTGTTGTCTTCCATGTCACCAGCCCAATCGGCCGGGTTCACGGAAAGGGCCTCGCGGACGTCCTCGATGTCGAAGTCGATGCCGGTGAGGTCGATATCCTCCGGGCGGGCGGTGTGGCCCACGACGGTCTCGACGGCGTCGACGTTGCCCTCAATGCGGTCCACAATCCACTTGAGAACGCGGGAGTTCTCGCCAAAGCCCGGCCACAGGAAGCGACGGTCCTCACCGCGGCGGAACCAGTTCACCAGGAAGATGGCCGGCATACGGTCGCCGCCCTTTTCACCCATATCTACCCAGTGCTGCAGGTAGTCACCGGCGTTGTAGCCCATGAACGGCAGCATGGCCATCGGGTCGTGGCGCAGGGCGCCGACCTTGCCCTCGGCGGCAGCGGTCTGGCCGGAGGAGAGCAGGGCGCCAATCATGGTGCCGTGGTTCCAGTCGAAGGCCTGGGTCACCAGCGGGACGGTATCCGCGCGGCGGCCGCCGAAGAGGATGGCGTCAATCTTGACGCCCTTCCAGTCATCGAATTCCGGCGCAGCGGTCGGGCACTGCGTAATCGGCACGCAGTAGCGGGAGTTCGGGTGAGCCGCCTTGGTGGTCGAAGCCGGGGTCCAGTCGTTGCCATGCCAGTCGATGAGGTGCTCTGGGGCCTCGCCCATTTCCTCCCACCAGACGTCGCCATCGTCGGTCAGCGCGACGTTGGTGAACAGGGTGTTGCCCGGCTCCATCGTCTTCATGGCAATCGGGTTGGAATCGTAGTTGGTGCCCGGTGCCACACCGAAGAAACCGTTCTCCGGGTTGACGGCGTACAGGCCGTCCTCGCGCAGCTTCATCCACGCGATGTCATCGCCCACGACCTCAGCCGACCAGCCCGGAATCGTCGGGGTAATCATGGCCAGGTTGGTCTTACCGCAGGCGGACGGGAAGGCGGCCGCGATGTGGTACTTCTTGCCCTCCGGGTTGGTGAGCTTCAGGATGAGCATGTGCTCTGCCATCCAGCCCTCTTCCTTCGCCATGACGGAAGCGATGCGCAGCGCGTAGCACTTCTTAGCCAGGATGGCGTTTCCGCCGTAGCCGGAACCGTAGGACCAAATCTCCTTGGTCTCCGGGAACTGCGTGATGTACTTCTTGTCGTTGCACGGCCAAGCGACGTCCTCCTGGCCCGGCTCCAGCGGGGCACCCACGGAGTGCAGAGCGTGGACAAAGTCACCGTTGTCCCCGATCTTGTCTAGGGCCTGCTGGCCCATGCGGGTCATAATGCGCATGGAGAGCACAACATAAGCCGAGTCGGTGAGCTGCACGCCGAGCTTGGGGTCCGGATCACTAATCGGGCCCATGCAGAACGGCACGACGTACATGGTGCGGCCCTTCATGGAGCCGCGGAAGGCCTCGGTCATCTCTTCCTTCATGGCTGCCGGCGGGGCCCAGTTATTGGTCGGGCCAGCGTCCTCAGCAGTCTCAGTGCAGATGAAGGTGCGGGACTCCACGCGGGCAACATCCGAAGGATTCGAGCGAGCCAGGTAGGAGTTCGGGCGCTTCTCCTCGTTGAGCTTAATTAGGGTGCCCTTTTCCACTAGCTCGGCGGCGAGGCGGTCAGCCTCCTCCTGGGAGCCGTCTACGAAGACGACCTCTTCCGGCTGGAAGAGCTCGACACTCTCACTGATCCACGAAATAAGCTTCTCGTTCTTCGTGGGCAGTTCACCTACAAGGCCCTTAATAGTTGCGGTCATCTCACATTCTCCTGTGGTCGGTGTGGCCAGGGTGCTTTATTTCGCCGAAGGTTCCCCCAACGACGTTTCACCAACCAGAGTACGGACACTGGTGATAACAGAATGTGTAATGCCCGCCACCCCGGTTATATCCACCCAGTTCATATCGACTATGTCGAGGACAGCGGAGTGTGAAATGTGGCACCCACCGCCCTCAATCGCCCCCATACGGGGGTTTCGTTTCTGTGGATCACCCATCCCGTACGCCCGTCCCGCTACCCCCACGGCGTCCTGTGTGGCCTCCACCGAGGCGCCCCTCCACCCTCCACGGCGCGGCACGTTGCCCCTCACCCCTGCTTAAGGGAACAATGTCAACTGATGAATAGCGCAGACTCTTCCCAGAATCCCGCCGCGCAGATGCCTCACGGCCGCGGCCTCCAGACGGATTTCAACGCCGAGTTCAACAATGATTTGGACTACCCACGCCTCGGCAACGTGACCTTCCGTCGCGGCACCCTCACCGACAACCAGAACGCCCTCTTCGAGGAGCACTGGCCACGGTTGGGGCGCCTGCTTGCCGACGAACCCCTCGACATCCCCGCCTGGTTCGGCCGCGAGGGGGCGAAGACCATCGTCGAGATCGGCTCCGGCACCGGTACCTCAACCGCAGCCATGGCGCCACTCGAGCAGGACACCAATATCATCGCCGTCGAGCTCTACAAGCCGGGCCTGGCCAAGCTGCTAGGTTCCATCGTGCGCAACGATATTGAGAACATCCGCATGGTCCGCGGCGATGGCATCGAGGTTCTCATGCGCATGTTCGCGCCCGAGTCCCTCGACGGTATCCGCATCTTCTTCCCGGATCCGTGGCCCAAGGCCCGCCATCACAAGCGGCGCATCATCCAATCCGGCACGCTCAATCTTTTTGCTTCCCGCCTGAAACCCGGCGGCGTGCTCCATGTGGCCACCGACCACGCCGGCTATGCCGAGTGGATTAATGAGCTCGTCGAGGTCGAGCCTTCCCTCGACTACAAGGGCTGGCCCTGGCCGGAGTGCCCCATCCTCACCGACCGCCAGGTCATCACCAAGTTTGAGGGCAAAGGCCTGGATAAGGAACACGTCATCACCGAGTACCTGTGGGAGAAGAAGTAATGGCCGGAACCTACCTTCTGGTGTGGGATGCACCCAACATGGACATGGGGCTCGGCGCCATCCTCGGCGGGCGCCCCACCGCCGCCTACCGCCCGCGCTTCGACGCCATCGGCCGCTGGCTGGTGGACCTGGCCTTTGATAACGACGCCACCCCCGAGGCCGCCGTTTTCACCAACGTCAGCCCCGGCGGCGCCGACGTCATCCGCCCCTGGGTCGAGGCTATCCGCAACGTCGGCTTCGCCGTGTTTGCCAAGCCAAAGCTCCACGAGGACGATGATGTCGACCCCGACATGGTCGAATACATCAAGGCCAACCGCGAGAACCTCTCCGGTGTCATCGTGGCTTCTGCCGACGGCCAGAACTTCCAGCACCTGCTTGAGCAGCTCTCCGCTTCCGGCCTGCCCACCTGCGTGCTTGGATTCCACGAGCACACCTCCTGGGCGCTGACCCATCCCGATATCGAGTTCGTCGACCTCGAAGACATCGAGGGTGTCTTCCGCGAACCGCTGCCGCGCGTGAACCTGGACAACCTGCCTCCAGGCGGCGCCTGGCTGCAGCCTTTCCGCCCGCTGTCCGCGCTGCTGCCGGACCGCGCGCCCGAGCACAAGTAGGAGCCGCATGTTTTATTCTTGGGGCCGCTTCTCCTATGCCCACCGCAAGGTCATCCCGCTCATCATCGTGGGTCTCATCCTCGGCCTCTTCTTCGGCTTCGGCACCCGCCTGGGTGACCGGATGAGCCAGGAGGGCTGGGAGGATCCTTCGGCGGCGTCGACAAGCGCGACACAGATCGAGCTCGAGACTTTCGGCCGGGACAATTCCGGCGACGTCATCCTGCTTTTCGATGACCCCGATGCCCACGCCGCCGAGGCCAAGGCCTTCCTGGATGAGCTCAAGGCGCAGCACCCGGAGCAGATCGACTCCGTCACCAGCTACTTTGATAAGCGCAACCCGAACCTCATCACGCAGGATCACTCCACGGCCTTCGCCGCCATCGGGCTGAAGGGCGACGGCGAGCAGACTCTCAAGGACTTCCGCACCATCGAGGATTCGCTGCACGCTGCCGACGTCCCCGTGCAGGTCGCGGGCGCCACGGCCGTGGCCGACGCGCTGGATGAGGGCATGGCCAAGGACATCTCCCGCGCGGAGAAGGCCGCGCTGCCGCTCGTCGGACTGCTGCTGCTGATTGTCTTCGGCTCCGTCGTCGCGGCCTTCATGCCGCTCGTCGTGGGCGGCCTGTCCATCCTGGGCTCCCTGGGTATCCTGTCCATCCTGGCTGGCTTCCAGCAGGTCAACGTGTTTGCGCAGGCCGTCGTCACGCTGCTGGGCTTGGGCTTGGCCATCGACTATGGCCTGTTCATGGTTTCGCGCTTCCGCGAGGAGCTGGACAAGGGCCGCGATACCAAGGAGGCCGTGGCGATCACCACCGCCACCGCCGGCCAGACCGTGGTCTTTTCCGCCGCGATGGTGGCCGTGTCCCTCTCCGGGCTCTTCCTCTTCCCGCAGGCCTTCCTTAAGTCGGTGGCCTATGGTTCCATCTCCGCCGTCGGCCTCGCCGCACTCCTGTCGGTGATGGTGCTGCCGTCGTTGTTTGGCATGCTGGGCCCCAACATCGACAAGTGGACTGTGCGAAAGACCTCGCGCCGCGGGCGCCGCATCGAGGACACGTGGTGGTACCGGATGCCGCGCTGGGCCATGGGCCGCGCGGGTCTAATGACCACCGCCATCTGCGCCCTGCTCATCGCGCTGGCCATGCCGGTGCTGGGCGTGAAATTCGGCGGCATCAACGAGACCTACCTGCCGCCCAACCAGGACGCGCGCGTGGCGCAGGACCAGTTCAACGAGCAATTTCCCTCTTTCCGCACCGAGCCGGTCAAGCTCGTGGTGAAGAACGCGACCAACGAGCAGCTTGTCGACGTCGTCATGCAAGCCCGCTCCATCCAAGGCCTCACCGAACCGATGGGCCCGAAGACCGCGACCGTCGACGGCACGACCGTCCTCGGCGCCGGCATCCAGGACCGCGAGGACTACGCGCGCATCGTCCACGAGCTCGAGAACATTGAGGCACCCGACGGCGTGGAGCTTTATGTCGGCGGCACCCCGGCGATGGAGGTCGAGTCCCTCGACGCGCTCTTCGACACACTGCCCTGGATGGCCCTCTACGTGGTTCTGGCCACCTTCATCCTCATGGCGCTGGTCTTCGGCTCGTTCATCCTGCCGCTCAAGGCCATCATCATGACGCTGCTCTCGCTGGGTGCGACGCTGGGCATTTTGACGCTCATGTTCGTCGATGGCCTCGGTTCCGGCCTACTCAACTACACCGCCGGTCCGCTGATGAGCCCGATTCTGGTGCTCATCATCGCCATCGTCTTTGGCCTGTCCACGGACTATGAGGTCTTCCTGGTCTCGCGCATGGTGGAGGCCCGCCGCCGGGGTGCGTCCACGGACGAGGCCATCGCTGCGGGCACCGCGCACACAGGCGGCATCATCACGGCGGCCGCGCTCATCATGATCGTGGTGGCGGGGGCCTTCGGCTTCTCCGACATCGTGATGATGAAGTACATCGCCTTCGGCATGATTTTTGCACTGCTTATCGACGCCACCATCGTCCGCATGCTCCTCGTCCCCGCCGTCATGCACCTCCTGCGCGAGGACAACTGGTGGGCTCCGCGCTTCCTCACCCGCCTTACCCATCGCCTCGGCGGCGACAACGCCCCGGCTGCCGAGCCGGCCCTGGCCACCGCATCCGCTGCCGCGCCAACGCCCACCGCCCCAGCGCTGAACTACGAAGAGGCCGCACCGGCTGCGCAGGACGACGCGCCCCACTCCCCTGTGACTTCAGCAGAACAGGTTGAGGAGGCGTCGCCAAGCGATGCTCCTGTACGCGGGGACCGCAGCGCCGACACCGACACCGAGCTCATCCCCTTCTCCGAGCTGGTCAAGCGCCTTAAGTCCACGGATGATCGATGAAGAAGAACTGGCTGACCTGGATAGTCTCCCTGCTGATTCTGGCCGCGCTGGCGTGGTTCTTCCGCGACCAGCTGGACTTCATCTCCGAGGGGCTACAACGCCTGCGCCACACTGAACCTTTCCCCGTGGTGCTGGTGGTGTTCTTCGCGCTGCTGTCCATCGCGGGCATGGCGGAAGTGATGAAGCGGCTCATCGGAGCGGGCGGCGTCAAGGTGCCGCTGCGCGAAACCTACGCCATCACGCTGGCCTCCAATGCCTGGTCCACGACCTTGCCGGCGGGCCCTGCCTTTTCGGCTTTGCTCACCTTCCAGGTGCAGCGCCGCTGGGGTGCGTCGGTGGCGCTGTGCAGTTACTTCCTGTTTTTGTCCTCGATCATTAGCTCGATGTTCCTCGCACTCATTGGCTTGGGCGGGGTGTTTTTCCTCAACGCGGATATGGCTCTGGGGTCGCTCATCACCACGGTTGTCCTCATGCTCGCCGCCCTCGGCGGCGTCTTCTGGCTGACCTCGCACCCGGTGACCCTCGAGGGCTGGCTGCGCAAGCTACGGCCCGGCCCGAAACGGGACCGCGCGATTCAGGAGGTCCGCAACCTCGGCGAGGTCCACCTTTCGCGTGGCCCCTTTGCTGTGGTTGCCGGGGCGTCGCTAGTTCACCGCCTGGGGGATATGGCTGCGCTGTGGGCATCCGTGTGGGCGGTGACCGGGGAGATTCCGTGGCTGCGCGCGGGTGCTGATGACACCACCCTGGCCGGTGTGGCCCTGGCCTTCCTGGCCGCGAAGCTGGCTGGCTCCGCGCAGGTCACCCCGGGTGGCGTGGGCACGGTGGAGGCCGCGCTCATCACCCCTCTGGTGGCGACAGGCCTGACCGTGGTGCACGCCACCTCCGCGGCCATCATCTACCGGCTTATTTCCTTTGCGCTCATCACTATCATTGGATGGGTCATCTACTTCGCCCACTACGCCCGCGATGGCTTTTCTTACGCGGCGTTGAACCGGAAGGAATCCTAAATGCGCGTTGCCCCGCTTATCGACGTCCTCGCTCTCGCCCTCTTCGCCATCTTCGCCCGCCTGGCGCATGGTGGCCTGAGCTTTAGCTCCTGGGTTGATGCCTTCTGGCCGTGGACCGTGGGCGCGCTCGTGGGCTGGATCATCATCATGGCGACGAAGCTGAGCGGCCTGTGGAAGGAGGGCGTCGTCGTGTGGCTGAGCGCCATCATTGGCGGTATGGCCCTGTGGATGCTGGTCAACGGCCGCCTGCCGCACTGGTCCTTCCTCATCGTGGCCACCGTAATGTCGGCGCTGTTCTTCTTTGGCTGGCGAGCCATCGCGGCCTTTGCTTCCCGCTCCCGCGCCTAGAATCTGTGACATAGTCGGTTACCCGTCGACCTCCTTTCACCCCTTTACGCCCTTGCAAATGGACGTTTGAGCTGGGAGTTTGGCGTTCCGGTTGCGGGATAGTTAGGGGCGGTTTAGTGTGTGAGGCATGAAGTTGGGGGACTTACTCGGGGTACTCGCTCGCGGCATGCACGTCGTCTCCTTGTGCGCGGGGCACACGCACGAGGACATGCTGGCGCTGGGCGCGACGCCGCGCGTGGCGCGGCAGCTCGAGGGACTTCACCGCGTTTATTTTGGCCAAACTGCTTTCAGCGCCAAGCAGCGCCGCGCCCGGGAGACTAACCATGCGCTGGATACGCTGCTGCAGATTGAGCGGCATGTGGCGCGCGTCAAGAACTCGCGCCAGGCATGGGACTTGCGCGTGGAATTGTGTGCGACCCCAGAAGGCGAGATTGCGGGTGTGGCGAAGCGCAGGCTCGCGGAGCTCACACCCGAGCCCACTCCTGGCGTCCGCGTGCGACGCAGCACGGGCGGCATGCACAAGCTCATCATCACGGATCGCCCGCGCGCGATTGCCAATCTAGTAGGCACTCTCAAAGCCACGTCGGAGGACCTGCTCAAGGCAGTCCACGAGGTCTTTTCCGGAAGCGGCGCGCCGAAGCCGGCGTTGCATGCTCACGTCATTGTGCGCCTCGAACAGCTGGACAAGATTGTGCGGGGCGAGGGCGATGACATCCTTCTGCAGGCAACCGACGGCGGCACGATGACAGGCGCGGAGTTCCTCCGCACCACGTTTTCTGAGCGTGGCTTCGTCTCCCTCTTCCATCCGGTCGAGGGGCCGGTCAATGTGTATTACGGCAGCCGCTTCGCCAACGATAAGCAACGAATCCTGCTCAGCGCAGAGCATCCGACGTGCGCTTGGCTCGGCTGCACAAGACCTGCCGCGGAATGCCAAATGCACCACATCAGAAGGTGGCAAGATGGCGGACCGACGAACCTCGACAACCTCGTGCCGCTGTGTAAATACCACAACGCCATCAATGACGATGACCCCGCCCGCCCTACGCATCGCGGGCGTATCGACCGCATCGAAGGCCGCATGGCGTGGCTGCCTCCCGACGGCGGACCACCAGTCCCCCTCCCCAGCCCGGTCTGGGATTAAAAAAGCCCCTCCGCAAGGAGGGGCTAGAAGCGCTGGCTTACTTCGAGCTCAGGGCGGAAACGTCCACGCCGGCCTGGTTGAGCAGCATGATGACGAGGTTGATGATGTCACCGCTGAGGTCAAGAACGCTAGAGAGCATTGGGTTTCTCCTTTGATTGAATTCCTAGTCTTTAGGCTTATCGGATAAAACAGGCTCACATGTTACGCCGAGACACAAAATTCAGCGCGATCCGCAGGCCTTCTTCGCCCGCCGCCAGGCTTAAACGACGCTAGAGCGGGGAGATGGTGTGCTTCTTGGGCAGGTCCTTCTCCTGCTTATCGGCAAGCTGGCGCAGCGCGCGGCGCAGAGCCAAGCGCGACTCGGAGGGCTTAATCATGCCGTCGAGGTAGCCACGCTCCGCGGCGACATAAGGCGCGGTCATGGTCTCGTCGTAGAAGTCCATGAACACCTTCTTCGTCATGGCGCGCTGCTCCGGGGTCTCGGCAGCCTCGAGCTGCTTGCCGGCAATCATGACCACCGCGGCGGCCGAGCCCATCACGGCGATCTGGGCTGTCGGCCACGCCAGGTTGATATCACCGGTCAGGTTCTTCGAACCCATCACGGCGTATGCACCGCCATAAGCCTTGCGCACGATGAGCGAAACCTTTGGCACGGTGGCCTCCACCACGGCAAACGCGAACTTCGCGCCGCGGTGAATCAGACCAGCCTTCTCCTGGTCCACGCCCGGCAGGTAGCCCGGCGTATCGACCACGAAGACCAGCGGAATGTTATAGGCATCGCAGATGCGGATAAAGCGCGCGCCCTTATCGGCGGCATCCGCGTCGATACAGCCCGCCGAATGCATCGGGTTATTCGCCACAAAGCCCACGGCCTTGCCGTCGATGCGCCCAAAGGCGGTGATGACGTTGGGGGCGTAGTTTTCCTGGATTTCGATGAGATCGTCATCGTCGCCAAGCTGCGTGAGCAGGTCCATCATGTCGTAGCCGGCGTTCGTATCATCCGGCATGAAGGAATCCAGCTCGGTGTCCTCAGCTACCTCGTCATCAGTAGGCGCGTCGAAGACCGGGGACTCGTCGAAGCAGGTCAGCGGCAGGTGGTCGAGCAAATCGCGCACCATGTCGAAGGCCTCGTCCTCCGAGGGCACCACGACGGACACGTTGCCGTTGAGCTCCTGCTGGCGGGCGGAACCCAAGTCGTGGGAAGAAATCTCCTCGCCCGTGACCTCCTTGATCACGTTCGGGCCCGTCACGTACATCTCCGCCTCACCATCGACGGCGATGATGAAGTCCGTGGTCACCGGCGCATACACCGCACCACCGGCGGACTTGCCCATCATGATGGAAATCTGCGGGCTGCGGCCGGACAGCGGCAGCTGGCGGCGGGCAATCTCCGAGTACATGGCCAGCGACGTCACCGCGTCCTGAATACGCGCGCCGCCGGAATCCTGGATGCCGATAACCGGGCAGCCAATCTTGATGGCCAAATCCATGATGTCCGTGACCTTCTTGCCAAAGGTCACGCCCACGGAACCGCCGTACACAGTCTTATCGTGCGCATAAATGCACACCGGGCGGCCGTTGATGCGGCCGTGGCCGGTGACCACGCCGTCGGAGTAAATCGCATCCGGGTCGCCGGGGGTCTTGCCCAGGGCGCCGGTTTCGACGAAAGAGCCTTCGTCGAGAAGCGCGGCGATGCGTTGGCGCGGAGTCGAGCGGCCGGCCTCATCGCGGCGTGCCCGGGAGCGTTCACTGCCGGGATCCTGGGCACGCTCGAGGCGCTCGCGTAGGTCCGCTAGCTTGTCAGCGGTGCTAGTCACTTCCGAATCTTCTCCTCGATCCATTCCTCCATGTGCTTGCCCACGATACCGATTGCGGGCTCGTCGGGAACCGCCAGGTGGTCGCCCGGCAGCTGCACAATCTCCAGATCCTTCACGATAACGCCCCAGCCACCGTCCGGGTTAATCTCCGCATAGGCAGGCTCGAGCTCGATGGCGCCGTCATGCATGCGCTCGGAGCGGAAGAGGATGACGGGCACGCTTACCGACGCCCACCGTCCCATATCCAGCGAGCCCAGAATCTGGTTATCCACGAAGGACGCACGTTGGTGTTCGAGCACGCCGGCGGACAGGCCGTGCTCAGAGGCGTCGGTGGAGCTAAGGAATTCCGCGAGCATGGCCATGAGTGCATCCTCGCCCACGGTCTCCAGCATCTCGTAGGGCGGCTCGAAGTCGAGGCCATAGGTCTTCTTGGCGAAGGCGGCGTAGCGCCCCCAGCGGGCCTTGGTTTCCTCCAGTGTCTTCGGCGCTGGGTTAGCCGGCTGGGTGGTATCCAGCAGAGCGATAAAGGCAACCTCAGCAGTATCCTCGCCGCGAGCTTGACGCTCCTGCAGCTGGTAGGCCACCTCATAGGCCAGCGCGCCGCCGAAGGACCAGCCGCCAAGCACGACCTTGCGGCCGCGCGCGTAGTGCAGGATGTCCTCGATGTAGGCGGCGGCGCGCTCCTCCAGGCTGCCTTCAAGGCGCTCCACGCCGTAGACGGCGACGTCGGCAGGCAGGCGGCGGGTCAGCGGCTGGTAGACCACGGTGGTGCCGCCGGCCGGGTGGAACATGAAGACGGCGGGGCCATCGGCCTCGCGCAGGACACGGATATTGCCCTCGACCTCAGTCTCCAGGCCCTCGCGGACGAGGTCCGCCAGGTTCTCCAGCGCTTCGGCCTCGTGGACCTGGTGCGCAGTGACCTCGATGCCAGCGCGCTCGGTGAGGCGTTCGGCAATCTTTTCTGCCACCTCATCGCTGACCTGCGGTAGCGCGGAGGTCACGCCGGCTGCGGCCGTACCTGTGAAGGTGGCCCAGGTGCCGAAGACCATGCGCTCGGAGGCATCGCGCGGTGCAACGCCCACGCCTTCGCCGCCCTTCGCGCTCACCGCGGAGGCGTCTGGGGTGGTGTCGTCGCTCTCGGTGAGCGCGGAGGGTGCGTCGGCGGTCGCGTCGGCGCTTGCGGTTGCGGCATCGGGCTGCTCGGACACGGCCTCTTCGACCATGGTGATGACGTCGGCGAGGGAGGCGTCGCGAAGCGCCTGCACCTGCAGCGGCGGAATCTGGAAGTCATTCTCCACCCGGTTCTTGATGCGCATGCCCATGAGCGAATCCAGGCCCAGATCAATGAGCGGCAGCTCGCGCGGGAGATCGGAGACGTCGTAGCCCATGGACTCCGACACGATGAGCGCCAAGCGCTCCTCCACGCTCTCCTTCTCCGGGTCCCAGCGCACGGCGTCGACGCCCACGTCGGGGTCAGCAAACTGCGGCGCGGTCACGGCCTGCGGCAGGCTCGGCTCGGCCGTCGGGGTGGGTTCTGCAAGGTTGAGGGTCGAGGCAAAACCTTCCGCAACAAGCTTGGTGGTCGCTCCATCCACGTAGTGCACCGCCACCGACAGCCCGCCCAGCGTGCGGCGAACAATGGTGGTGACCTCGCCCTTCGCGGGCAGATCCAGGTGCTCCTCGCTCGCCGCGATGTGCGCGCCCGGGGTGACGGCCTCGGCGGCGGCCTCCAGGATGGCCAGCGCGCTCGGCGCCTGGTCAGCGTTCGTGGAGAACGCCACCGCGCCCTCCGGCAGCGTCACGCGCGCGCCCGGCAGGCCGGACACGCCCGACGAGGGACGAGCGTTGGTCCAGAAACGCTGGCGGCGGAAGCGGGTATGCGGGGCGGCGACAAGCGCGCCGGAACCAAAGACCTTGGTGTAGTTCACCGGAGTTCCCGCGACGTAGAGCTTGCCCAGCAGATCCAGCAGCGACTCGGTAGGGTCCACCTTGCGCTTCAGGCTGTAAAGCAGCTGCGCATCCGCCTTGCCCGCGGCAAAGGCGGTGGACATCAGGCCCATGAGCGCAATCGGGTTCGGGGAAATCTCAACGATCTGCATGTGGCCCGCCGCAAAGGCTGCCTCCGCTGCGTCCTGCAGGTAGACGGGCTTGCGGGTCATGCGGATCCAGTAGTCCTCATCGTGCAGCACCGTACCGGGGCGGTAGACCTTGCCGCGGTCGACGGAGGAGAAGAGCGTCGTGTGCAGCGGGCGGGTCTCGATGCCAGCGATTTCCGCATAGAGCTCACCGAGGAGCGGGTCGACGGCGGAGGTGTGGCCCGCGCCCTTGACGTTGAGCGCGCGGGCGAACTTGCCCTCGCCTTCGAGGCGCTCCACCAGCGCGAGGACCTCTTCGCGCGGACCACCGACGGTGGTCATGCCGGGGCCGGTGTACACGGCAGGTTCGATGGAACCCGGAAGGGCGTCAATCTCCTCGGCGGAGAGCTCGACGACGGCCATGGCGCCCTGCTGATCGTCGGGAAGCGAGGCCTCGCCCTCCCCCATCAGGCGTGCGCGGTGGCAGGCGATGAGCATGGCGTCGGCCGCCGTGATGCCGCCCGCAGCATAGGCCGCGCCGATCTCACCCATGGACATGCCGATAACGCCGGCAGGGCGCACGCCGAAGGTGGCGAGCAGATCCGTCAGCGCTATCTGGATGGCGGTGATGGCCACCTGCGCGGTTTCGGTGTTGTAGGTCTGGGCGTCGTCGTGCACCAGCTCCAGGATGGACCAGCCGGATTCGCGCTGCACGATGGCGTCGAGCTCCTCCAGGCGCTCCTTGAACAGCGGCGAGATCTCAATCATGTCCTTGGCCATCTTGCGGTGCTGGGAGCCAAAGCCGGAGTACATGAAGACGGGGCCGTGGACGGAGGGAGAATCCGCCGCGGCGATGCCCACGGAGACGGTTCCCTCGGCGACCTGTCGCAGGCGCTTGACAGCTTCCTCGCTGGACGACGCCACCACTACCGCACGCGAGCGCCCATGGTTGCGGCGCGCAAGGGTACGGGCCAGGGAAAGCAGGTTCGGGTTCTCTGCCTCGATATAGTCCGCCAAGTCGGAAGCCGCTGCGGCGCGGCGGGAGGGCAGCAGGCCGGAGACCGGCAGGGCCACTGGCTGCCCCTCGCCGATGGCGACCTGCGGGGCGTCCTGGTGGGTCAGCCCGCGGTAGTCGGTCAACACCACGTGGGCATTGGTGCCGCCGAAGCCGAAGCCGGAGACACCCGCGACCTTCTGGCCGGAATATTCGGGCCATTCGCGCGGATCCTCGACCACTTCGAGGTGCTCGGCGTCGAAATCGATATAGCGGTTGGGGCCCGCGTAGTTGATATTCGGCGGGATGACGCCGTGGCGCATTCCTTCGATGACCTTGATGAGGCCCACCACGCCGGCGGCGGACTCGGAGTGGCCGATGTTGGTCTTGGCAGAACCCAGCAGGGTCGGGTTCGCGGCCTGGCGGCCCGGGCCCAACACGCGGCCGAGCGCGGTGGCCTCGATGGGGTCACCGAGGATGGTGCCGGTGCCGTGGGCCTCGACGTAGTCCACGTCCTGCGGGCGGATGCCGGCGTCGGCATAGGCGCGCTCGAGGACGTCGACCTGCGCCTCCGGGTTGGGGGCGGTCAGGCCGTTGGAGTGGCCGTCGGAGTTGACCGCGGTGCCCTTGATGACGGCATGGATGGTGTCGCCATCGCGCTCGGCGTCCTCGAGGCGCTTGAGCACGAGCACGCCCGCGGCATCCGCGCGGACGATGCCATCGGCATCATCGGAAAAGGCGTGGATGGCGCTGGTGGGAGAGGTGACACCCAGCTCACTAAAGGCGATGGAGGCGTGGGGTGAAGCCAGGATGTTCACGCCGCCGGCGAGTGCCGTATCAGCCGCACCCACGCGCAGGTCCTTGACCGCCTGGTTGACCGCCACGAGGGAGGCGGAGCACGCGGTGTCCACGTTGATGGAAGGGCCGCGCAGATCGAAGGCGTAGGAAAGGCGGTTAGCCACGATCGCTGAGGACGTACCCGTCATGGCATAAGGGTGCATCTCCGCCGGGTCGGCGGTAATGAGCATGCCGTAGTCATTGTTGGTGGAGCCCATGTAGACACCGGTGGCCGTGCCGCGCAGCTGGTTGGCGGGTACGCCGGCGTCCTCGAGGGCCTCCCACGAGACCTCCATGAGGATGCGCTGCTGCGGGTCCATGTTAGCCGCCTCCAGCGGGGAGAGACCAAAGAACTCGGGGTCGAAGGAAGCGATGTCCTCGATATAGCCACCGTCGGTGTTCTGCTGCTCAATCTTCTCGCTGGTAATGGGATCAGAAGAGTATTCCGACCAGCGCCCGACAGGCAGCGGGCCGGTGCCGGCGCGGCCTTCGACGAGCATGGTCCAGAACTCATCAACGTTCTTAGCCCCCGGGAAGCGGCCAGCGTAACCGATGACAGCGATGTCACCGCCCGCGATGGTGGCCGGGCGTGGCGACGCCTCCTTCGGTGCGCTCTCCCCTGCAGCGGCCGCACCGTTGACCAGGCGCTCAGCCAGCTGCGCGATGGTGGGGTACTCGTAGGCCACGGTGGGCTCGAGCTTAATGCCGAGGAGGTTTTCTAATTCGCCGGAAAGGACCACTGCGTCACGCGAGGACAGCCCAAAATTCTCCAGCGGTTTGGTGTCCGTGATTTCCTCTGCCGACAGGCCGGTGGTCTGCGCAACCCAGGTGCGCAACCAGCCACGAAGCTCTTCAACGGTCATAAATCTCTAGCTTTCTTACGCGGACTAAAAAATATCTAACTCTGCATTCGATTTTGCGCAGCACGAAAACGCGCACGTCGAAGCGTACATAGGGGTTATCGACCAATTATCTCACTTTGTTAACTTGGGTTTCATAACCGACATACCCACAGGCAGCAGCAACCCCCGCCCCGCAGTAGCGCGGGAACGGGGGTTTAAGCGGCGTGGGCTTTAGGAAGCGAGGTAGATCTTCTTGGCCACGCGGCGGGCAATCTTGCCCGAGGAGGTGCGCTTGATCTCGTTTGCGTTAAACCACTGGATGACCGCCGGGGTCACGCCGTGGTTCGCGGAGACCGCGGAGCGGATGGCTTCGGACGCGGCGGCGTCATCGGCCGGGTTGGCGCCATCGGCGCGCTCGATGAGCAGCACAAGCTCCTCGGTGCTGCCGCCCTCCACGGAGAAGGCCGCGATGGAATCCGCACGGACGTGGCCCGAGGCCTCCTGCACGGTGCCCTCGATGTCCTGCGGGTAGTGGTTGCGGCCTGCGACCACGATGAGGTCCTTGAGGCGGCCGGTGATGTAGAGCTGGTTATCCACGATTGCCGCGAGGTCACCGGTGGCCAACCAGTTATTGTCCTCCGGGGCATTCGGCACGCGGGTGCCCTCCGCCAAGCGCTCCCCCAGCGTGTTGTGGAATGTCGAGGCGGTTTCCTCTGCGCGGTCCAGGTAGCCGGCGGCTCGGTTCTCGCCGTGCAGCCAAATCTCGCCCACGCGGCCATCCGGCAGCTCGGTCTTGGTCTCCGGGTCCACGATGGTCAAGTGCTGGGCCACGACGCTCTGGCCACAGGAGGCATAGGCCACGGAGTCCGCGGACTTCTCCACGATGACCGCCTCACCCTCGGCCAGACGCTCGCGGTCAAAGTGAGAAATGATCGGGCGCTCCGGGGTCTGCGGCGTGGTGACAATCAACGAGGCCTCCGCCATGCCATAGGACGGGCGCAGGGCATCGCGGCGCAGGCCAAACTCTTCCTTGCCGAAGGTCTCCCAGAAGGAATTCACCGCAGACTCGGTCACCGGCTCCGAGCCGATCACGATGCCGTCGACGTTGCTGAAGTCCAGCTTCTCCCCCTCCGCCGGGGCGCCGTAGCGCGCGGCGAGCTCGAGGGCGAAGTTCGGAACCACGGCATAGGTACCTTGCAGCTGCTCATCGATGGGCTGGCGCTTGAGCTGATCAATCCAGCGCTTGGGCTGCTGCACGAAGTCGCGCGGCGTCATGATTTCCAGGTTGAGGCCCAGAATCGTCACGAAGACCGCCAGGATGATGCCCATATCGTGGTGCATCGGCAGCCAGGACACCACGCGCGCTGGCAGCTTGATCTGTACCGCGGTGAAGATCTGCAGCACGTTGGTCATGATGTTGCGGTTGGTCAGCAGCACGCCCGCAGGTGTCCGGGTGGAGCCGGAGGTGTACTGCAGGAAGGCCGGGTGGTCCACCGGCGCGGTCTGCAGCGCGGCCAAGGCCGCCTTGCCCTCCTCCGTCTCCAGCGGGTTCACCCAGCTCTGCGCCAGGGAATCCGGCAGGGAGTCGATGGAGATGATGCGCGGGCGCTCGGCCGCCGGGCGGTCCGAGAAGTATGCACGGTTCGCGGCGGCCGAGATGTTATTGGTCAGCACGATCGACGGGTTTGCGTCACCAAAGACCGCCCGCAGGTGGTCGGTGTGGCCGGGCTCGTTCGGATCATAGAGTGGGATCGGGGTCATGCCCGCGTACATCGCGCCGAGGAAGCCGAAGATGTACTCGGGGGAGTTGCCCGCCAGGATCGCCACGCGGTCCCCCATCTTGCCTACCTGCTGCAGGCGCGCAGCCACTGCCTTGATGCGGGTATTGACCTGGGAACGGGTGACATCGCGCGGCGTTCCCTCCGGGTTATCGCTATAGACCCATTGGCGCATTACCGGGCGGTCCGGGATACCCGCCTGCTGCTCCGCGGCATAGACGTGTTCGGCAAGGCCCGCCAACGTGAGGTGGGGCGGCAGGGCGATGTTGCCCTTCTCGTCGAAGAACTGGCCGATCAAGGCTTTCAGGTCCATGTGGGAAAGCTCCTTCGTAGGGTAGAGCGGGGCACATACCCCTGCATCACGTACTTTTGACATTAAAAATATCAGAAGGACTACGCCGACCGTTACATGGCGCGCAGGCGGGACGTCGCCAAGCGCTATTGTGCGTCGATGGTGTCCTTGGCCCACTGCGTCACCCATTGGTTGGCGGTGGTGCCTTCGATAGTGTCCGGATTAGAGGCATACAGTGCGTGGACGCCGTTGGCGTCGATGAGATCGCGGGCGCGCTCCAGACCGTTGCTAACGTCCAGTGGCGCATCACAGATGGAGTCATTCGGCGCGCAGATTTGGAAGGTGCGGTCCGCTAGCGTTCCGAAACCGTTGGCGCGCTCACCGCGCATCGTGGCGCCCGGGACGATGCCCTGAATCAACGTTGAGACCGGCTGCAGGGCAATCTCCGCGCCCACGCCCCCGACGTGCGCGCCCGGGTTAATGCCCACGCCGTCCTGGCGCCGCCCGTCCGCGATGAGTGCGACACCCGCCACGCTCTCTGCGGGCACGGGCCCGTTGCCGCCGCCGATTCGGTCCGCCACATCACCCGCGATGACCGCGCCCTGCGAAAAGCCGCTCAGGATGAACTTCGTGTTCGGGCAGGTTTCGTGCATGTAGGTCAGCTCGCCCTCCAGGCGCGAGGTGCCCTCGTTGCGGGAATCGTCGTAGCTCATCTCGTGCTGCGCGTTAATGTTCTTGAACTGCGCGGTGTACGGCAGCGTCCACACCTTGACGTCCTCGGGAACGTAGGCCTCCTTCAGCGGATTCGTAATCGACAGCATGAAGGAGTTCGGGTTCGCCCCCGGGTTGATCGGATCATCGTCCGCGGCGGATTCCCACGTTCCCGGCGCGGAGATGAACTCCACGCGCGGGCACCAATCCGGTTGCTCGGGGGTTGCGTTTTCTTCGCCCTCCCCCTGGGAGGGGGCGGGCTCCGCAAGGTTTCCTTGCTCTCCTTCCTCGCGGGTGTTGAGGAAGTGGACCGCTCCCCCGCCAATCACGGCGAGGAGAACAACGACGGCAAGGACGGTAAGTGTTTTACGCATGAAGAAATTTCTACCTCGAGAAGGCACGGGATTGTCTGGAAAATCCCTGCCACGTTACTGAGCGCAGAGCTTGCGGCCCTGCTCGGTGATGAGCCGGACTAGTTCCTCGTGGCTAAGCTCGGTGCGGCCCTGCTCGATGAGCTGTCCGGCCACTGCCGGTGCGGTGACGGCATCGCCCTGGCAGGAGGCCTGCGCGGCACCCACCACTTGGTCTTCCACGCCGTCGACGTTTACGCCGGCCTTCGCCACCGCAGCCAGGAAGTCCTGGTCTGGGCCTTGCGCGGGAGCGGGGGCGGGGATCTCGGAGATCTCGTGTGCGCCGCGGTCTTCCGGCTCCCCGTCCTGTTCCTCTTCGGTGCGCGACGCCGACGAAGAGCTTTCCGACGCCCCACTAGCTGACGCCGAGCTTGCCGACGCCCCGCCGCTCGCCGCGGAGGAACGCTCCAACGGCGCCACGGAGGTGTCGGTGGCCTCGCCCTCCTCGACGGTGGCGGAACCGCAACCGCTCAACAGGGCACCGGCGGCGAGCAGCACGGCCGCGCCGGCTGCCGCGGCGGGACGCGCGGAGAAAAGACGCATGGCGGTTCTCCTACTTCTTATCCGCCTGGACCTGGCCCATGACCTCACGGATGACGCCATGCTGGAAGGACTGGGTCAGCCCACCGGCCGGAATGGAGGCGTAGTCCTCCGTCGGCCAGCCAAACTCGCCCTGCTCCCAGCCGTGCTTGCCCCACTCATCGAAAATCTTGCCCTTGAGGATGTAGTGCGCGCCGGAGTCCATGGACCAGTAGATGTTGCCGTGCTCGAATTCCTGGAAGAAGCCGCCGTTGACGGCCTTTTCCTCACCAACCGGGAAGCCCAGCTCGGACTCAGCAGCCTTCAGCTCCTTGTACTTCGCGCCGATAGCGCCGTGCACGATGTGGAAGGAACCGTCCAGGTTGCGGGTCAGCACGCCGTCCTCGAAATCCTGGACCTGGCCGTCGCCGACCTTGCGGGCCTCGGCAACCGGGTACTTGAGGTCGCCGCCCTCGAAGCCGTTCTTGCCCCATGCATCGAAGAAGTCCTTCGGGATCGGCCAAGCGCCGGTCTCCGGGGTCCAGTAGATGGAGCCGTGCTCGAAGTGGACGTAGCGGCCGCGGCCGTCGGGGGTCTTTTCCTCGCCGGTCGTCGGGAAGCCCAGCCAGGAGGTCGGGCCACCGAGCTCGGAGTAGCGAGCGCCGATGCGGCCAATCACGGCGTGTGCGCCGGTCTCCGGGGACCAGTAGGCGGTACCAGCCTGGAAGTCCTGGGCCTTGCCGCGCTCGGCGACGTCATACTCGTTGTTCACGCAGTTACCGATGATGCCGGACTTGGTGGCCTCCGCAATGGCCCCGACCGGGGTGCAGTCCGCGCCGCGGTCGCTCTTGTCCAGGCCGAGAGAATCAGCGATGTAAGGCCATGCCTCGGTCATCTCAAACTGCCAGTATTCCCAGCTGTGAACGCCGGTCGGACGGAACTTGACCACCGGCTCGACGCCAGCGCGCTTAGCGTAATCAACGAAGGTCTGGGTGGACATGCGGGAGATGGCCTCCAGGCCCACGCCGGCCATGTTGGCCTGGCCCTTGGCCACCGAGCCGATCTGGCCGTAGTCATCCTTGCCGTTACCGGCGGAGACATAGACCTTCATGTCCTTGAGGTTCTCGATGCCCAGCTTCGGATCGTGGTCGATCCAATCCTGGGAGTACAGGTCACCCCACATATTGGTAGAGGTGAATCCGCCGGCATCGGCCTGCGCGGCGGTAATGGCCTCCGGCATGCCGGTGGTGGTGGTATCGAGGTAGCCCGAGAAGGAGCCAACGTACTTGAAGGCCCAGGGGTTGCGCTCAGCAAGGTTGACAGCGGCGGTACCGCCCATGGAGATGCCGGTGACGGCGCGCTTGCCGTTGGAGCGGTAGCCCTTCTCCAGGATCGGGATGAGTTCCTTCATCAGGAAGGTCTCCCACATGTAGTGCCTGCCGTTGTCTTCCTTCTGCCAGTCGGAGTAGAAGGAGGACTCGCCGCCCACCGGCATGATGAGGTTGACGTTGCGGTCAGCGTACTGGGACAAGATGTTGGTCTCGATGGTCCAGCCGGACTCGTCGTCGCGGGCACGCAGGCCGTCGAGCGCCCAGACCTCCGGGAAGGTCTTGTCCGGGTTGGAGTACCAGTCACGCGCGAGCTGGATCTGCACAACCTGTTCCTTGTCCGGCATGGCGGCGGACTTGATGTAGACCTTGAGGTGGCGGTTGGTCAGGTACTCAACGCGGGACACGGACACGCCCTCCGGCAAGCCCTCGATCTTCGGGTATTCCGTCTCCACCGGAGTGCGCTGCGGCGGATTGGACGGGGCGAAGGAATCGGAGAGGTTGGAGCTGCCCAGAAGATCGGTAATTCCGTCGCTGGAAGAGCCGGAGGACTGCGCGTTTGCAATAGGCAGCAGCGCAAAGCCCACGGCCACGGCGGTGGGCAGTGCAGCGATGGTCAGGCCCTTGCGGGCTGCGGACGGGGAACGCAGGCCGGAAGCCTTGGCGGACCGGCGGGGCTGAGTTGACGCAGTGTTCGGCATTGAAGAGTCCTTGTTAGGGGTAAATCGAGATGAGGGCACGCGCTACCGCGAGCGGGCTCCGCAGGTTCCCCTCCTGCGGAACTCGCCACCGTACGCGTAGTGAGCGGTCTAATGTGTTCTCAAGTTTAAGTTTAACTTGAGACTTTGGGAAGGGGGACACGCCCACCATGGCTATGAAAAAGCCGCCGTGCTCAAGAGCACGGCGGCCACGCAGGAGATGATTACCAAGCGTTCATTACGTTAAGCACCTGTGGCTTGGAGCGTTCGAGTTGGTATCCGAACTGCTCCCAGTTGTGCAGGCCCTGTGCCGGGTAATTCGTCTGCAGGCGAACGCCCATTGCGCGGGCCTTCAGCTCCCACAGGCGGGTGGTGCCGTTGGCAAAGCCTTCCAGGGCCACGCCGGCCGCGATGTGCTCCGGACGGTAGCGCTGCTGATCCACCGGCCCCGGGATGCCGGACGCGGCGGAGACATAAACATCCGTTCCGTTCGCAGCCAGTTCCGGGATCAGATTGAACGGATCATTGCTGAAGCGCTTCGGGTTGATGATGGACCCGTACATGGCGTTGATGTTGAAGCCGCCGGCGTCGAGAAGCGCCAAGCGCATGAACGTCTGAGCGCCCGGCAAGGTCGTGGTGAGGTAGCCGGAGTAGGACAGCGCCTGGCGAAACTGCCCCGGGTGCTTGCCAGCGAGGGTGATGGCAGCGGTAGCGCCCATGGACAGGCCGGCAACTGAGTTGTTGTTGCGGGCCACTCCGAAGTTGCCCTCCAGGTAGGCCGGCAGCTCCTGGGTCAGGAAGGTCTCCCACTGGTAGTTGACCGGCTTGACCAAGTCATAGGTGGCCGGGCCGTTCCAGTCCGCGTAGAAGGACGCTGCGCCACCCACCGGCATCACCAGGGTGATGTTGTGGTCGACATAGGTGCGCGCGGCGTTGACGTCATTGATCCAGGCATTGGTGGTATCGGTAGCGCGCAGGCCATCGAGCAGGTACAGACCTGCGTTGCCGCCGTTCTTAGCCGGCTGGATCTGCACTGGGATGTTGCGGCCCATTGCCTGGGACCACACGTCGCAGCGCTGTACCCAGTAGCCGACGCGGTCCCACTCGCAGGCACCGGTGGCGTCGCCACGCAGCCAGTCCCGGTTGGCGGCGGATGCTTCTTGCGTACCCGCGGTCACTACCAGGCCCAAAGCCACAGCGATGGCTGCCACCACTGAGAGGACCCGAGTCCGCAGGCCAGAGCTTAGTGAACTCATGTTTCTCCTTAACGTTTTTACTGCCACTACTACATCGCCAACACGCCAGCGATAGTTACAGATCAATAACAAGAATCTTGTTTAGCGTAACGCACCCTGGCAATTTTCGCCTACCCATGGGGGTGCTCCCCAGCTCACGCCAAGCTAATGGACAGGATAATCGCTCGGGTCAGACGGCAACATGAGCGTGCGCCCCGAGGTCAGCGAGAAAGCTAGGTTCGCGCGGAAGCGCTCCCATGTCAGGGGCGCGCTATAGGAAGCGATGAGTTCCTGCACTTCTGGGCTGTCCAGCGCGGCGCGCGCCTGGCGGGTCTTATCCTTGTCATACCACGGCGGGAGATACTCGATGTCCGCGCCCGTGAGTGCTGCTTGCCATTCCAGCTCGAGGGATTTGTCGTGGCCCACGCGCCCGCCTTCCTCGCGGGGCATGCGTGCGGCCATCGGCGTGGCCAGACCGATCGTGTCGAGAACCCGGACATCGAGCGGCGCGTTCATCGACGTCATACCCAAGTTCACCAAGTACACCGTCGGCGGCTCGTTCATTCCCGGCTCGCGCGGAACGGTGAGCCAGTTGAGCAGGTCCTTTTCTTTATCCTCCACATAGATGGTGGCCAGGGCATCTCCGCCGACGAGTTTCTCGCCGGCTTCTTCATAGCCGCGCATGAACTTCATCCCCAGGTAATCCCGCGCCGAGCGCGGCGGGTGGCCCGCCTCGCGGTTGGTGGCATAGGTCCAGAAATCACGCTCGTCCACGATGGACAGCGGCTTTTCATAGGCATCCCAATCCGTCGGATGCCCGCGCAGCACGATGATGAATGCCCACGCCGCACAGAAGGCCACCGCGAGCGAAGACACAAGGCCCTTGAGCGGCAGAACGAAAACGGGGAGAAGCGCGGCAAAGAGCGGTAGCAGCAGCATGCGGCCGTGCATGAAGTCACCGCCAACGCGCAGCACGTACAGCACGTGCACCGCCGCGGCCCCGACCATCAGGTAGGTCACGGTCGTGGCGCTGCGCAGCGCCGCCGGGCGCAGCTGGGTGCGGAAGGTCCACAATGCCGCACCCACCAGCACGAGAACGGGCAGATACAGGGCATAAGGCCCCACGAAATCCTTCAGGTAGTTCAGGCCGCTGCCCCACGCGCTTGACGACGCCGACTTGGCCACCGCCGTGTGCGGAGTCACCAGGCCGTAGTAGCCCATGCGGAAGAATTGGTAGCCCGCGGGAATGGGAAGGGCCGCGCCGAGGATGCCCAGCCACGCCTTCCAATTACGGTGTGCTGCCAAAAGCAGCAGGCCGGCCAGTCCGCCGTAGAGCGCGAACTCCGGGCGTACGAGCCAGGACAGCCCGGCCCACAGCGCTAGCCAGTAGGCGCTGGCGCTATCGCGGGACTGCGCCCAGTGCTGCAGCAGCGCCCATAGGGCCGCGAGGTAGAAAATGGACAGGCCCCATTCGAGCCCGGAGGTGAAGAAGTCACGGGCCGGGGGCAGCGCGAGGTAGACCAGCGCGCCCGCGGGAGCCACCAGCGGTGCGGCAAACTGGCCCGAGCGGAAGAAGGCGCGTGCCGTGGCCCACGCCCCCAGCACCATCGCCGCAACTGCCAGCACGAGGCCCAGGTTGACGGCGATGGATTCCAGCGGGGCGTTCGTTACCCACCGCACGAGGAGGATCAGGTATTGCCACAGCGTCGAGGTATTCGCCTCGACGCGCTCCCCCGCGTTGAAAACGGGCCCGTTTCCCTCCTCAAGGTTGCGCACAGTGCGCAGGACGATCAAACCGTCGTCGGAGATCCAGCGGCGGGCGAATCCACCCCAAAACGAGAAAACTCCGATCACGATGACCGAGGCCAGCGCGCTGAGCGCGGCCGCGGTACGTGTATCGGATTTTCGCATGAGGAGAGAGTTTAGCACTTGCCTTGCCCTGTTCCCGATCGCCGCTGGCTAGCCCACCATTACCGGCATGATGTAGACCGCCATGGCAATGCATGCCAGCCACACCAGGGCCAGAATCTGGAGGACGCGGTCCTCCAAGGCGATCTCGTCCGGTGCACCGCCATTGCCGCGGTCCACATCGGCGGCATAGCGCAGAATGGCGATGGTGAACGGCACCATGGAGATTTGGTACCACACGCTGGCCGGCCCATCAGACTCGTTGGAGAGCTGGAAGCCCCACAGGGAGTAGGACATAACCACGGCAGTAGCCGCCAGCGTCCATACGAAACGCAGGTAGGTGGGCGTGTACCCCTCCAAGGATTTGCGGATCTTGGCGCCCGTGCGCTGGGCTAAAAGGATCTCCGAGTAGCGCTTACCCGAGGCCATGAACAGGGAGCCGAACGCGGCCACCAGCAGGAACCACTGGGATAGCTCGATGCCCGCGGCCACGCCGCCGGCCATGGTCCGCAGCATGAAACCGGAAGACACCAGGGCGATGTCGATCACCGGCATGTGCTTCCACCCGAAGCAGTAGCCCAGCTGCAGGCCGATATAGATAGCCATGACGATGGCGAGCTGCAGGCCCGCCGTGGCCAAGAAGGACAGACCAATCGAGCCGATGATGAGCACGGCCGCCATGGCATAGGCCAGGCCCACCGGAAGCACGCCCGCCGCGATCGGGCGGAAGCGCTTCGTCGGGTGCTCACGGTCGGCCTCCACATCGCGGGCATCGTTGATGAGGTAAATGGAGGACGCGCCCATGCAGAAGACGATGAAGGCAAGGAGGACGTCGAGAAGCACGCGCGAATGGAACAGCGAGTCCGCGCCCGCGGCCGCAGGGGCGGCCAAGACCAGGACGTTCTTGACCCACTGCTTGGGGCGCAGGGCCTTGACCATGCCGTCGGCGAGGTTCTTCGGGGGCTTGCGCTTGCGGCCGGTATCTATACCGGAGGTGTGTGGCTCAGAGTGGAAGACTCTCTGTTCACCGTCGTCGACGCGGTTAGGTCGTTCGCTCATGCGGTCTTCCTTTCATAGCGGTGACATGCTTCCGCGGTGGCGGCTCCCAGCAGGGCGCCGAACGCCGTATCGGATGGGTAATGTACCCCGAGCACCATACGCGAGGCCATCATGACCGGCACACCAACGAGCGGTGCCGGGGTTCCCAGAACGCGCGCGGCACCCACAAGGAACGCCGTTGTGGACGTCGCGTGAGACGACGGAAAGGACA
The DNA here is from genome assembly GCF_001813425.1 of Corynebacterium sp. HMSC056E09. NCBI lineage: Bacteria > Bacillati > Actinomycetota > Actinomycetes > Mycobacteriales > Corynebacteriaceae > Corynebacterium > Corynebacterium sp. HMSC056E09. The sequence continues at coordinate 115,465 of NZ_KV812495.1, forward strand.
GCTTAGATGGGGTTTTCACGCCCACCTTGACGTAGTCGTAATCCGGGCGCTTGCGGCGCACAATGCGCTTGATCACAACGCTGGCCGCGTGCGCCGTAAAAGCGCCCACACCAACGGCCACCCACTGGCGGCGGCGCGCCGGCTTCTGGTAATTCACGGCGGCACCCAGACCGGATAGGGCCAGCCACCCCAGGGCGTGCTCGCCGAAATGGCTTAAGCCCCGCGCGGTGGGCAGAACGCCGGGGGCATCGAAGGCCACGTCCTGAATCTTCTCGAGGACGTGGGATTCGGCGATAGACAGCTTATTGGGCATCGAAGACCTTTCGCCAGGACTCGCGGGAGGTCAGCTCCGGCAGGGCCGCGCGGTACTCGGCGCGCAGGTCATCGAAGTTCTCCTCGATTTCCTTGAGCAGCTCGCGGGTGGATTTCACCAGCTCGAGGGCCAGCTCTCGGTCGCGCTTGCGGAAGGCCACGCCGGTGCCGCCCGCGGTGGAGACGGTGGCGGAATCGACGCGGGAGAGCGTGAACCAGCGGGCCTCCTCCGGGGTGAGGTTGAGCTGCGGCGCCTCGTGATGGGCCGGGTCTTCCTTGGTAACCAGGTGCTTGGCAGACTTGATGAGCCACGGAATCTTCTTGATCTTGCCCAGGCGGCCGCCGATGTTGCGGGTGGGCACGCCCGGCGCGCCGGTGGGCGCGGGCAGCTGATCCGCCGACTCGATGATGACGGCGTCCGGGAATTCCTTGCGGATCGCCGCGATGCGCGGCAGCGAGGACTCCAGGATGTCGAAGAGCTGATCCGGGCCGGCCAGGAAGTCCTTCATGGCCTCCAGCTGGATGGCCATGGTGGAGTACTCCATGCACATGGTGTGCTTGAGGGTGGACTTGAAGATGGACTTGGTAATCCCGCGCGCATCGCCCTCGTGGTAAAGGGCCGCCACGATGAGGCGGTTGCGCAGGTGGAAGTAGGCCTGCCAGTCGATGGCATCGTCCTTATCCGCCCAGGCCATGTGCCAGATGGCAGCGCCCGGCCAGGTCACCGTGGGGAAACCGTGGGCGGCGGCGCGCAGGGAGTATTCGGTGTCATCCCACTTGATGAACAGCGGCAGCGGCTGCCCGATGCTCTCCGCGACGACGCGCGGGAAGAGGCACATCCACCAGCCGTTGTATTCCACGTCGACGCGGCGGTGCAGCGCGCGGGAGTCGTACTTCTTCGGGTCGAGGTGGGACTGGGCGTCACCGATGGCGCGCAGCGGGTACTTGGCAAAGTCGTGGTCGTAGACGGCGTGCTCGGCCGCACCCCACATAAAGTCGGCGCGGTTGACGCGCTCGCCGGTGGTACGCAGCTGGGAGCGCTCCTGCAGGTTGAGCATCTGGCCGCCCACGATGAAGGGCTTGGCGGCGTAGCGCGCCGCTTGGACCGCACGGAGGATGGAATCCGGCTCGATGGCGATGTCATCGTCCATGTAGAGGATGTAGGGCGAGTCGGTATTCTCCAGCGCCTCGAACATGATGCGGGAGTAACCGCCCGAGCCGCCCAGGTTTCCCTGGCGGAACTCGCGGAAGCGCTCACCAAAGTGCGCCACCGCTTCGTCGTAGCCCGGCTCGTCCGCCGGGTGCTGGTTGCCCTGGTCCGGCATGAGGACGTAGTCGATGATGCCGTCCACCACCGGGTCCTCCGCCAGCGCCTGCAGTGCCGCGACGGCGTCGGTGGGGCGGTTAAAGGTCGGGATGCCCACGGCGACGCGCTTGTCCTGCGCCGGGTACTCACTGCCGTCCGGTAGGAGCTGCGGGTTCGGGGCGTGGGGGGCGCACCAGGAGGCGTCGGCAAGCACGGTGTCCTCAACGGCAGAGGCATCGAACCACAGCAGGCCGCCGTCCTCGAAGTTCTTCAGGGGCAGCTCAAACTCGTGGTGGCCGGTGGTCACCACGTGGTTGGCCACGGCGATGCGCTGGCCATCCTGCTTGGAACGGTAGAGGGAAATGTTGGCCTCGCCCTCGACGTCCATCACCAGCACGATGGACTTCAGCTGAGACCAGCGGCGCCAGTAGGCGGCCGGGAAGGCGTTGAAGTAGGTCTCGAAGGAGGCTTCCTCGCCGGCCGGGATGGTCACGGAGGTGCGGCCGCTCCAGCTGAGGCGCTCGCGGTTTTGCTCGGACTCGATGAGGTAGAGCATGCGGACGTCGACCGGCTCGCCACGCTTGGGCAGCAGGATGCGCTGTACGGGTTCGTACGCAGCAGTATTGTTGGCAGTCACGATATCTTCGGTTCTCCACACAGGTTTCGACAGTATTCAGGAACCAAGATTAGTGGTTTCGCACTCTTCAGCTGAGTTCCCACGCGGCTGAAAGCTAAGCCGAGAGGGGTGCATCCTCCGAGATGGGTTCGATGCCCAGACGGTTGAGCATGTAAAGCACGCGGGCGCCGAGGTCGTCAGCCAGCTCGCGGGTCTCCTCTACGGTTTCTGCCGTAGCGATATCCCAAATCTTGATGTCCTTGCCGACTTCGTCGCCTATGATTGCGGCGCCAAAAGGAAATCGACCTCGATGGTCACGAACTCGTGGCCGCAATTGTCAGAGGCTCAAGAGAGTGTCGAATCGGAGGGAGATTGAGAAAGTAGAGAACAATACTGACTAATTTTTCGCTAACTGACAACTATTAACTCTGTGCAATAAGAAGGATACTCCTCATAGCAACACATGATCAGTGTGTCTTTCTTCCTATTTCAGTCAGCTCAAAGAGTCGACTTTAGCGGACCTCTTCCCAACTGCTCCCCAAGTGAGATAAACGCCGGTACAAACAAGAAATGCTGCAAAAAGAACGCCAGCAAGGGAAAACGAAACCTTCAGAGAAATCCCCGCCATCACATGCCCCAATGAGGAACCAAGGATGGGCCTGACCCCCGACGTGTCTACTCTCCGGGGGTCAGGCCCCAAGCCCACCCGTGGAGTTCACAACCTATATAGGAACACGCCCCGACGAGGTGACGAGAATCCCCTCGTCGCTGTCGGACGGCGGTTTCCCGACCGGTGGCCCGGCCGCCGGCAAACCTCACCCGCGGCCGCCCGGGCCCTGTCCATGGCCAAGCCCAGTCTGGTGCCCCCGGCGCCAACGACTTCCGGTGCCACCCCGGGACGGTGAATTGCCCGTCATCCTCATTCCCGGGACCGGGTCGTCGAACAGCTCATCGGTACCGGTGCCTCGAACCACGGGCCCCGGGAGCACAGCGCAGCCGATCGCTTTGACGTCCACCCCGAGATGCGCCACGGATACTCCCGAAACGCCGGCAAAACGAACGCGCTTGCCTGGGAACAGCAGATCTCCGGTTCCATGCTGCTGAATGAGCTGACCATCGGCGACATCACTCGACCGAGCGTGCGGTACACCTTCCTGGGCACGCGGCACGACAATGCCGTGCTCCCCCACTAAAACTCCTTCGTGCGGGAACCCGGCGTCACCAACATCACCGTCCAAGACGTGTGCCCCGCCCACCGCACCGAGCACTACGGCTTCAATTACGCCCCTGTCGCCCAGGGCATCGTCGAGGACCCGCTGACCGGGACGGCGTGGCGGGACCACTGCACCGGTACCGGACCGGAGCGATAGTCCTCGACGGACGAGGATCAGGCGCCCGGGGAGCCTCCCGTCCGGCACGTCCACGACTCGGCGTAGCGGCCGCCCTTCGCCAGCAATTCATCGTGCGTGCCCCGTTCTGCGACCGTCCCGTCCTCCGAAAGCACGACGATGAGGTCGGCATCGCGGACGGTGTGCAGGCGATGGGCGACGACGATCACGGTGTGATCGCCGCGCAACGCTTCCATCGTGCCGACAATCGCCTGCTCAGTGGCCGCATCCAGCGAGGACGTTGGCTCGTCGAAAAGCACCACCGGGGAATCCTTCAGAAGCGCCCGGGCGATGGCGACGCGCTGCCGCTCGCCTCCCGACAGCAGCGTCCCCTCCTCCCCCACCGGGTTATCCCACCCGGAAGGCAGCAGCTCCACGATGCGGTCCACCCCGGATCGCCGGGCGGCCTCGCGCAAGCGGTCTCCGTCGCCGGGCTTGGAACCGAATCCGGGGTCGGCGAAGACCACGTTGTCCCGCACGGACGCGTCGAAGAGGAACGTCTCCTGGAACACCGGGGTCACCAGCGAGTTTACGCCGTCGGTGCCGATCCGAGGCAAGGGCACCCCGCCAATGAGGATCTCCCCCGAGTCCGGATCATGAAAACGCGACAGCAGCCGCATGACCGTCGTCTTGCCCGCCCCCGACGGTCCCACTACGGCAACCAGTGCTCCCTGAGGTGCACGGAAGCTGACGCCGTCGAGAACCTTCTTATCCCCGTACCCGAAGCTCACGCCGCGGAACTCCACGTCATGCCCGTCGGGCAGCTCCGGTGCGGCAGGCTCGGGAAGGGCGGGGATCGCCCGCAGGTCACGCAGCGCAGCCAACGTGTTGCGGCCCGCGCCGAAACCGCCGGACAACGCTCCCGCCGTGGTGATCGGTCCGGTGAACTGGACGACCACAATGAGCATCGGCGCCAAATGCGCCGGTGACATCCCGCCCGTCGCGGCGACCGCCACGGCGACGACCACCGCCGCCGTGAACACCGCATGGACGACCGAGCCCAACCGTCCGATGGCCGCGCCTTGCGTCGACGTCGCCTTCGCGAACGCATCGTGTTGGGCCTGGATCGCCTCATCCACCATCGCGTCCGCCGCCGAACCGTCGCCCGCGGCGCGAATCACCTGCTGGCCGCGGGTGAACTCGATCAGCCTGCCGGAGACGGCAGCTACGGCGTCAGCATGCGCTTCGTCCGACTCCCCGCCAACCCGGCCAATGGCCCGGTAGGCGAAGAAGAGCACCGGCGCCGACGCGACGAGAACCAACCCGACGCGCCAATCCACCGCCAGAATTCCGAGAGCGATGACGGTCGGCGCAACCACAGCAGCGATGACGGGCCTCAGGATCACGTGCGGCACGGACGCCGCGAACGCCATGCCCGAAGACGCCATCTCCGAAAAGCGGCCGGCCGTGGACTTGGTGACGTACCCGAGTGGCAACGTCAGCACGCGTTCGCCCAGGGAACGCAGCAGGGACGACAGCACCGCTGCGGAATTCGCCCTGCCGACCGTCCCCGCGGCGAGGGACAGCACCGCATGGGCGGCCGCGAGGCCGGCGATGACGCCGGTGAAACGCCACGCCGTCGCATCATCTCCCACGGCCAGAGCCGACAGCAGCGGCAGCAGCGCGACGAACGCCGCACCCTGTGCCAGCGCGGCAAGCGCGGCCAACGCAATGAGCCACGCCAGCGTCATCTTCGAGCGCCGATCCGTCATCGACCACAAGTCCCGGATCATCGGTTCCCTGCCTTTTCATCGTCTGCTTCAGTGCCCCGCGGGGCGGATGGTTCGTCGTCGAGCGCGAACGCGCGCCACAGATCCCGGTAGCGGCCACCGCGCGCAAGCAACTCGTCGTGGGTGCCCGCCTCCGCGACCGCTCCCCCATCGAGAACGAGGATGCGGTCGGCGTTGCGGATCGTGCTCAATCTGTGCGCAATCACGATCACCGTCCGCGAACGAGCCAAACGCTCGATTGCGGACTGAATGAGGGCCTCGGAAGCCGGATCCGCGTAAGCGGTTGCCTCGTCGAAGATGAGCACCGGCGCGTCCGTGACAATCGACCTCGCGATGGCCACGCGCTGCGCCTCACCACCGGAAAAGGTCACGTCGACGTTGACCACCGAATCCAGGCCCTTCGGCAGCGCCGCGATGACCGTATCGAGGTTCGCGAGCTTCGCGGCCGCCATGATTTCGCCGTCGGTGGCGTCTCTCCTGGCCAGCCGGATGTTCTCCCGCAAGGGCAGCGTGAGCAACTGCGGATCCTGGAACACCACCGACACCGAACGGTGCACGTCGCGCACGGCGATGTCGCGAAGATCGTCGCCGCCCAGCAGCACCGAGCCTTCGACAGGGTCGTGGAAACGTGCCAACAGCCGGGCGACGGTGGACTTTCCGGAACCGGAGGACCCCACCAGCGCCGTGAGGGTCCCCGGTTCGAACGTCGCGGACATCCCGTCGAGGACCCGCGGCCCATCCCCGTAGGAGAAGACCAGGTTCCGAACCTCGAGCGCGCCCCCGCGCGCGGGCACCGGATCGGCGGGCTCGGCGATCGGCGGCGTGCTCAGCACCTTCGCAATGGACTTCAGAGCGGCGAGCCCCGCGATGATGGGTTCGGAGTTCATGGCCACCCGCACGATCGCCGCGGAGAGTCCAAGGCCGAGAACCAGCCCGGCGACGAGACCCTCGGGTTTGCCGCCCGCGGTGTCCCTCAAAGCGAGGCCGGCGCCGCACACCACTGCGAGGACCGTGATCGGGGACGTCACCACGTCGATGAGCCCGAGATAGATGTTCGACTGCCGGGACCAGGCGGACCACGCGCGGACGAACGACGACGCCGCAGCATCGTAGCGGCCCGCGCCCTGGTTGGCGCGTCCGAAGGACTTCATCACAGGGATGCCGCGCACCAACTCGATGACCGCAGCCGTCACTTTTTCAGAGGCTCGCTCGTAGTCGCGCTGAAGATCGGCTCCGCGCGAAATCATCATGCCCATCAGGGCGAAGGTGACCAGCACTGGGACGACCGCCACCGCCGCGATCCGCCAATCGACCGCGACGAGCGCGATGAGGGAAAGCAGGGGAACCAGCACCGCCACCACGGTCTCGCCGACGGTGTGGCCCATGAGCTGGTGGACGGCCGCGACGTCCTTCTCAACCGACCCGATGATCCCCGACGAGCGCCGGGCGTCCAGCCAACCCAGCGGCAGCTTCCGGATATGGGCAACCAACCGGCGCCGGAGGTGGAGCTGCAGGTCGTTATCCGCCCGGTGCGAGAGCATGCCGGCGGCGCCGTCCGCAGCCATTCGCACCGTCGCGGCGACGACGATGACAACCACGGCCAACCACGTCCGATGCACCGGGGCCTCCGGGTACGTCATCGCGATGTCGATGATGCCGACCAGCGAAGCGACGGTAGCCACCGACGACAGGACGGACAACGCGACCACCGCACGCATCCGGGTCCGGATCGGGGCGAGCAGCGACCACGGGCCGACGGTCCCGTCCACGGCGCTCACTTCCCCGCCTCCCCGATCGCGCTTTTCTTCGCGAGAGTGCAGAAATACACCATGCCGGCGCGTGAGGCTCCGTCCAGCTTCAGCCCGTTGGCTTCGGCGAGGTCCTCGAGCTCGCTGCCCCGGAACACCCGGTGGCCCATCTTCGCCATGACGGCCATGTCGACCCGCTCGTTCACGTCGGGATCCTCGACGAACGTCTGCACGTAAGCGATGCCGCCGTCGGCGAGCAACCCGGAGACCCTGCCGAGCGCGGCTCCCGCATCCTTCATTTGGTGGAGCGCGCCACACACCCAGATTTCACAGGCCCCGCCGGGCTCTCCCGCGAGCGGCGTGAGGATGTCGGCAACGTGGAATTCCGTCCGGGCCCCGAGCCCGTCGGCGGCGGCGCGTTCGCGGGCGATGCGGATCGCATTGGGCGACAGGTCGTAGCCGACGATGTTCGCCCTGCGATAGCGAGACTCAGCGGCGAGCGTGCGGGCGAGCCACCCGGTTCCACAACCGAGGTCGAGGACCCGGGCCGGCGCATCCGGCCCGGGATCCAGCGCACGGAGCTTCCGGTACACGGCGGCGGCGTCCATCGGTTCGCGCGCATAGCGGCTTAGGAACCTCGGCTCGACCTTGTCCTCGTAGGCCGCGAGGAGCCTGCGGTTGTTCTGGACGATCTGGGCGATCGACTTCATCTGGTTCTGTCTCCGGGTGTGTGGGCCGCGTCCACGCGGCGGTTTCGGGTTAGATGCTCGGATTCGCGGGCCGTCATGCAGACTCCCCCGGCCTCGTTTTCACGGCGATGCCCCACGCCGCGAGCACGGCGATACCAAAGAACCAGGCCGCGCAGACCACCAGACCCGCAGCCCCGGTGCCGTTGACGGCCTCGCCGGCCGCGGATACGGGGGTGTGCCCGGCGATTCCGCGCAGGAGGGGACGGAAGTGGTCGGCGGGCATGAGCACCGTGTTGACGAACATCGCAACGATGATTAACGGGATGAGGGCCACGGAGCCCTGGGGGCTGGTGATGGAGAACGCGATGTACGTGCCGGTGCATGCGGCCGCCGCGGCAACCATCGCGCCGGTCACCGCGATCCTCCACCACCAGGACGCCTCAGGGGGGCTGTCGGAAAGCAAGGCGGCCACCGCCGCGACGACGACCGACATCGCCATGATCCGGATGAACTCAGCGATGATCCGTGCGACCGGCACGGCCGCGTACGGCGCCGGCATGGTGATCAACCGCTCGTGGAGGCCATTGCTGCGTTCAACGAACACAGTGGACGATCCCGTGATGGCCAAGATGAACGCCCACGTCGTCACGACCAGGATGACCGCGTTCGGGAGTTCGAACTCTCCGGTGAGCTGCCTGACCAGGCTACCGAACATGCGGTTGACGATGAACAGGTACACGAGCGGAGCAATGAACGTCATGAACCAGAAGTCGGGGCGCCGCAGCCAAATGTGGGCAATGCGCCGCAGATGCACGAAGATGGGGCCGATCATGATTCGCTCCTCGAGGTGAACCGGCGGATGAACAAGACGATTCCGGCGACCGCCGCGACACCGAGCCACAGGGCTGCCTCTTCCCCGGCACTATCCGGGAAGGCATCCGGGGACGCCGCCCTGATCACCTCGATGATCGGCGAAAACGGCATGTGACGTACGACGTCGCGCAGGGAGCCGTCCAAAGCGGTCGCCGGAATGAACGCGGTGGAGAACATGAGCAGCAGCATTTCCAGCGCCTGGATCGATGAGGCTGTCGACACCGGGGCGGGCACCATCAGGATCACCCCGTCCGTGACCAGGGACAGGACCGCGGCGGCGAGCAGTGACCACAGGACTGTCCACGCGACGTCACCGAGAGCCATGTCGAGGCCGCAGGACCACGCGACGACCAGCAGCGCCGCGATCGACGCGGACATCCGCAGCACATCGGTGGCGAGCCTGCCGGCGACATAGCCGCCTGTGGCCCCGGGCAGCACGCGCACGCGGTCAACGAGCCCGGATTCGACGTCCTGTCCCACCGCCATCGCCGACGCCGCGGCGGTGAACATCGCCGCCTGGAACAGGCAGCCGCCGAGCACGAAACGCAGGTACCCGAAGCCGGATTGCCCTGCCGAGTACCCAAACACCGCGTACAGGCACAGCAGGAAGAGGGGAGGAACGACGAACATGGAGATCAGCGACGCGGTGTTGCGTCGCAACAGCAGCAGATCCCGACGGAGGAACGCCGCGACCGACGTCGCACTCATCGCGCCGCACCCCCTGCGTTCATCGATATGAATACCTCGTTGAGGGTGGGTGGCGACACGCTCAGCGAATCCGGCAACGCTTCCGAGGCCTCCATCGCCTGCGCCACCGCCTCGAGGACCTGCGGTCCGGGGTCGACGTCGAGGGACACCGACTTCCCCGCGACGCGGACGCCGTCCAGGCACGTTCGTCCGAGGCAGCGGGCGAACGCCTCCGCCTCGGCGGTGGTGGCAAAGGACACGCGGAGCACGTGCGACCCGAAGTCGCGGCGCAATTCCTCCGGCGTTCCGCTGGCGACGATGCGGCGGTCCTTGAGCAGATGGACGTGGTCTGCCAGCGCCTCCGCCTCTTCCAGGTACTGGGTGGTCAGCACCAGGGTCATTCCGTCGTCCCGCAGTTGCCGGATGAAGCCCCACAGCTCTTCGCGGCTGACCGGGTCCAGCCCCGTCGTGGGTTCGTCGAGGAACAGCAGCCTGGGCACGACGCACAGCGACGCGGCGATGTCGAGACGGCGCCGCATGCCACCCGAATAGGCCGACGCCAACGTCGAAGCACTGTCTGCGAGCGAGAATTGCGCGAGCAGTTCCGTCGCGCGGGCGGCCGCGTCGGCGCGGTCGAGTCCGCGCAGCCGCCCGAAGAACTCCAGGTTCTCCCGGCCGGTGAGGTTCTCGTCGATCGCCGCGAATTGGCCGGTGGTGGCAATGTCGGCGCGCACGCCCGCCGGATCCTCTTTCACATCGCGCGAGAAGATGCTCACCTCGCCGGAGTCTGCGGTGATGAGCGTCGACAGGATTCGGATGAGGGTGGTCTTGCCTGCGCCGTTGTGGCCGAGGAACGACACGATCGACCCGGCGGGCACGGTGAAACTCACGCCGTCGAGCACATGCTTGCGCATCCGGGCGCCGCGCTTTCCCTTGCGCCCGCCGTCCGGCGGAGCACCTGCCCCGCCTTCGGGCGCGGTGCCGGCTTTGCCCGCAATCGGGTAGCTCTTCGTGAGGTCGCGGACGACGATCGCCGCACCCCGTTCAGCTTGATCCGTCATCGTTTCTCCTTTTCTTTGGTGTCGCAGTGGGCCGCTGCCGGCAGTGGCCCCGTGGTCGGGTTGTCATGCGGCGTTTCGATATGGATGCCCGCATCGCGGGCGAAGGCGAGGACCGGTTCGAGGAGCCGGGGGTGGCTGACGAGATCCCGGCACCCCGGCGCGACCGGCTTCCCCGCGACCGACGCAACGGTGGCGGCGGCAATGGCCGCGGTCATTTTGTAGGAACCCGGGCCAGTTGCCCGGACGACGGTTGTCTCGGCCGCCGGCCCCGCATCGCCCGCGCCGGCGTAGACGCAGCCCCAGAACGCCCGGATGAGCCCGCGGTTCTCCGAAACTTGGAAGATCACGCGATCGCCGGGGCCGATGCCGGCTTCAGCCAACCGAGTCGCAGCCGCCACCGCCTCCGCATGGACCCGGCCGTACGGGACGAGGACGTCCCGCCGATTCTCGACGAAGGTGATCCCCTTCTTCGTCTCATCGGCCTTGTCCCGAAGCACGTCGCTGATGGTCCGGATCGTGTTCACTGGTACCTCTTTCGGTTGCCGGCGCCATGCCGGTGCCGGGCGGACCGGGCCCGCATGGCGCGACCCGGAGGATGTGTCTGAAGGGTTGAAGCAACTGGGTGGGGCGCGTCTCCGTACAGGCTCGGAAACGCTCGCGGGCTCGGGGCCCGCCGGTTCCGGGTGCCCGTCAAGTCACTGCGGACACCAGGGCGGCAACGAAGGCCGCGGCGGACGCTGCAGCCGCGAAACCGTCACGCACTCGCCAGGGGTGATCGGTGCGGAAGGTACGTCGCGGATGGCGGCCGAAGTTGCGCATCACCAGGGTCAGGGACAGCTTTTCGGCGCAGCGCACGGCGCTGACGAACAGGGGAAAGGCGATGCGCGCGGGCGTCGTCGCGCGAATGAAGCCGGAGCGGAAAGACTGCCCCGGTCGCATCGAGCGCAATCTAATCGCCCATGTCAGCTGGGGGATTTCGCTGCGCAGGAACGCCGCGATGCTCACCCCGGAAATCGCTATGGTGCACCATGTGTAGGGCACCCGGAGGCGTTGCACCATGGCGTCGAAAAGCTCCTCGACGCGCATACACGCGGAGACCAGGACCGTCCCCGCAAACACGGCCGTCAGTAGCAGTCCGTGATGGATGCCGTGGCGGACAGCCTCCGCCGGATCCCCACTGCCGTAGAACTCGGAGCGCCACCCGAGCAGGCCGAAGAACACCCCGATCAACAGGACGAGGAGGACCTTCCCCGCCGTCGCCCGAACGTCGCGTTCCGCGATCGCAGCGAGTGCGAGGAACGCGACCCCCGTCAGAGCGAGAACGGCGTCTCCGCCGGAGAGCAGCCCGGCGACGAGGACGAGCATCACCGCCGCGACAATCGTGATGGCGTTCAACCCCGCGCGCCTTCGAGCGGCGGATCCACTGGTCCAGGGGCTTTCGTCCAAGGACGTCCGTGCGCCGGCCGCGGGCAGTGCGCGATCCCGCCGGGACGACTCCGGGGAAGCCGGCACGTCGGCTGCGGGACCGGACCAGGCGACCTTCCCTTCGGCGACGATGCTCGCCCGATCCGCCCACGTTCGCGCAGCACGGCGGTCGTGGCACGTGAACACAACGGTTCCGCCGGCCCCTGCGTATTCCGCTAGGGCATCCAGTACGATGCGCGAGCTCGGCGAATCCAGATGCGCCAACGGCTCGTCGAGAAGCAGCAAACGGCGATTGGCCGCCACCGCCAGGAAGATGCCCAACCGTCTTTTCTGTCCGCCCGACAGGACGAACGGCGAGACGGGGTCAAGTGCCCGGGGGCACAAGGCTTCCCGCAGTTTCCACAGCTCATCGGCGCCGAGTGGTCCGTGCGGGTCCGTGCCGGCCAGCGCGGAGTCGATTTCCGCGGCGACGGTCGCGCGGGTGAACTGGTGCTCGGGGTTCTGGAACGCCAACGACGCGAAGGCGTCGGGGACGCGCCGGGCGGACGCGCCGTCAATCCGGAGGTCCGCTCCCGCCTTCATCTGGCCCGACAGCACCGCCAGCAAGGTGGACTTACCGACTCCGTTGGCACCGACTAGGGCATGAATCTCGCCCCGTTCCAGTGTCAGATCGGCCCCGTTCAGGATCCGCTCCCTGCCCCGGGCCACATGGGCTCCGGTCAAGGCCAGCAGTGGAACGGCGTCCGCCTCCGATTCCGGATCGGCGCCATCCCCGGCTCCCCGGGGCCTTCGCCGCCGGTCCGGACTGAGACGGTCCGGTGCCCCCGTGCCCGGCGTACTGGCGTCCGGCGCTCCGGCGGTCGCGGCCGACGTCGCAATGCCCTTCACCGCGATACCCTCCGGCGCTCCGTGCGCGGCGACGCTCCCGTCCGCATCGAGGATTGTCACCGTGTCGACCCACCCGTCGAACGGACGGAGGTCGTGCTCGATGAGCAGGATGACGCGCCCCGGGGCCCGCAAATCACGGATGGCGGCGAACAGCGCCCGCCGACCGTCCTCGTCGACGTGGGCGGCGGGCTCGTCGAAGATCATGACCTCCGGCGCCCTGGCCACCGCACCAGCGATGGCCATCCGCTGGCGTTGCCCGCCCGACAAAGCCCACGGATCCTTCTCCGCGAGCTCTGACAGCCCGAGCTCCGATAGAGCCTCGGCTGATCGCTTGGCGACGATACCGGCTTCCACGAGGGAAAACTCGAGGGCCATGGCCACGTCATCGACGACTCGGAGCGTGAGCACCTGCGTCGCCGGGTCTTGCCCGACGAAGGTGACCCGGTCCCCGTCCACGGGGCGTTCGGTGCCGTCGGCATCGACGATGTGCACGAATCCGGCATGGTCGATGGGGATGTGCGAGGGAATCAGTCCAGCGATGAGGTGGGCCAGGCTTGTCTTTCCGCATCCCACGGGTCCCGTGATGGCGTTGATCGTGCCGAAATCGAAGGAGAGATCCACCATGTCGGGTGCCCATCGCCCATCGGCGTGCCGCACGCCCGCGCCCCTAACCCGTAACCGGGCCGGGGCCGTCCCGCGTGTCGCACCGGCGCACGCGGGTGCTCCGCCGGTCACCGGGTGACCCCGCGGCTGCGAAGCCCCTTTGCGACGGCAAAGCCCAGGACCAAAAACACCAAGCTCGAGGCCAAGGCTACGGCGAAGCTGATCAGGGTCATGGGCGTGGTCGGCGAGTCGACGCCAACTGCGCGCGGGGCCATCGTTCCCATCAGCGCGGAGAACAACATCGCCGACGCCACGAACTGGGTACGCGTCCACCGCCGGTACAGGGTGACCATGAATGGAAGCTCGATGAGCAATCCTTCCATGATCAGCGCCCCGATCGCGGCGACGCCGAACGGGGTGGTCGCCGCGGACACGACGCCCATGGCAAGGCACGCAATGAGGCTCGCGCCAGGCTTGCGGACGACGATGAGGGGAACGACGCACTGCAGGAACCACAACCCGAGCGTCGCCGCGACGAGATAAACGTGGGCGATGCCGGCGAACACCTGCAGGTAGGTCAGGGGCACGACGACGAGAGACCCCGCGACGCCGATCGCGGCGGCGACGAGCATATCGCGGGTGGATGGTCGGCCACCCGCTGCGACCGGTGCGACGTGTACCAACCGCCCGTCGTCCGTCTGCGACGCCACCGCGTCGCCGTCGCCCGTCCCGTCCGGGCCCGCGTCCCCGACTCCCCCTCCGGAGAGGGGTTCTCTGGTCGATCCACGTTTTCTGTTCATCGTCGCCGCCTCGCTTCCGTTGCCGATTCCCGATCGGAACATAACTTGAAACAGTATTAGGTTAGGCAATCCTTATCAACTTATGCCAGACTCGAATTATTGACTTTGCCCCCGCTTCCCCCCATTACGTTGTTAGCAGTTCCACCTCAGGGCACCGAAGATTCATAGCCTGTCCACCCGATTGGGCTGGTTATGTTTATTTCCGGTCCCTCCGTCTGAAAGGACAGTGGAACTAGTCGCTGGCTTCGGTATGGCTTGTTCCCGCCCCTGTCTGAAAATGATCCGGGGGTGATGCCGCCGAAGACAGTGACATCCTCAAACTGCTAATAGGAACCCGACCCAGCCCAGGTGGTATGAGGTCTCACAGTAATGTGGATGCCAGCGCAAGCATGTCCGACAACCCCAGCGATGAAGCTTAAATAGTCCAACTTCTCATTCATCGCTAGGAGGCATACACCCATGGCCTATGACTTCGTCATTGGCGTAGACGTCGGCAAATACTTCCACCACGCCTGCGTCCTCGATCCCCAAGGCAGGCAAGTCCTGTCCAAACGCATCAATCAGCATGAAGGCTCGCTACGCAAGCTCTTCGGCCAATTCCTCGCCGACAACGCCTCGGTCCTTGTTATTCCCAACAACATCGGCCGGTTGACCGTCGCAGTCGCCCAAGACATGGGGGCAGATGTTCGCCATCTACCAGGGCTTGCGATGCGGCAGCTCTCTCGCATCCACGTCGGCAACTCCAAGACCGATGTACGCGACGCCTACGTCATCGCCCATGCCGGTCTTAACCTTCCAGATTCCCTGCGCAGTGTCGACCGCGTTGAGGAAGTCTTTATCCAGCTGATTTAGGCCGTGACAGCGGCATCCTCCGAGATGGGCTCGATTCCCAGGCGGTTGAGCATGTAGAGCACGCGGGCGCCGAGGTCATCGGCCAGCTCGCGGGTCTCCTCCACGGTCTCGGCGGTGGCGATGTCCCAAATCTTGATGTCCTTGCCGGCCTCGTCGCGCGGGATCTCGCGGCCCAAGTACACGATGTAATCCGGGATGGTCACCAGACGCAGGTCCTCGAGGTAGCGGTCCGGGTGCTCCGCCATGCCGCGCTCTTGGAGCACGTGGGCCATGTGGGAGTCGGGGTCGTTTTCGGGGTGGGCTACGGCGGCGTCGACAAGCAGGGCCTCGCCGGCGTACTTCTTCGTCAGCGCTACGGCAGCCTGCGCCAGCGCGTGGTCAGCTCCTGCGGCGAAACGCACGTGGATGCGGTGGGTGCCGAAGTGCTCGCGGACCTCGCGCTCCACCATCACGGGGATGAACTCTTCTAAGGTTGCGCCGGCCTCGTGGCGCTCAATGGTGGCGTCGAGGAAGGAATCAATCTCCTGCGCGGTGTACTCGTGGCCATAATCTGCGTGCAAGTCTTGGCGCAACGTATCGAAACGGCGGGCATTCGGGGAAGTCATCTCTAAACTCACTTTCTGTTCGCCTATTGTTAACCTGCTGTTAACTTTAATCAATCGTTGAGCGTCCGACAAGTTTTATGTGCGGCGTCCCGGCCCCGTGCGCTGGCGAAACCTCCCAAAGAAAGGCCAAAGGCCTGCCGGGTGTTCCGGCAGGCCTTCCTGGATTGTTCCTTCTTCTTATCGGGAATGCGCGTTGCGCGACTGCGCAGCTTGAGGTGTTCCTCGAGCCGCTCCGGGGACATCTTCCACATGCTGCGGTCTGCACGCTTCTTCTTGCGCTGGGCCATGCCGTCACCTCCTTCCATCGAGGTGTCTCAGCATAGCGCGCCACGGGGACTAACCCGTACAGGCCGCACGCGGCTTAGTGGCCGCGCTCCTGTTCCAGGGCCTTGCCCTCATTCCAGAACGGGGCCAGCTTGTTATCGAACATGCTCAGCGCGGACGCGATGGCCATATGCATATCCAGGTACTGGTAGGTGCCCAGGCGGCCACCAAAAAGAACCTGGTTCTCGCGGGCCTCAGCGGCGGCGAGCCTGCGGTAGGCCTCCAGCTTGGAGCGGTCCTCCGGGGTGTTGATCGGGTAGTACGGCTCATCGCCCTTCTCGGCAAAGCGCGAGTACTCCTTCATAATCACCGTCTTGTCCTTGGGGTACTTATCGGCGCGCTCCGGGTGGAAGTGGCGGAACTCGTGGATGCGGGTGTAGTCCACGTCCGCATCGTTGTAGTTCATCACCGGGGTGCCCTGGAAGTCACCGGTCTCCAGCACCTCCAGGTCGAAGTCCAGCGTGCGCCAGCCCAGCTCACCCTCGGCGAAGTCGAAGTAGCGATCCAGTGGGCCGGTGTAGACCACCGGCGCGCTTGGCGACGCCCCCCGCACCTCCTCGCGCACGTCGAACCAGTCGGTGCCCAGACGGACGTCGATAAGCTCGTGCTCCGCCATCTTCTCCAGCCAGGCCGCGTAGCCGTCGACGGGCAGGCCCTCGTAGGTGTCGTTGAAGTAGCGGTTGTTGAAGGTATAGCGCACCGGCAGGCGCGTGATGTTGCCGGCCGGCAGCTCCTTCGGGTCGGTCTGCCACTGCTTGGCCGTGTAATCACGGATGAAAGCCTCGTAGAGCGGGCGGCCAATGAGCGCGATGGCCTTCTCCTCCAGGTTCTGCGCCTCATCTACGGCGAACTCGCCGGCCTGCTCCTTGATGAGCTCACGCGCCTCATCCGGGGAGTAATAGCGGCCGAAGAACTGGTTAATCAGGCCCAGGCCCATGGGGAACTGGTAGGCCGTGCCGTCGTGCATGGCGAAGACGCGGTGCTGGTAGTCGGTGAAGTCGGTGAACTGGTTGCAGTACTCCCACACGCGCTTGTTCGAGGTGTGGAAGAGGTGCGCGCCGTACTTGTGGACCTCGATGCCGGTCTCCGGCTCGGCCTCCGAGTAGGCGTTGCCGCCCAGGTGCTCGCGGCGCTCGACGATGAGCACCTTCTTGCCCAGCTGGGAGGCTGCGCGCTCGGCCACGGTCAGGCCGAAGAATCCAGATCCAACAACGATGAGGTCATATGCAGTCATGGCCACCAGCTTAAGGCAGCAACACGTGCAAAACGGCGGGTGACACCCAAGCGAGGAAACTCGCGTGTCACACCTTCTTTCACTCCAACACCTGACGTACCATCTGTCCCGTTAGTTAACTTTTTGCGCTTCTCTTAACCTTGTGGCGCCACCATCCTAGGGAGTAACAGTGCACCTCAAACGTCGTCTTGTTCCCGCGAAATCGACGTGGTCAACGCCGGTTATCGCCACGGTCACCTCGATCGCTGTGGTCGCTGCCGCAGCCGTGGGCGGCCAAACCCTCATCCAGACCCAGGAAGCGGGCAACGGCCCCATCGAAGTGAGCTCGGCCTCCGAAACCTTCGGTTCTGGCGAAACGGTCGTGGTGGATGACCCGGCCATCGCAGCCCAGGGCGAGGGCGAAGGCCCGCGCGCCGTCAAGCAATTCCACCGCGATGAGACCTTCTCCTCCTTCGCCGTCACGTGGAAGGGCACGCGCGATGTCGCGGCCTTCGTCCGCGCGAAGCAGCCGGACGGGTCCTGGTCCGAGTGGTACGACATGGACTCGATGTCCTACAACAACGATGACCCCAACGCCACGAACGGCACCGAGCTCATCTTCGTGGGCGATACCAACGACGTGCAGGTCTCCATCAACAACGTAGACTTGGTGACAGGGTCGAACTTGGATGAAAAACTCACCGAGTCCCCCGTTGAGGACGCCGCGCTTGACGACGCCTCCTTCAACGTCGGCGACATCGCCCCCGTTGCCGAGACCGAAGAGCTTCCGGCCAACAGCGACGTCGAAGGCCTCGAGGCTGTCTTCATGGACGGCAACGCCCAGGAGGGCGAGGGCATTGAGCCAACCGCTGAGACCGACGGCATGCCGCGCGTGGTTTCGCGCGCCGGCTGGGGCGCGAATGAGAACATCCGCTGCAAGGGCGCCGACTACGACGACGGTGTGAAGGCCATCGCGCTTCACCACACCGCGGGTTCCAATAACTACACCCGCGCGCAAGCAGCCGCGCAGGTGCGCGCTGCTTACCAGTACCACGCGCAAAACTTGGGCTGGTGCGATATCGGATACAACGCGCTGGTGGATAAGTACGGCACTATCTACGAGGGCCGCTACGGCGGTCTCGCTAAAGCTGTGCAGGGTGCGCACATCGGCGGCTTTAACAAGAACACGTGGGGTATTTCCATGATCGGCAACTACGAGACTGCGCAGCCGACGGAAGCCCTCTTGGAATCTGTCACCGACCTCGCCGGCTGGAAGGGCGCCATTTCCGGTGTCGATCCGACCTCCCGCGTCTCCCTTCGCTCGGAAGGCTTCGGTGGTTCGCGCTACCCGGCTGGTGCCCCTGCCCCGGTCTACGGCCTTTTCGGGCACAGCGACGTTCACTTCACTGCCTGCCCGGGGCGCTACACCATCGCCCAGTGGCCGAAGATCCGCCAGGCGGCGCACAAGAAGTACCTCGCCATCAAGTCGGGCGCGTCGGGCTCGACGTCAACGGACTGGGGCAGCGGCAATACCTCTACCCCAGACTCCTCTGGCTCTGCGCCGAAAAACAATGCGCCGTCTGCTCCCGCACCGGCTGCCCCGGCACAGGAGGCAACGTCCTCGCTGGGTGATACCGAAATCCCGATGGGCACCATCACCGCACTAGTCGGCCTGGCTGGCACGCTCTTCGCCATCATGTACGCCCGCTCGGACCAGCAGATTGACACGGATAAGACGGTCAATGGCCTGCCGGTGGAGCAGATCCCGGGCATCGTGACCAAGGTGTTGGCCCTGAGCAAGAACAAAGGCCTGAAGCAAACGTGGACGGCAGTTCTCAATGCCTTCGGCCCAGCACTTGGCCTGGCAGTTGGCGGTCCGGATGAGTCGGCAGGCATCATCTACCAGCTCTTCCAAAACGGCGTCGTGCTCAGTTCCGAAGACACCGGTACGCACGCGCTCGTGGGACGCATCGCCAAGGAATGGGCGTCTGGCAACAACTCGGCAACGCTCGGCTTGCCGACGTCCGACGAAGTCCCCACCGGCCTCGGCAAGGAAGTCCGCGTGCAGTTCCAGGGCGGATCCATTGTCTACAACCCGGAGACTGAGCAGATTCAGGTCTTCACGGACTAATCCCCAAACACCCCTAGCCGCGTTTAGCTAGGGGTGCCGCCGTTGTGTCACTCATTGCTTTCAGTCACGCTTCGACGAGGTGGGCCGTCGCCTAGCGTGAGCGTGTGGGATCGCCGATGTGGCGGGAGCCACCCGGTGGCTTCCGCTTCGGCATTGTTGAGGGTTTAAATATCCGGTGGCGCTCCGCCCAAGACGCCCCCAGTGACCTGCTGCTTCAACGCCGCTTGCGCTGCCTGATACGCCGGCTGGGAAGTAATCGGCTCCGCCCACGGTGGCACATAATCCACCCCACCCCGCAGCCTGAAGACATAACCAGCACCCGTCGGCTTATCCGGATCATCATCATTGATGCCGTTGTGATAAGCACACAACATCGTCAAATTCGGTGGATCCGTCGCCCCACCCGCCTTCCACGGCACTAAATGATGCACCTGACAATAATCAGCCGGCTTATTACACCCCTCACGCGCACACGTCGGATGCTCCGCACTGGCCATAATCCGCTGCTCAAACCCAGCCAAACGCCGCACCCTGTGCAACCACACCGGCCCAATCGTTGGATGCACCAACGTCACATACCCAACCTCAGCAAACTTATAAGTGACAAACTCCCGGCCAGTCATCCGCCCACCATTGGTGAGTACTAGCTCAATATCATCGCCCTCACCCCGCACAATCCGTTCCAACTCATCCAAGGTCACCACCACATTGGTAGCCACCGCAGGCTTAGAACCGCCATGCGCCTTATTAAAGAACACCTGACCTGCCGCATCCAACAAATCAGCCGGATTAATCGACTCCAATGTCCCGCGCATCTCACTAATGCGCAACGCTGAATCAGTAATCGTCAACGAATGCGGACCCGACGCCCGATACGTCAACCTCACCCCAGGTTCAGGCACCCGCCGCGGCCGCAACTGCTTCAACCTCTCCCTCGCCACCTTCGGGATACGGTCTGCTGGAGTCCCCGCCAAGCGGACACGCAGATTCCACGCATCCAACTCTTTTTTCACCTTAGCGGTATAGGACTCAATCAAACTCAACGTCGCCACATCATGCCTGTGAGAAGCAGCAGCCGCACGCGCTTGGCGCTGTTTACCTGTAAAACGCGTCGGCCCAAAATACACCCCATACAACCCAGCCAACTCCGCAGCATCAGCCCTTGATGCACCACGCGCGCATAAATCATCCACACTGCCTACCGCAAGCCCCACAAGCTCCAACCCCGACCTGCGATAGGAGAAATAAGTCTCCAAATCCCCCATGCGACAAAGATTAAAACACCACCACCCACCCCGCAACCGGAGGCAGAAAACCCTCAGGTTCCGCCACAAATAGGGCCGGTAGCGCGGGGTTTCACGGCCACAGCAAAGCGGGGTACAGCAGTGCTAGAACCAGCGCTCGAGGACCTTTGCCACGCCTGCTTGGTGGTGCGCTAGCGTCACCGTATCTGCGGCCGCCGCGACATCCGGGTGAGCGTTTTCCATGGCAACACCGCACCCGGCCCACTCGAGCATCTCGATGTCATTGGGCATATCACCGAATGCGATGATCTCCTCGCGAGCAATACCATGGTGCTCGGCCAACCACTTAATTCCACGGCGCTTCGTCACGTTGGGGGCCGCGACCTCGAGGATGCCCTCGGACATTGAGTAAGTCACGTGGGCAAGCTCGGGATCGATGTGCGGAGCAATAAGCTCGTAGAGCTCCGGCGCGGAGAACGCCGTATTGCGGATCAACAGTTTGACCGCCGGACGAGACACCAACTCCCCCACGCTGACCAGTCCAAAGCCTTCGAAGAGTGCGTTCTCCGAATAGTGCGACTCAACGACGAAGAGTTCCTCAACCGGATCCATAACCGAGCCTCCCGTGCGTTCCGCACCGAAGCCAACGCCGCCATGGGGCTCGAGTACCTTGGTCGCCACCTCCACGATTTCCGCGAGGGCCTGCGGCGAGAGCTCGTGGGCGGAAAGCACGCGGTCTTCCGCCGAGTCATAAATCACCGCGCCATTTGATGTCACGCACACTGGGCGCACGGTCAGCTGCTCCAGCACGGGCATGATCCAGCGGAAGGGCCGGCCAGTTGCCAAGGCGAACGCGCTGCCCGCAGCTACCGCGCGGGCCACTGCTTCGCGGTTTCGACGGGGAACTCGGTGGTTCCGGTCCAATAAGGTGCCGTCGATATCACTAATGATGAGGCGCGGAGCGCGGTCCGAAAATACGTCACTGGCCATAGCCCCGAGTCTACGTCAGGGCGACACGCTCAATGGCGTGCCCGCAACGCGAGTAACCACCACAGCGCTAAACCCCCGCCACCGCGTTGCACCCCGCCGCAATCCGTCACACCTAAAACGACGAAAGCGGCCGCCACGATAATGCTCGTGACGGCCGCGTCTTCGTGCAAAGACGCCTGGTTAGCTCTTAGGCGATAACGTCATCATCATCAACGTCTTCCCAGTTCAAGGAACGCTTGATGGCGCGCTTCCAGTCGCGGTAGAGAGCCTCGACTTCTTCCTTCTCGCGCTGTGGCTTCCAGACCTTGAAGTCTCCCTGCTGGGAGCCCAGCACGCTGAGGTCATCCCAGAAGCCGGAGTCCAAGCCGGCGGCAAAGGCCGCACCGGTGGCGGTGGTCTCCACGTTCTTCGGGCGGTGAACCTCCACGCCGAGCATGTCTGCCTGGAATTGCATGAGTAGCTCGTTCATGGTCATGCCGCCGTCGACTCGCAGCTCGGTGATCTCCACACCGGAATCAGCAACCATGGCGTCAGCGACGTCACGGGTCTGGTACGCGGTGGACTCCAGGACCGCGCGGGCCAGGTGCTTGCGATTGGCGTAGCGGGTCAAGCCCACGATGACACCGCGGGCATCCGGGCGCCAGTACGGAGCGAAGAGTCCAGAGAAGGCCGGCACGATGTAGACGCCGCCGTTGTCCTTAACCTCACGCGCCATGTTCTCGATGGAGGCGGAGTTCGGGATGATCTGCAGGTTGTCACGCAGCCACTGCACCAAGGAACCACCCATGGAGACGGAACCCTCGAGCGCGTAGACAGGACGCTCGCCCTCGCGCTGGAAGCACACGGTGGTGAGCAGGCCGTTCTCAGAGAACTTCGGGGTGGTACCGGTGTTGAGCAGGAGGAACAGGCCGGTGCCGTAAGTGTTCTTCGCAGAACCCGGGCGGAAACAGCCCTGGCCGAACATGGCGGCCTGCTGGTCACCCAAGATAGCGCGAATCGGTACACCGGACAGCGAGCCGCGCTCGCGGACAGTACGGAAGTCACCCAGGGACGGGCGGATCTCCGGGAGCATGGAGGTCGGGATCCCCATCTCCTTGCACAGTTCCTCATCCCACTCGAGCTTCTCAATATCCATGAGAAGGGTCCGGGAGGCATTGGTGACGTCGGTGGCGTGGAGGGCCTCTTGGCCGTTGTCGCCGTCGGCACCGCCGGTGAGGTTCCACAGCAGCCAGGTATCGATGGTGCCGAAGAGAAGTTCGCCGGCCTCAGCGCGCTCGCGCGCGCCCTCGACGTTATCGAGGATCCACTTCACCTTCGGACCGGCCGGGTAAGAGTTGATGATGAGGCCGGTGCGGCGGCGCCACTTGTCCGCGCCCTCGTCGCCGGCGAGCTCCTTACAAATCTCGGTGGTGCGGGTGTCCTGCCAGACAATGGCGTTGTACACCGGCTTGCCCGTGTTCTTGTCCCACACAACGGTGGTCTCGCGCTGATTAGTAATACCGAGGGCGGCGATGTCTTCGACGTTGATGTCGCCGTTGGCCAAAGCCTCACCCACCGCGCGGCGGGTGTTGCTCCAGATTTCCTCCGGGTCATGCTCGACCCAGCCCTTCTCCGGGAAGATCTGCTCGTGCTCGAGCTGGCCGACGGACACCTGTTCGCCGTCGTGGTTGAAAATAATGCAGCGGGTAGACGTGGTTCCCTGATCAATTGCTGCTACGTAGCTCTTGGTAGACATTGTTTTCTCCTTGTCGGGGTTGGTTTAAAGAACCATGGACAACAGGCCAACGGCGACGGCCGCCAGCATCGGTGCAACTACCGGGACCCATGCATAGCCCCAGTTGGCGTCTCCCTTGTCCTTAATGGGAAGGACGAAGGCGTACATGATGCGGGGGCCAAGGTCACGGACCGGGTTAATCGCGTAGCCAGTGGCGGTGCCGAGGGACAGACCAATAGAGACGATGACGAAGGCAACACCGAAGTAGCTCAGCGGGCCCAGCTCTCCTCCGGTTGGGCCGAATGCGATGAACATGAGCAGCACGCAGGTAGCAATGAACTCGGTAACCGCGTTCCACCCGTTATTCGGGTGCGCGGGCTTGGTAAAGAAGATGCCCCCGGTGTTCTTGTTCGCGCCGGTGACGTTGCCGGCTTCGTCGAGGTTGTTGGCGTCGAAAAGCTGCTTAAAGGTAGCCCAGGCAAGGAATGCACCAAGCATGGCGCCGAGAATCTGCCCCAGCAGGTAGTAGGGAACGAGGCTCCATTCGAGGGAACCATTCACGGCCAGCATGATGGTGACCGCCGGGTTGAGGTGGCCACCGGTGGGGTCGGCAACACTAGCGCCGATGAACACCGCGAGGCCCCAGCCCATAGCGATGACGATCCAATCCGAACCGCGTGCGCCCGAGGTTCGAAGGTTAACAACAGCGCATACGCCGTTACCGAGCAGGAGCAGCAGCGCAGTGCCGATGAACTCCCACAGGAATGCATCCATTCCGGTCATTAGATGTCCTTTCTTATCTGCCTAGGCCAAGGGCCCAGCGAGGGATATCCACCGCTCGCTGGGCCCCGTGACTTTTAGGCTTCTTCCTTGGTGGCTCGTGCGCTTCCTGCGCGCTCGAGGATGTCATTTGCCTCACGGTCGGTCAGCGCTGCCTCGGCGGCGAGCTCTGCCTCGGTGTGCTTGGTGAAGTGGGAGACTTCGCGCTCAATATCGGCCTGATCCCAGCCCAGCAGCGGGGCAACGAATTCAGCGATCGGCTGCGCAGCGGCAACGCCGCGGTCGGCGAACTCGATGGCCACGCGCAGACGACGGGTCACGATGTCGTCGATGTGCAGGGCGCCCTCGTGGGTCACGGCGTAGCGCACCTCTGCCCAGATGTAGCTCTCGGCGCCTGGAACCGGCTCGAGAAGCGTAGCGTCCTCAGCAGCCGGGGCGAGCACCTCGCCGATCAGCGAGCCATAGCGGCCGAGCAGGTGCTCGATGCGGTCTTCGCTGAGGTTATAGCGGCGAGCCAGCGCCGGTACCTGGTTGGCCAGCGCGTGGTAACCATCCGCGCCCAGAATCGGGGTGCGCTCGGTAACGGACTCGGACACCTTGGAACCCAGCTCCTTCACGGCCAGGTCCACGGCGTCCTTACCAATGACGCGGTAGGTGGTGTACTTGCCGCCGGCGACGGAGACCATGCCCGGTGCCACGCGGGCCACGGCGTGGTTGCGGGAAAGGTTGGTGGTGGAATCGGACTTGCCGGACAGCAGCGGGCGCAGGCCGGAGTACACGCCGACGATGTCATCGCGGGTGATCTTGTTGCGCACGCGCTGGTTGACCTGGTCCAGGATGTAGTCAATATCCGCCTTGGTCGGGGCCGGATCCGGCAGGGATAGGCCCTTTTCCCAATCGGTGTCGGTGGTACCGATGATCCAGTATTCGCCCCACGGGATGACGAAGAGCACGGACTTTTCGGTGACGAAGCACAGCGCGGCTTCCGCGTCGAGGGCATCCTTCGGAACCACGATGTGCACGCCCTTGGAGGCATGAACCGTGAACTTTCCTTCGACGCCGGCCATCTGCTGAATCTTGTCGTTCCACACGCCGGTCGCGTTGATGAAAACCTTGCCTTTGACGGTGGCCTCGCGGCTGGTTTCCAGGTCGCGGACCTTCGCAGCGGTGACGCGTCCGCGGGCGTCCTTCTCAAAGCCAATCACCTCAGTGCCGGTACGCACGTTGGCCCCGTATTCGGCGGCGGTGCGCAGGACGGTCATGGTGTGGCGGGCGTCGTCGACAAGCGTGTCGTAGTAGCGCACGCCACCGACGACGGCGTCCTCCTTGAGGCCCGGGGTCACTTTCAGCACGCCCTTACGGGTGAGGTGCTTCTGCATCGGAACGCTCTTGGCGCCACCCATGAGGTCATAGAGGGTAAAGCCGCCAAACATCATGACGCGCTCCCAGCCGCGGTGGGTCAGCGGGAAGATGAACTTCAGCGGCTTCACCAGGTGCGGTGCAAGAGTGGACATGTTGAGCTCGCGCTCCTTGAGGGACTCCGCCACCAGGCGGAAATCAAACATGGCCAGGTAGCGCAGGCCACCGTGGAACATCTTGGAGGAGCGCGACGAGGTGCCAGCGGCGAAGTCGCGGGCCTCGAGCACAGCCGTCTTCAGGCCACGAGTGGCCGCATCCACGGCGGCGCCGGCGCCTACGGAACCTCCGCCGATGATGACGACGTCATAATCCTCGGTGGAGTAGTCGTTCCAGGTCTTTTCAAAATACTCAGGGTTGAAGCTTGTAATACTCGTCGTGCTCATTGTTGACTGAGTCTCCTCTCTCGCTGCACGGCGTCAGAAAGTCCTGTCCAGTTGACGGAATGCGCAGCATAGTGTGCTCATCCACCACGAGCGCCCTGCTCACCGATGCCTCGGCTACCTGCCCGAGAGGCGGATGAGGAAGAAGTTTTCTCCCAAAGCCAATGCTATATATCACCTGGATTTCTCTCCGGAGACACTACTCACACGTAGGTTTCGTTGCCGTAAGCTGGCATTTTCAAGAAGCTTCATAGGATAACAAAATAAAATAACACCCCCTTCCGGGGGTGTTAACGGGCGTCACGAACTCTCCACAAGTCCAGGGATATAAGGACCTATTCCTTCTCTCGTTGCAGGCGCGCCATCGCCTCCAACACCTCAGCCATGCCATAACGCTCCGAGGAATACGTCACCGCACGGGCAGCCTTAATCACCTCAATGGGGGCGGTCTCCAGCGCCACCATATGCACAGCGACGCCTTCCCCACCCTCCGCAAAGGTCTCATCCCCTGGCTCGTTGGCAAAGAACAAGAGATCCTTGGGCTCGGCGCCAATCTTCTTCACCACGGCTGCCAACCCCTCCGCAGGCGAAGACGCGGTCACCACTGCGCCGCCAGGAGCATCGTTGAACTGCACCCCTTCGGCCCCGTCCGCGCAGGCAATGCGCCAGCAGGTTTGGGGGAGATCCCCAAAAGCCGCAGCGTCCAGCACCTCGCCATGCGGCGAAATCACGATCACTTCCTCAACCTGCGGGTGCAGTTGTACAAGCGCCTCCTGGAGCCGCTTCGAAATCTCGCCGTTCTCCATGCTCAACGCACTCTGATCCGCCGCAATAACCCGCGGCGCTTCAGAGTATTCAGCCTTCACCCGGTGAGGCAGGCGGGAAACAATGATGCGCGATTGCGCCGCTGCAGACAGCAAGCCCTGCTCCACCACGGATCCGGCGAAAATCTCCTTGCTGCTCGCCGTCATCGAGGCCTGGGCTTCCATCACGTCGGATTTCAGTTGCGCCATGACCTCCGTGACCTTGTCGCGGCCTTCCCCGACGCCGCGCATGGCTTCCTCAACCACCGAGTTGAGGTTCTCCTTGATCCACTCGAGGGTTTCCGGCGCAGTACGCGGGCGATTCTTCTCTGCGGCGTCGGCTCCAGCTTCTGCAGTAGCGGTTTCCTCGTTACTGCCCGGCTTCATCAGTGCCATCCGATCCCGCATGAGCTCCACCGTGGCCTCGGAGACGCGGTCCTTAAGGCTTGTCAGATCATCGCGCAGCCGGCGCACGCGGTAGCGCTCACTCTCCACCTCGGAGTCCTGGGCCTCTGCCTCCTCCAATGTCGGGGCGCCGCCGCCCTTGCGTGCCGGCACCCAGAACTCGCCGGCCGGCATCGGGCCAAACTCCGCTTCATAGTCGGCCCACAGGCCCTCCAGGGCCTCCTGCATCCGGCGGCGCACCTCAGCGATGTCCGCGTCAAAGTCACCCGTCGTGTAATAAGGCTCCAAGGCCTTAATCAGCACAGGCGTCTTCGTGCGGCCCAGGTGCTTCTTCTGCCCCTTCGTCCACAGGCGCTGGGAGCCAAAGATAACCTGCGGAATAATCGGCACACCCGCGCCATGAGCAATCCGCGCCGCGCCATTGCGCATGCTGCGAATCTCAAAGCTGCGGGAGATCGTTCCTTCCGCGAACACCCCAACGAGCTCCCCGCTCTTGGCCAGCTCAATGCCCTTCACAATCGACGCCCCACCATCGATGCGGTCCACCGGCACATGGCCCATCAGCCGAAAAAGTTGTCCTGCCACCGGTGTCTTAAAGATAGAAGCCTTAGCCAGGTAGCGCACCAAGCGGCGCTTGCGATACGCCAGGAAAGCCCCAAAGAGAAAATCCATGTAGCCGGTGTGATTGCACACGATGACGGCCCCGCCCTTATCCGGGATATTCTCCTCCCCGGACAAGCGCATCTTGAGCCCCTGAGCAATAGTCACCCCGCGCCCGATGTGCGTGATCTGCCGGTAGAGGAAGTTAGCCACAGCGCTCATAGTGCTCCAAATGCTTAAGACCTCGCCGCCGGCGGAAGGCAGCAAGGAGGGGACAAAAGTAAGCGGCGCGCGAGCCGCCGCGCGCCGCGTTCTTCTAGGAGTTTACGGGGTACAGAACGTCCTTGCCCACGAATGGGCGCAGTGCCTCCGGAACCACGACGGAGCCGTCCGCCTGCTGGTGGTTCTCCAGAATGGCCACGAGCCAGCGGGTGGTAGCCAGGGTGCCGTTGAGCGTAGCGGCGTACTGGGTCTTGCCGTTCTCATCGCGGTAGCGCGTGGACAGGCGGCGGGCCTGGAAGGTGGTGCAGTTCGAGGTCGAGGTGAGCTCGCGGTAGGTCTCCTGAGTCGGCACCCACGCCTCGTTATCAAACTTGCGCGCCGCGGAGGAGCCCAGGTCCCCACCCGCAATATCGATGGTGCGGTAGGGAAGCTCCATCGCCGCAAGCATGTCCTTTTCCATCTTCAGGAGTTTTTGGTGCATCTCCTCGGCGTCTTCCGGCTTGCAGTAGACAAACATCTCCAGCTTGTCGAACTGGTGCACGCGCAGGATTCCGCGGGTGTCCTTGCCGTGAGAACCCGCCTCGCGGCGGAAGCAGGAGGACCAGCCCGCATACTGCAGCGGCCCCTTCGACAGGTCGATGATTTCTTCCTTGTGGTAGCCGGCCAGAGCCACCTCGGAGGTACCAACCAGGTAGAGATCATCCGCCGGCAGGTAGTAGATCTCATCCGAGTGCTGGCCCAGGAAGCCGGTGCCTTGCATGACGTCCGGGCGCACGAGCACCGGCGGGATCATGAGCTGGAAACCGGCCTCGCGGGCCTTCTGCGCAGCCAACATCAGCATGCCCAGCTGCAGGAAGGCTCCATCGCCGGTGAGGTAGTAGAAACGTGCGCCACCGACTTTGGCGCCCCGCTTGACGTCGATAAGCCCCAGCGTTTCACCCAATTCCAGGTGATCCTTCGGTTCGAAGTCGAACTGCGGCTTCTCGCCGACCTCCTCGAGCACGATGAAGTCATCCTCACCGCCCGCCGGGGCACCCTCCACCACGTTGGAGAGCTGGTACTGCAGCTCCGTCACCTTGGCCTCGGCTGCGGCCGCTTCCTCGCCGGCCGCCTTGACCTTCTCCTTCAGCTCGTTGGAGCCCTCCAGCAGCGCGGGGCGCTCCTCCGGGGAGGCCTGGCCAATCTTCTTGCCAAAGGCCTTCTGCTCCGAGCGCAGCTGGTCTGCCTTCACAATGGCCGCGCGGCGCTGTTCATCGGCGGAGAGCAGCTGGTCCACCAAAGCGGGGTCCTCCCCACGGGTTACCTGGGAGGCGCGGACGACATCGGGATTTTCGCGAAGAAACTTGAGATCAATCACGCCGGATAGTTTAGCGCACGGCCATACCTTTGCGCTGGTAATAACCAGCGGATTATCATGGATAACATGGCACCTCACATCATTACCGACGGCCCCGTGCCCAAGCACGCTCAGCTGCGGGATATTCTTTCCGAGCTCTGCCGAACCACCCTCAAACCCGGTGACATCCTTCCGGGCGAGCGCATCCTCGAGGAAACATACGGCGTTTCCCGCATCACCGTGCGCCGCGCCATCGGTGACCTAGTAGCTGAAGGCCGCCTGCGCCGCGTGCGAGGAAAAGGCACCTTCGTGGCCCCCAACCCGCTGGTCTCCCGGCTTCATTTGGCCTCCTTTTCTGATGAGATGGGCTATCAGAAAGTACAGGCCTCCTCGCGCATCCTGCTGGGTGAACGCAGCGCCGCCCCCGGTGAAGTCTGCGCCTTTTTCGGTACGGAAGCCTCGGTTTCCCATACCCACCTGCGGCGCCTGCGCTTGGGCGATGGCGAGCCTTATTCCATCGATGATGGCTGGTATAACTCTGCCTTCGCGCCCACGCTGCTGGAAAATGACATCTACAACTCCGTCTACTCGATTTTGGATAACACCTTCAAGGTCCCCATCACCGAGGCCGAACAAACCGTCACCGCCGTGGCAGCTGAGGAGGACATCGCCGAGCTTCTCGACGTCTCACCGGGCACCCCGCTCCTGCACATCACCCGCCTCGCCCGCTCCGGGGACCGCCCGGTTGAATGGTGTTCCTCGGTCTACCGCACTGACCGCTACCGGCTCACAACACACGTCTCCCGCTCGCGCATCTAGTGATTCTCCCGCCGCCTTAGCCTTGGGCGGGCTAGAAGCCTGGGCCGTTGAGGGGGTAGTATGAAGAGTTCTATGAGCACTTCATCTGCGTGGCGCTCCGCCTCCGCCATCCGCGTCGTCCTCGTTGCTGCCGTAGCCGCGGCCGTCTTCTTGGCGTTCTACGGTCTCTTCAGTGGCGGGCCAACTGGCACCGATTCGGCCGCACATGACTCCGCTTCCCCCAGCGCCGACGGTAGCCAGGCCGCTGATTCCTCCGAAGGCGAAGCCGCATCCTTCACCACCGCCTCCGCGGGCTCGTGTGTGACGTGGGATATCGCCCCGGACGGCACTGCCACAGGTTTTGAGCAGACCAGCTGCGATAAACCGCACCGCTTCGAGGTCTCCGCCCGAGAGGATCTCAGCGCCTACCCCACCAGCGAGTTCGGCCCCAACGCCAAGCGCCCAGACGTCACGCGGCAAAACGCCCTGCGCGACGAGCTATGCGAGGCCCCCACGGTGAGCTACCTCAACGGCAAATGGGATCCCAACGGACGCTACGACATTGCTTCCATCCTTCCGCCGGCCGGTTCCTGGGATCAGGGTGACCGCACCCTCCTGTGCGGCCTGCAGACTACCGACGCCAACGGCGTACCGCAGGAGTCCACGGGCAAGGTCAGCGAGGTGGACCAGGCGATCGTCGCCAAGCCCGGCGAATGCCGCAAGGTGGATGACAAACAGGTAGTCAGCACCGTGCCGTGCCAGGAACCGCACCAGATGGAGACCGTGTCCGTCATCAGCCTGGCAGAGAAGTTCCCCGATGCTTACCCCAGCGATGAAGAGATGGATAAATTCCTCTCCGAAACGTGTACCCAGAACGCCATGGATTACCTGGGCGGCGAGGAGAATCTCTACCAATCCACGCTGCAGCCTTTCTGGGGCGCGATGAGCCGCGAATCGTGGGAGGGAGGCTCCCGTTCGGTGAATTGCTCGCTGATCCACATCAAGGACGGCCACTTCTCCGAGATCACCGGCTCTGCCACGGGCGGCCGTGATGCCCTGAGCATCAATGGCGCCCCGCCCACGGAGCAGCCGAAGCGCAACCCATTGCGCGACCCGAATGCCCAGCCAGCCGAGCAGAACTCCCAGCAGGGCAGCGAGAATGCCCAGCCGGCCGGGCAGAACGCCGATCCCGCCGCGCCTGAAGCCGTGGCACCGGCCCAATAAACCCCCGTCCGCTCAACAGGGAGTAAGCACATGTACGAGGTCAGCGAGGAACGCTTCGAGGAATTAGTCGGCGAGGCCCTGGACAAGATCCCGGATCGCTTCGTCGATCAGATGCGCAACCTGGTCATCCTCGTCGAAGAAGAGCACCCGGATAGCCCCAACCTGCTTGGGCTTTACGAGGGCGTGATGCTCACCCACCGCACGGCCTCACACACCGGCCACCTGCCAGACACCATCTCGATCTACCGGCAGCCTTTGCAGGCGATAAGCAACTCGGAAGAAGAGCTCGCCCACGAAGTCATGGTGACTGTCTTCCACGAGGTCGGGCACTACTTTGGTTTCGAGGAGGACCGTCTCCACGAGCTCGGCTGGGGGTAGGTACCTACCGTGGCCGCAATGAACTAAACTTCGGTATCCGCCCAGCGCCTCAGCACCCACTGGCCAAAGGGCTGGCCCTGCGGCTCCATGAGGGTGAAGCGGCAGTTGGGCATGTACCCGGTGTAGGCAAAATCGGGGTCCACGCCGCAGGCGTGCGTCGTCACCACACGAATGGCGGCGCCGTGGCTGACGACGATGATGTCTTCATCATCCTCCAGCTCAGCAGCGAGATCCTCCAGCACAGGCTGGTAGCGCCCTAACACGTCCACGTAGCTTTCACCGCCCGGCATTCGGGCTTCCGGGTCGCCGTCGACCCAGCCGCGCAACGCCACCATGTACTCGCGGTGGGTATCCTCGCTGCCGCTCATCTCGTGTTCGCCGGCAAAGACCTCGTGAAGGCCCACGCGAACCTCCACCGGAACGCTGCGCTCATCGGCTGCCTCGCCGTATGTGCGGGCGGCCAGCATCGCCGTCTGCTGGGCGCGCAGGGCAATAGAACACACAAATCGCACGCGGCGGCCTGCGCACAGCTCAGCCAATTCGCGGCCGACATCTTCCGCCTGGCCGCGGCCGCGCTCGGTGAGCTCGGCGCCCGGCGGGCGGGTATCCATGATGCGGTCAATATTGGAATAGGTCTGGCCGTGGCGCAGGAGGATGATTCTTCCAGTCATGCTTCACCACACTATTGACCGGTGCGCGCCTGCGCTACCCAGTCATCGGCCTCTTTCAGCCGCGCCAAATCCCGTGGGCCCTCCCCGAGTTTTACCGCGGAAGGCCAGGAGCCGACAAAAACGACGTTCTCCGCGCGCAACCACAGCGCCCGCAAAGCCTCCGCCACCGGTTGGTCCTCGATGTGCCCGATGAGGTCGGCGTGGAAGCGATAGTTACCGAAGACGGTGCGCAGCGGTCGGGATTCGATGCGGGAAAGATCCACCCCGCGGTGCGCGAATTCTTGGAGGGCGCCGACGAGGGAGCCAGGCTCGTTGGGCAGGGTGAAGATGACCGACGTCCTGTCGTTGCCGGTCCGCTCGGTCGGTTTTCCGGCCGGCCCCACCAGGACGAAGCGGGTCGTGGCCCCGGCAACGTCCGCGACATTCTCCGCAATCGAGTCCAGCCCGAAGACCTCCGCTGCCCGGGCAGGGGCGGCCGCGACATCCACCTCCCCGCGCGCCACGGCCTGCGCCGCCGCGCCATTCGACGCCGCCGGGACATACTCCACGTCCGGCAGGTTCTGCTCCAACCAACCGCGTACCTGCTGGTAGGCCACAGGATGCGTGGAGAAAGTTGTGCGGCTGGAACTGCCGGGGCGCACCAGAATGGAGAAGGACACCGGCAGGTCCACCTCGCGGTAGATCTGGACCCGGGAGCCGTCGGCAAGCGCGTCAAAAGTAGCCGTGACGGGTCCGTCCACGGAGTTCTCAATGGCCACGCAGGCATAGTCCGCCGCGCCCGAGCGCACCGCCGCCAGCGCCTCGGCCGGCGAGCTCACCGGAAGGCCCTCGGGGGAATCAAAGTCAGCGGCGAAATGCTGCATCGCCGCTTCCGTAAAGGTTCCGGCGGGCCCAAGGAATGCGATGGTGGTGCTCATGACAGCAACTTTATCCCACTCAACTACTAGACTGAGCCGCCATGGAGAGAACCGAGTTCACACTGGACAAGCTGCGCGAGGATCTAGCGGGCCTGAGCCCTGCCGAGCACGGCTTCACGTATCTCGATCTCGAGCGCCGGCCACAGGCACACGGGCGCTTGAGCGGGTGGATTCTCTCGGTCAAGGATCTCAACGACGTCGCCGGCATGCCCACCACGCTCGGCCATGCCGAGCGTGCCTACGTGGCGGAGGAGACTGATCCTTTTGTGCAGGAGCTTATCGACGCCGGCGCGCGAGTCGTCGGCAAGTCCGCCGCACCCGAGCTGGGCCTGCGTGTGGACACCGAACCTGTCGGCCTGCCCCACCCGGATAATCCTCTCTATCCCGGCCATACGCCGGGCGGTTCCTCCGGCGGGGCAGCGGTCCAGGTGGCGCGAGGATTGCTGCGCGCCGCGCATGCTTCCGATGGCGGCGGTTCCATCCGCGTTCCGGCCGCTGCCTGCGGCGTCGTCGGGTTTAAGCCCGGCGGCGAGGACCTCTCGGTGCAGGGGTTCATCACGCGCAGCATCGCCGATACCGCCGCGCTGCATGGCCTTCGTCCGCGTGCCCGGCGCGCCCGCATTGGCGTGCTGACGGATCCCCTTTTCGCTCAAGCCGAGGTGGCCCCGCACATGCTGCGTGCGGTCGCGGAGGCCACCGCCTCCTTTGAAGGCGCCGGCTTCGAAACCGTCGCCATCTCTGCCTACCCTCAAGCTGCCCGCACCTTTGAGGCCTTCCAGCACATCTTCACCCGGAGATTGGCGGGCCTCGACTTTGCGGAGGGCTACGCGGAGTGGATTCGCGCGAAGGGCCGCCGCGTCACGGATTCCGAATTCGCCGCGGCCCGCGCCCATGCCGCTCAGCTGCCGGAGATGCTGGCCCAGGAATGGGACGTGGATGCCATTTTGAGTCCCATGCTGGCTTTCGATCCGCCGCGGCGCGGGCATTTCCTGGCGCTGGATCACCAGGCCAACTTTGATGAGCAAACGCGGTGGTCACCGTGGGGCTCGCTGTTCAACGTGGCGCAGCTGCCTGCCATCTGCGTGCCTTGGCCGGTGCGCGATCATCCGCCGGTGGGCGTGCACTTGGGCTCGCTCACGCTTGATGATGCCTCCCTTCTCGGCCTCGCCCAGGTGCTTCACCCATGAGCGCGCGCTCACGCCTGCGGGCGGAAATACTCATCGTCCTCACCATCACCTTTGGTATTTCGGGTGTGCGCGCCGCGCTGCGCCTGACCGATTCCCTGCTCAACCCGGCGCCGCTCAACGAGCAATCGGTAACCATCAATGCCTCGCAATCTGCGACGACGCTGCTCGACCTCGCCTTCCAGCTCTGCAGTGCCGCGGTGCTCTTCGGGTGGGGAGCGCTTGCTCTGTACTTGATTTCTTCTCCACCCCGCCCGCAGTGGCGGGACGGCCTGCACGGCGCAGCGCTAGCGGCAGTCATTGGCCTTCCGGGGTTGGTGCTGTATTACGTAGCGTTGCACTTCGGTTGGACCAAGGAGGTCGTCCCTGGGGCCTTCGATACGTGGATTGAGATCCCCGTGCTGCTCATCAAGTCCTTTGCTAATGCCTGGGCGGAGGAGCTGGTGGTGGTGTATTGGCTCATGACCAGGCTTAAGCAGTCTGGGTGGGCCCTGCCCGCAACGCTGGCGGCTTCCTCCATCCTGCGGGGCTCTTATCACCTTTACCAGGGTGTTTCCGCGGGCTTCGGCAATATCATCATGGGCGTGGTCTATGGCTGGTACTTCCACCGCACGGGCAAGGTGTGGCCGTTGGTCATCGCGCATTTTCTTATCGACGCCATCGCCTTCGTTGGCTACGCCCTCCTCTTCGGCGCTTAAGCAAGAGCTATCGACAAGCCACAGCGAAAAGACAGCTACCGGCCCCTGTGTGATAGGTGGGGCAGAAGTTGTTTCGCGGTACAGTGTTCCCCATGACCTACCAAGGACGCGATCCAGAGCGCGAAGCCCGCCGTGCCGGCGAGCCCCACGGCACGCCTCGCCGCGCGGGCTCCGCTAGCTCTGCAGGCCCTTCCCGCCCCCGGAACATGGCCAGCCCGCGCGGCTCACACGCAGCCGGTGATGACGCAGGCGAGTTCGTCCTTGGTGCCGACGGGCAGCCCTTGCGCGATCGCTATGGCCGCCCGGTGCGCCGCCGTCCATCCGCGCAGCAAGCTAATCCTGCGCATTCATCCTCCCGCGCTCAGCGCCCCAGCGCGCGGCGCTCCCGGCCGGAGGAGACCCGCTTCGACGTCGACGCCTACATGGCCCAGCGCTCCCCTGCGCGCCCAGCGCCCCGCCGGAGCGCGCCTTCGCAACAGTCTGCTGCCCGCACCAATCGGTACACCCCGGATGCCCCACCGCGTAGCTACGCTCCGCAAGCCCCCACCCGCCGGCGTGCCGAAGGTCGCCCGCACAGCCGCCGCAAGAAAGTAAACCCAGCCAAGCAGGCTTTCGGTTGCCTGGGCTGGCTCGTCGTCATCGCCCTCGTCTTCATGGTGGCTTTTACCCTGTGGACGGATTCGCGTTTAACGCGCATCGATGCCCTACCCACCGAGCAGGTAGCTCAGACCTCTGGTACAAACTGGCTGCTCGTAGGTTCGGACTCGCGCCAGGGGCTCACTGAAGAGCAGCAGGCGGAGCTAGGCACCGGTGGCGATGTGGGCGTCGGCCGCACCGATACCATCATGCTGCTGCACATTCCCGCATCCGGAAAGGCCCAGTTGGTCTCCATTCCGCGCGATAGCTACGTCGACGTTCCCGGCTTCGGCATGGACAAGGTCAACGCAGCCTTTACCTACGGCGGCCCGCAGCTGCTGACCCAAACCGTAGAGCAAGCCACCGGCCTCCACATCGACCACTATGCGGAGATCGGCATGGGCGGCTTGGCCAACGTCGTGGATTCCGTGGGCGGCGTGGATATCTGCGTTAAGGAGCCCATCAACGATCCGCTTGCCGGCATCGACCTCCAAGCGGGCTGCCAGAAGCTCCGCGGGCCGGATGCGCTCGGCTACGTGCGCACCCGCGCCACCGCGATGGGTGACTTGGACCGCGTGGAGCGCCAGCGCGAATTCTTCGCCGCACTGCTGGATAAGGCAACGTCTTTCTCCACCATCGGCAACCCCTTCAAGGCCGTCTCCTTGGTCAACCACACCGCAGACTCCTTCATTGTCAACGAGAAGGACCACGTCTGGCACCTCGCCCGCGTGGCGCTATCCATGGCCTCGGGCGTGGAGACGAAGACGGTTCCCATCGGCGGCTTCGAGGACACGGTCGTGG
Organism: Corynebacterium sp. HMSC056E09; assembly: GCF_001813425.1. Classification (NCBI taxonomy): domain Bacteria; kingdom Bacillati; phylum Actinomycetota; class Actinomycetes; order Mycobacteriales; family Corynebacteriaceae; genus Corynebacterium; species Corynebacterium sp. HMSC056E09. Next base: position 151,916 of record NZ_KV812495.1, read on the forward strand.
GCAACGTCGTCCTCTGGGATGACGCCGAGGCCCAAGCGCTCTGGGACTCCATGCGATAAGGCTTCGGCCGGTCGTTTCGATCAAATAAGGCTCCAAAACCACATGGTTTCGGAGCCTTATTTGATCGTTTCGTACCCGCGCCTCGGGGGGCGAAGGCACCGAGATACTAGCGCAGCGTTACCTGGCGGGACTTAATGTTCTGCAGCTGCTTGCGCTCATCGGCGTCGAGGTTAGCGTCGTTGGAGATCTCCTCCTCCAGAGCTTTGTTCACGCGAGACAACTCTGCCTCGTAGGAATCGTGCGCAACCTCCGGATCGAGGTCGAAGACCGGAGCGATGAGGCCGTGGGTACGGAAGACACCGGCAAACTTGGTGTTCTCTCCCAGGTTGAGCTCACCGCGAGCGGCGATGCGCGCGAGGGCGTTAAGGAAAGCATTCTCGTCATCGCAGGGGCGGACCCAGCGGATGTGCGCCTTGCCGCCGCCGGCATTAGCCCAGAAGGCGGTACCCACGAAGCCTTCGGCCTCCTGGCCCACCTGGTAGGACTCGATGACGGAATCGTTAGCACGCTGCAGGGCCTGCGCCATCTGCGGAGGAACCTGCGCGCCTTCCGGCATCCACCACGCGAAGTCCTGGTAGACGTTGATCTCGAGCTCGGCGTCCTCCTCAAGCAGCTCCTTGAGCTCCGGCTGGGAGCCATCAGCAGCGGTGGACTCGAGAGTGGAACCCGGCGCGTTGTTCTTCACCCAATTCAGGGCGAAAGCCAGGTCACGGCCCGGGTTATGCGTGTGGGACTGCACCTGCAGGCCCACGAAGGCCTCGCCGCCGGACTCCTCATCACGGATGAGTGCCGCGGTAGCACCGGGCAGCACGGTGGAGACGTAAACGTCCTTGTCAAAGCCTTTCACAGACAGCTTCGCCGTTGCGGAAGGAACGAATTCCTGCAGGGCGACGAGGCTAGCCTCAGCGGCGAGCCCACCGAAGGGGCGGGGGTCCTTTTCCAGGGCAGCGCGCTCGGCGGCGCGGGCAGCGAGCTTAGCTTGGCGGCGGGACATGCCCTCCGGCAGCTGTTCGTTCTTCTTTTTCTTCTTGGCCATACTGAACAACTTACCTGTTCATTACAGCTCAATGGCATGCAGGGCCACTTCCGGCTGGTTCGTGGCGAGAATATCCACCCCATTGGCCCACGCCCACTTCATATCCTCAGGTTTATCGATGGTCCACATGTACGTGGGCAGACCATGCGCACCAATGGCACCTGGTTGGAGCTTGCTGCGCAACAGCGACATGCCCAGGCCCGTGGGCTGCGATAACAAGATATCTGGGCGGTTGAAATGGCGCTCCCAATCGCGGCGCAAGTAGATGCGGTCGATATGCGGGGCGAGCGCCGCCATTCGACGGATGGCCCGGTGGGAAAAGGAAATCATGTGGATCCGGGGGTCGTCGACAAGCCCTGCGTAGCGCAACCGCAGCACCATCTGTTCTTCTAGGATGTCGCCCTGCCCCGAGGGATGCTTGGTCTCGATGTAGAGGTGATGCTTCTTATCGCCGAGCATCTCGAGGAGCTCGTCGAGAAGCAGCATGCGCTGGCCACCACCGATCTTGAGGCGGCGCAGCTCCTCCCATGTCATGCGAGACACTCGGCCTGAGCCATTCGTGGTGCGGTCCAGCGTGGGATCGTGGTGAACCACCACCTTGCCGTCGCTGCTCAGGCGGATATCGCACTCGATGCCGTGAATGGGAAGCTCGAGCGCTTTTTCAAAGGCAAGAGGGGATAGCTCCGGATATTTCCCGGAGTATCCCCTGTGGGCGACAATCTTCACTAGCCGAAGATTTCTTCCTTGATGGTGTTGAGCGTGTTGAAGGAGTTCTCGAAGCGCTCCTTCTCGTGGTCATCGAGGGCCAGCTCGATAACACGGTTGACGCCGGAGCGGTCAACGATGGCCGGGGTGCCGATGAAGACATCCTCGTGGCCGTACTCACCCTGCAGGTAAGCGGAGACAGGAAGTGCGACGGCCTGGTTCTGGATGACCGCGCGGGTGATACGGGCCAGGGCCATGCCGATGCCGTAGGAGGTGGAGCCCTTGGCGTCGATGATGTGGTAGGCGGCGTCGCGGGTGTCCTCGAAGATCTTCTCGATGCGCTCGTTGTAGCCCGGGTCCTTCTCAGAACGATGGGACAGGGAGACACCAGCGATGTTGGCGGAGGAGACGACCGGCAGCTCGGAGTCACCGTGCTCGCCGATGATGTAGGCGTGGACGGAGGTCGGTGCCACGTCATCCATCTCAGAGAGCATGTAGCGGTAGCGGGCCGAGTCCAGGACGGTGCCGGAGCCGATGACGCGCTCGTGCGGGAAGCCGGAGGCCTTCCACACCGCGTAGGTCAGCAGGTCCACCGGGTTGGAGGCGACCAGGAAGATGCCGTCGAAGCCGTTCTTCATGACGTCACCCACGATGGAGTTCATGATCTTGACGTTCTTGTCCACGAGCTGCAGGCGGGTCTCGCCGGGCTTCTGAGCGGCGCCGGCGCAGATGACGACCATGGAGGCGTCCTTGCAGTCTTCGTAGGTGCCCTTGGTCACGCGGGTGCGGGACGGGGCCCAGACAACACCATGGTTGAGGTCCATGACGTTGCCCTCGAGCTTCTTTTCGTCGATGTCGATGATGGCCAGGTGGTCAACAGTTCCCTGGTTGACCAGAGCGTAGGCGTAAGCAACTCCAACGTCGCCAGCTCCGATGAGTACTACTTTGTTTCCAACATGATTTCCCATGCCTCCTATTGTGCCCCCAATGTCCGAATTTTGCTCGTTATGCGCCCGAATTCACAGACCCAGTAGTCCGATCTCACATTTTCATGTCCGATCGGACATCTATGGAGGCTGCGCTGCACGTCGCACCTAAAGCTGGTTCAATGGCCAGCATGCGTCAACTTGCGCGCCGCATCGCACTCAGAACCGCCCGCACGGGCCTTCAGGCTGCAATCTTTTCCTTGGAGATCATCAGCGATCTCACGCCCGGCATGCGCATGACTGGCCGGCGGCGCCTGCCACAAAACATGTGGCCCGGGCTCTTCGGCGCCGAAGTCGCAACGTGGGCAGCCGTCTCCCCTTCCCTTTTGCCCCGCCCGTGGTGGGTCACCGCCGCCAACGTGGCCATCGGCCAAGGCGCTGGACACCTCGCCGCGACCACCGCGGCCTTCGCTGCCAAGCGCGCGCTGCACCACGCTGGCCGCCGCCCCCAGGACCGCGTCGGCCCCACCACTCGGCGCTATTCCTACTACGCACTGGGGGTTGGCACGCTCATCGCAGGCATACGCTCCCTGCGCAATCAGACGGAGCAAGCCCGGCTCGTGGGAAAGCTCAATGACCGCGGCCCGCAGTCCGCAGCACTGGGCATGGCCGTGGGCACGGCAGGCTACGGCGCCTTGCTCGTTGTGGGGGAGGCAGCCCAGCTCACCGTCACTCAGCTGTCCCTCCAGGTCCAGCGCTGGCTGCCCAGGTGGATTGCCTGGCCGCTAGCCGGCGGCGCGGTCGGCTTCGCCACCGCCCTGGTCAGCGACCGGATGGTGTGGCGTCGCCTGCTCCGCAAGGCCTCCGTCCAAGGCCTGGCGCTCAACAAGCTGGTATATCCGGGCTCCGCCATGCCGTGGGAGCCGGAGCGTTCTGGCAGCCCGTGGTCCCATGAGCCTTGGACGGCCGTCGGCTCACAGGGCAGAGCGTTTCTTGACCGCGGCCCGCGCGCCCAGGACATCAAGGAGGTCATGCACTTCGAGCGCGCCCACGAGCCAATTCGCATCTATATCGGACTCATTCGCGGCCGCGGCCCGCACGCCGCCGCACGCCACGCGGTGGCGGAGATGGACCGCACGGGCGCGTTTCACCGCGACACGATCGTGTTGCAAATGCCCTCCGGCTCAGGGTGGATCAATAACTATGCGGTCAGCGGCTACGAATTCCTCACGCGGGGCAATTGCGCCACCGTGGCCCTGCAATTCGACTACTTGCCTTCCATGTTTTCCTACCTGGTGGACAAGAACCTCTCCCGCACCTTTGCGCGCGAGCTCATCGCGGCCGTCCATGCCCGCCTCGAGCTCCTCCCCGAGGACAACCGCCCCAAGCTGTATTTCAGCGGCGAGTCCCTAGGCTGCTATGCCATCGTGGAGAACTTTGAGACGCTCGAGGAACTCCTCGCCGCCTGCGATGGTGCGGTATTCACCGGACCCCCGCGGATGACCAGCTTCATGCGGCGCCTGCACCGCGAACGCGGTTCCCTGGAACGCCTGCCGCTTATCGACGGCGGCCGGCACCTCCGCTTCGCCGCCGTTCCCGCCCACATGGAGCACGACGCATTCGGCGAACCTTATGGCCGCTGGGAACGCCCGCGCGTGGCGGTGGGGCAACATGCTTCCGATGCCATCGTGTGGTGGGACAGCAAGCTCATCTACGCCCGCCCCAACTGGATCCACGAGCCCACCCCGCAGACCCTGTACGCGGATACCTTTAAGAATCTGCGTTGGCACCCGTTCATTACCTTCTGGCAGGTGGCCCTGGACCAGATCAACTCCCTCAACGTGCCCGGCGGCCACGGGCACAACTACTTCGAGGAGACCTTCTGGTACTGGGATTCCGTCCTTGGATCCCAAACGCGCACTCAACTCACCCCGGAATTAGCCGAGCGCATGCGGGTCTTCGTGGAGCGCGACCAGCTCAATAAACCTTCCGATTTCCGCACGCACGTGCGCAAACAGCTCTAGCCGGACTCACGTCCGTAAGCAGCTCTAGCCGCACTTCACACCGGTGCTGTGGTGCGGGCAGTAGCCATTGGGTACCTTGTGCAGGTACTGCTGGTGCTCGTCCTCAGCCAGGTAGTACTGGCCTGAGTCCGTCTCACTGAGGAGGGTGACTTCGGTGGTGGTGGCGCCGAAGCCGGCGTCGGCAAGCTTGCCCGCGTAGGAATCCATGAGCTGTTGAATCTCGGCGCGTTCCTCCTCAGTCTCTGGGTAGAAGGCCGAGCGGTATTGCGTGCCCACGTCGTTGCCCTGGCGGAAGCCCTGGGTGGGGTCGTGAGCTTCCAAGGCCTTAACCACAAGGTCGCGCAGGCTCACGCGCTGTGGATCATAGGTAATCTGCACAGACTCCGCATGGTTGGTCAGCCCGCGGCAGACCTCGTAGTAGGTGGGGTTTGGCGTGGTGCCGCCCGCATAGCCCACGGAGGTTGCCTCCACGCCTTCGGTCTCCCAGAACATCTTCTCGGCTCCCCAGAAACAACCGATGGCAATGATGAGGGATTTCTGCTCCTCTTTCCATGGGCCGGTAATCGGAGTGCCCAGGACCGCGTGGGGCTGCGGGTTCTCAAGAACAGGCTCCGCGCGCCCGGGAAGAGCGTCCTTAGCTGCCACCAGCGTGGGTTCTGGCTTGAAAAGAAACATGCTGGGTTCTCCTTACACTTAGCGTTGTCCTCCCTCTTATACTCCGCCGCACTGCCCGCAATCCAGGTTTTTGTTCACGGCGACTCCCATAGAAAAATTATTGTGGCCAAATTCTCATCCGGGCCCTACCATGGGGCCTCGTACCCCAAAGAAAGGATGAAACAAATGGCTGTTTACGAACTTCCGGAACTCGACTACGCATACGATGCCCTGGAGCCGCACATCTCCGCTGAGATCATGGAGCTGCACCACTCCAAGCACCACGCTGGCTACGTTGCTGGCGCTAACGCTGCGCTCGAGGCTCTGGAGGAGCAGCGCAACGGCGAGGCTAATGCTGACGCCATCCGCGCTCTGTCCAAGAACCTGGCCTTCAACCTGGGTGGCCACACCAACCACTCCATCTTCTGGAAGAACCTCTCCCCGAACGGCGGCGGCGAGCCCACCGGCGAGCTGGCTGAGGCTATTAACCGTGACTTCGGTTCCTTCGAGAAGTTCAAGGCTCACTTCTCCGCCGTTGCCACCGGCCTGCAGGGCTCCGGTTGGGCAGTGCTGGGCTATGACCACGTTGCTGGTCGCCTGGTTATTGAGCAGCTCACCGATCAGCAGGGCAACATCTCCGTGAACTTCACCCCGCTGCTGATGCTGGATATGTGGGAGCACGCCTTCTACCTCCAGTACAAGAACGTGAAGGCTGACTACGTTAAGGCCGTATGGAACGTCTTCAACTGGGACGACGTTGCCGAGCGTTACGCTGCTGCTACCAAGTAAGCACGACGGCCTCCTTTAAGGCCACGTAGCTTCAACCCGCGCTGGGACCTCTTCGTTGAGGCCCGGCGCGGTTTCGCGTTTTCATCCACCTACAGACCATAAGCGGCGATGGACTACACCCCTTCTGCCCCACCCTTCCCTATAGGGATTTAGAAATTAAACCCCCTTTCACAAAACTGCTATGGCATAATTCACACCACCGCACATATGAATGTGACATCTCAACTGACTCTCTTCAGGTGGTTTTGTGAACTCACTTCTTCTCGTCTTTATCGGACTCGCCATGATGCTGGCGGGCTACCTGCTGTACTCGCGCTTTCTTGCCTCGAAGGTGTATCAGCTCTCCGATAGCTTTTCCACGCCGGCCCACACCATGGAGGATGGCGTCGACTACGTCCCCACCAACAAGTACGTGCTGTGGGGCCACCACTTCACCTCGGTTGCGGGCGCAGCACCCATCATCGGCCCCGCCGTCGCCGTGATCTGGGGCTGGCTGCCAGCCTTCCTCTGGGTCACGCTGGGCACGGTCTTCTTCGCCGGCATGCATGACTTGGGCGCGCTGTGGGCTTCCCAGCGCCACCGCGGACAGTCCATCGGCACGCTCTCTGGGCGCTATATCGGCGCCCGCGGGCGCGCGCTCTTCCTCGTCGTCATCTTCCTGCTGCTGCTCATGGTCAACGCGGCCTTCGCCGTGGTCATCTCCAACCTGCTGATTTCCACACCAACCGCCGTCATCCCCACGTGGGGCGCCATCCTCGTCGCTTTGCTCATCGGCCAGGCTATCTACCGTTTTCGCTGGAACCTGACCATCGTCTCCATCGTGGGCGTCGCCGCTTTGTACGCGCTGATGATCATCGGTGACCGCGTCCCGCTGGCCCTGCCGGAAACCGTCCTGGGCATCCCGGACCGCGGCGTGTGGATCATCCTGCTCTTCGTCTACGCCTTTATCGCCTCCCTGCTTCCGGTGTGGGTCCTGTTGCAGCCGCGTGACTACATCAATGGCCTGCAGCTCTTCGTGGGCCTCATTATCCTCTACGGTTCCTTCCTCGTCACCCGCCCAGAAATCGTTGCGCCCACCGTCTCGGATCACGTCCCGGACAACACGCCTGGAATCTTCCCACTGCTCTTCGTCACCATTGCCTGCGGCGCTGTCTCCGGCTTCCACGGCGTGGTGAGCTCCGGCACCTCCTCCAAGCAGCTGGACAAGGAAACCGACGCCCGTTTCGTCGGCTACTTCGGCGCCGTGGGTGAGGGCCTCCTCGCACTCGGCACCATCGTGGCCACCACGGCCGGCTTCAAGACAGCCGCCGATTGGGAGGCCGTCTACAACGAATGGAATGCCGGAGGCGTCGATGCCTTCGTACAGGGCGGCGGTGCCCTCATGAACGAAGGTTTGGGCATCCCCACCTCACTCTCCGCCACCATCCTGGCCACCATGGCTGTTCTCTTTGCGGCAACGACGATGGATTCCGGCGTGCGTCTGCAGCGCATGGTGGTCTCGGAGGCCGCCGAACTCATGGGCATCAAGCTCAGCGGTCTGGCTGCCACCATTATCGCCGTCGGCTGCGCATTGGGCCTGACCTTCTCCACCGGCGTTGACGGCTCCGGCGGCATGCTCATCTGGCCGCTCTTCGGCACGACCAACCAGCTCATGGCCGGCCTCACGCTGTCCATCATCGTGGTCATCCTCACCCAGCTGCGCCGCCCGACCTGGCCGGTGCTGATCCCGCTGGTCTTCGTCACCATCATGTCCCTGTGGGCTGCGGTGCTGCAGCTCAAGACGCTGTTCCAGGCCGGAAACTGGCTCCTCCTCGTCATCGATGCCGTCATCATCGTCGCCGCTATCTGGGTTATCGCCGAGTCCATCGCCGCCATCTCCCGCGCGCGCAAGGCCCCGCAGGTGGTGTGGAAGGACGAAGACATCGAACCTCCCCTGCCGGTCAATGCTCGATAAACTCAAAGCCTTCGGGCGCGGTCTCGACGAGTTCTATTCCGCGCCCTATCGGCGTTCCTTTGCCAAGGCACAGCAGGAGGAAGATGATCTCTTCATGCTGCTTATCCTCTCGGAGGCTCTCGGCCTGCCGAATCCCGCTAGCTATTACACCTTGGAGTTACTGCCGCTGATGTATGAAGACTTCCACGCCTGGCACACGCGCATGGGCATGGAGCGCTCACCCTTGAATGGAATCTCATGTTGTTAGCCCCCATCATGTTCTTCGGCGGCAAGGGCGGGGTGGGCAAGACCACGCTGGCCACCGCCACCGCGCTGCGCCTCTCCCAACAAGGTAAACGCGTGCTGCTGGTATCCACGGACCCGGCGCACAACCTGGGGCACATCTTTGGCGCCGAGCTTGGCGACGTCCCCACGAACGTCCGCCCCCATTTAAACGTCATCGAGATCGACCCGGCGCGGGCAACGGAGGAGCACCTGAGGGGCGTCGGCAAGCAGATGCGCAGCTTCATGCCGGAGCGCCTCCACCGCGAGGTCGACCGGCACCTGGACCTCGCGCGGCACTCGCCCGGCACGCACGAGGCGGCGATGCTGGAGCGCATAGCGGAACTCATCGAAGAGCAGCAGGACGTCGGGGAGTGTGAGCACATCATTGTCGACACCGCTCCTTCCGGCCACACCTCGCGGCTCATGGCGCTGCCGGAAATCATGGCGGCCTATACCGATGGGCTTCTGGCCCGGCGCGAAACGTCGGATAGGTTTGGCGCGGTGGTGCGCGGCATGACCTCGGCGGAGAAGGCGGTATCCGCCAGCTCGCAGGATCCGGTGGACCGCCGCAACCAGGAGATCCGCTCCACGCTGCTCAAGCGCCGCCGCCGCTTCGAGCGTTTGCGCGCCGTGCTTTCCGACGAAACCACCACGTCCTTCTTCCTCGTCCTCACCGCTGATCGCACCCCGGTGCTGGAAACCGCCGAGTTCTTCGCGGACCTGAGTTCCCATGGCGTGCACTGCGGTGGGCTGCTGGTCAACCGCCGCACCCCGGACAGCGCAGAGCAGTTCCTTCAGCAGCGCCGCGCTTCGGAGGACGCGGCCCTCGAGTTGCTCGCGGAGAAGCTGCCGGGCCAACCGGTGCACACCATCCCCTGGCTGCCCCACGAGGTCTCCACCCCGGAGGCGCTCGCAGCTCTGGCCGCCGAGCTTCCCTTCGATATCTAGTCGGCGCTGCGTGCCACGACGAAGTCCTTAAAATGCTCGACCGGCGGGGCATCATCGCCTTCGCGCCACACCAACCCTAGCTCGCGGTAAGCCGCGGGCTGCAGGGGCACGGGGTTGCGGGCTTTGAGGTAGGGGTCATCGAGCGGCAACAGAGCCGATCCCAGCCCGGCGGCCACGAGGCCCGCCACGGTGGTGAGCTCCATGGATTCGAAGACGAGGCGCGGGGTGAAGCCGGCCTCGCTCGCTAGGGTGTCGAGCAGCATGCGCGTTCCATAGCCCGGCAGCATGCCAATGAAGGGTTCATCGCGGAAGTCTTCCATGCGCACCCCGTCTCGCCCTGCGGCCCAATGGCCTTCCGGAACCGCTAGACCTAGGCGTTGCAGTTTGAGCTGGTGCCACCCTAGCGGGCCGGGGTCGGTAGGACGGGGGCCGACCAACGCCAAGTCGGACTCACCGGCGGCTACCCTCTCCACGAGCTCGCGCGCCGCACCCTGGTGCAGACGGATATCCACGTGGGGATGCTGAGCTCGATAGGCCTTGAGCAGCTCCGGGACCATCCACGTGCCCAAGGAATGCATGAAATCAAGGCGCACGGTGCCGCGCTCCGGATCCATGAGGCGGGAAACGGCATCGCGCGCGGCAGCTTCGGACATCAACATCCGCCGAGCGTGTTCCACGAATGCCTGGCCGCGGGCATTCAGCCGCAGGCGCCGGCCGCTGCGCTCGAAGAGGCTGGCCCCCACCTCCGCCTCGATGCGCTGCACGCGGCGGGTCAGCGCGGATTGGGAGAGCCCGAGGGCGTCGGCAGCCGCGCCGACGAGTCCATGGTCCGCCACGGCGACCACGCCGCGCACATCTTCCAGATTCATGCACACCTCGCATGCTTTAAGTAACTTTCGGACATTTTACACATAATCCGTGCTAGGCCATGCTTGATGCATGACCAGAACGCGGCGCGCCACCATTGCCATGCTCTTCGTGGGCCTGGCAATTTTTTCTTGCCTCTATCCCACCCAAGCCATGCTGCCCACCTTGGTGGAGGACATGGGCATGTCCCCCACCGAAGCCGCCATGACCATCTCCGCGGCCACCGGTGCGCTGGCCATTTGTGTCATCCCCGTGTCCATCATCTCCGAGCGCATCGGCCGCGGAAAACTGCTGCTTGTTTCCACCATCGCGGCCACGCTCATCGGCATGCTCGTGCCGCTTGCCCCCAATCCAGAGATTCTCATCGCCACCCGCGCGCTCCAGGGAGCGGTCATCGCCGGCGCACCCGCTACCGCCATGGCCTGGATTTCGGAGGAGCTCGAAAGCTCCTACGTCGCCCGGGCCATGGGGCTGTACATCGCCGGCACCACCATCGGTGGGCTAACCGGCCGCCTCATCCCCACCGGGCTTCTCGAGCTCACCTCCTGGCGCTGGGCCCTGGCCGGCTCCAGCTTGGTCACGCTCATCCTCGCCATCATCGCCGCTATTTTGCTGCCCTACCAGCAGAATTTCACGCGCAAGGAAATCCACTTCCGCTCGGAGCTGCGAGCCATCTTCCGCCATGCCCGGGATACCCGCCTCATCCCCTTGTTCATCGTGGCCTTCGTGGCCATGGGCACCTTCGTGTCCCTCTATAATTTCCTGGCATTTAGGCTCATCAACCACTTCCACCTCGCGCCCGGTTTGGCCGGCTTGGTCTTCCTCTTCTACCTCACCGGCACGTGGTCCTCGGCGCGCGCCGGCCGGCTGGTCTCACAAGTAGGCCACGCCAACACGCTGCTCCTATCGTGCCTGCTTTTTGCCGTGGGCATCGCGCTATGCATGGGCTCTTTAATCCCCACCCTGCTCGGCATCGTGTTATTCACCATCGGCTTTTTTGCCGCGCACTCCACGGCCTCGGGGTGGGTGGGGCATATCGCTACTCACGACCGCGCGGAGGCCTCCAGCCTCTACGTCTTCTTCTATTACCTGGGCAGCTCCATCCTGGGCGCGCTGGCCGGTGTGCTCTTTGATTCCTTGTCGTGGACCGGCTTCATCGCCGTCTACACCGCCCTCGCCGCGGGCATCGCGGTATTGAGTTGGGTTGTGAGAAAAACCGGATAAACTCGTGTTTTATGGATAAGTGGTCGCCGCGCACATGGCACAGGAAAGCATCCCGCCCGGTCAGCCTGTGGATGATGGTTTTTCTTCTCGCCGGCGCAACCCACACCCTTATCCCAAACTACCGCTGGGTCCTCATCCATCTCTTCACCCTGGGCATCCTCAGCAACAGCATCGTGGTGTGGTCCCAGCACCTCACCGAAAAGTTCGTGCAGCTCAAAGTTCCGATGTCGGCCCGCCCTCGCCAGCTCGCGCGGATTTATCTGCAGAATGCCGGCGTTATCCTCACCCTCGTGGGCCAAATCCTCAGTGAATATTGGGGCCACCACTGGGTGCTCACACAGATAGGTGCCACGCTTGTCGCTCTTGCGGTGTCTTGGCATGGTTTGGCCCTCTTTGCTTTGTGGCGCCGCGCGGAATCCAAACGATTCCGCCCCGTCGTCGCAGCTTATGTGGCCTCGGCCTTCTTCCTTGCCGTGGGCGCTACTCTTGGCGCATTCCTCGCCACACACCCTTCCCATCCGCGCCTGCTCATTGCACACGTTGCCGCCAACATCGGCGGTTTCGTCGGCCTCGCAGCCGCCGGTTCACTCACCATCTTGTTCCCATCTATCTGGCGCACCAAGGGAATCAACCCACACATGAGCCTAAGCTTCACACTGCTGGCGCTGGGCGTGGTGACCACCGTGATCGGCAGCGCGTGGAATGTACCGCAAGCGGGTCTGATCGTCTACTGCGTCGGCTGGGTGCTCAGCCTGCAGAGCTGGCTGCTCAATGCCCTCACCGTGTTCCGAGAACCACGCGGGCGCATCACCTTCCCGGCGCTATCTGTGCTCTTTTCCTGCTTCTGGTTGCTCGGCAGCCTGGTGTATTACACCACCCAGCATTTCTTCTCCAGCGAGCCACAGATTCCCATGCTCGCGCTCGTCGTAGGGTTTGGCGCCCAACTGCTCATCGGCGTCATGGGCTATATGCTGCCCACCACGATGGGCGGCGGCCCTTCAGCGGTGCGGGCGGGCCTGCGCGAATACAACCGCTGGGGGCTGGGGCGCTCGGTCTTCATCAACGGCGGGCTTGCCCTGTGGCTGGCCACCTCCAGTTCCCTCACCATGGTTGCCGCCTCCCTGCTCTGCCTCGGTTCCATGGCCATCATCCCCGTACTCACCGCTCGCGCGGTCAAGGCTCAGAAAGCCGTGCTCCTCAAGAAGGCCGAAGGCCCAGCACCCACGACCACCACGGACTGGAACCAGGTGTGGGTGGCCCTTGCGGTGCTCATCATCCTCGGCGGACTCAGCCTCATCCTGTAGATCCCCAGACCTCGATCCCGCAACCTCCAGGGTGGGTGGTGGGGCGTCGGCAAGCGCTTGGCGACGCCCACCTGCAGGTTGCGGGTTTCAGGTCTGGGGGCTTGCACACGGGAGGGCAGGGAGAAGCTAGGGCTCGAGGGATGGCACTCCCGGCGCGCCGTGAGACATCCACTCGCGGACGGCATGGGTCGCGCGCACATCGCCGGCGTTATAGCGCAGAATCTGCGCACGCGCGTCCGTGTCACCGGCGAGGGCGGCTCGGCGGGCATTGACGGATTCCTCGCCATCGAACTCTTCCGGCCATTCAAAGCCAGCGACGGGCGCCACGGTTTTCAGCCCCAGGCCCGCAGTGCCGGCGAAACTGCGCTTGACGTGGACGAACATGTCCACCCATTCCTCTGAGGAGATGAATTCCTCGACCTCCTCCAGGTTCGGAGAGGAAAAGCGCTGGGCGGACCTGCGCATCCAATGGTTTTCGCCGTGGGCGGAGTAGCAATAGGCCGCGAAGGTCTTGCCCGCCGCATGCGCGTCAGCGCGCACCCCCATGAGCCACTCCCAAAACTCGGCGAAATTCTCCGCCTCGGACCGCCCTCCCAGCGGATCCCAGGTCACAAAGGGGTGGTACTCGCCGTCCAGGAGCGCGCCCCACAGGTAAGCACCTTGATCCAGGTAGGCCTCCATATCGACGTCGACTTCCACATCTGCGCGGGGAACGCTGATGCGGCCGCGCCGCAGCAAAGGGACGCCCTCACGCCACGCAGCAGCAAGGGCGGAGGGGGCGCCGAGGGAGGCGTCGATAAGCCCCTGCACCGTCGTGATGCCGCGCTCGCGGTAGGGGTTAGCGCGGTCGCCCGGCAGGAAGAGGGAGATATCATCCCGGGCCTCCAGCTCTTGCTTACACAAGGGCCAAAAGCGGCAGGAGGCGCACTCCTTGACGCGGCGCGGCCCAGCGGGAAGCGGCTGTACGAGCGCCTCATCGATGCCGAAGCGCGAGGTATCCGTGACGAAAGCCTGACCGCGGTCCTGCCCAATCGCCGCACCTCTGCCAGAATTCAGGCCGACGTCCTCCAAACCCCGCGCGGCCAGGGCTAAGCGGTAACCATCGACGGCATGATGCTTAATCTTGTATTTCGCCGGCAGCGGCTCACTCAGCCCCAAGCGATGCGTGGGGACAACCAGCGTTCGCGCACCCTCGTGCGGGCGGGCCACGCGGTGATCGGAGACGATAACAGGGCTGTACTTATCACCATCCCGAACCAGAAGCTCCACGCGCACCATCCACTCCGACGTGGAAAAGACGGCGTTGGTGATGTGTGTGTAACCGTGAGCCAGCGCCTCCAGCGTGGCAAGCGCCCGCTCGAAATCATCCCCCTCCAGATCAATCCGGCGGAAACGGCCAGGCCCCTTCTTGGGAAGGCGAGCGAGCGCGGCATCGATAGCCGCGGCGTGGCGCTCCGCCCGGGCTTGGCTCACCGCGGTGCGTGGGATCTCGGGATGCGCGCGGCGCTGCACCAAGCGATAACGGCAGCCCACGAGGTCCGTGGCGACGAGCACATCCTTCACAGCAGGTGAGCTTAGTAGACCACCTTGCTAGAGTTGTAGCGAGACCCTAAAGATAGATTATTTAAGGACGTTTCAATGGGCATTATGAAGAAGATCCGCAAGGCCCGCCGTGAGGCCCGCGCCGAGATCAAGGCTGCCAAAACCCGCGCAAAGGCAGAGGTAAAGGCCGCGGATAAGGCCAAGCACCGCCAGCAAAAGCTATTGGCCCGTCAGGAAAAGGCGCTTATCAAGTCCGAGGAAAAGGGCCTAAAGAAGCGCCGCAAGCACGAATACAAGATGGCCAAGAAGGAACTCGAGCGCATTAAGGAAGGCCGCTTTAATAAGAACAATGTCAAGCGTTATGCCGGCGCCCTGCGCACCGCAGCACCCCTTCTTTTGCCTCTCCTTTACCGCGGCATCACCGTTGCCCAGCGCGAGGTTGAGAAGAAGCGCGCGCAGAAGGCCGGCGTCAGCGCCGAGCAGCTGGCCTCCTTCTCCGGCCACGGCGCACCGCTCAAGGCCCGCACCGCCGGTATCCGCAATTCGCTGAAGGATGCGCAGCTTCCCGCCGGTTTCAAGCGCGACGTCAAGGAGCGCCTCAACGAGCTTGATTCTGCGATCGACAATGCCGAGTACATGACCGATCAGCAGCGCCAGCGCGCGCACCGCTCCATCTCCGGTGAGATCGACTCGCTCAACGACGAGATCCAGTCCAAGCTGCGCGCATAGCCGCTCGCACGGATTCTCTACGCCTTCGGGCCGCTGCCTTCCCCGCTTTTAGACGGTGGAGGATAAGCGACCCGAAGGCTTATTCTTTCGCGCTCAAAACCCCTTTTTGGCAATGCATATTAACGCTGTCACGGAATTTGTTTTCGTTCTATAGTTAATAGCGGGAGAATCAGTTTAGAACTCGAATGGAGAAACATGGCACGCCGCGAAATCACCCAGTTTTTTGACGATATTGATAATTCGCCCCTCAACGAAGACGAAGTGATCGTTATCCGCTTCAGCGTTGACGGTAAGGATTACCTCCTCGACGTCTCGCAGGAGAATGCCGACAAGTTCCACGCCGCCATGGAGCCTTTCGTGAAGGCTGCCCGCCACCCGGTCAAGAAGGACACTCGCCGCTACAAGCCGGCCGATGTCCGCGCATGGGCCGCCAAGCACGGCTACGAGGTGGCCGAGCGCGGCAAGATCCCCAACGACGTCATCCTGGCGTACCGCGACGCCAACAACCTCTAAAGAACGCCCTGCTCGCGCGCTGCCGCCACGGCGGAGGTGCGGGAGCGCACGCCCAATTTGTCATAGATGTGGACCAGGTGAGACTTCACCGTCGCCTCCGACAGCATCAGCTCCACCCCGATCTCACGGTTTGAGGAACCCGCCGCGACCAGCTTCAGCACCTCGAGCTCGCGCGGGGTGAGCGAGGTGCGCGGCGTACGCACGCGGGTCATCAGTTTGTCAGCAACCACGGGCGAGAGCGCCGAATCACCTTCCGCCGCCGAGCGCACCGCCGCGAGCAGCTCTACCGGCGGCGCGTCCTTGAGCAGGTAGCCCACTGCGCCTGCCTCAATTGCGCCGAGGATATCCGCGTCGGTGTCGTAATTGGTCACCACGAGCACCTTGGGGGGATTCTCCATGGAGTAGCGGATAGCGGCGGTCGCTTCCGCACCACCCATGACGCGTGTGCCCTCGATCCCCGCACCAAAACGCAGGTCCATGAGGAGAACATCGATGCCACCCGCTTGGGCTGCGGACACAGCGGCTTCGGCCGTAGCGACTTCGCCCACAACCTCGATGTCCTCAGCCCCCTCGAGCACCGAGCGTAAACCTAGGCGCACGATCTCATGGTCGTCGGCAAGCAAGACCCTAATCACGGGCTTCCTCCTCATTGGTACGGTGTGGACAATTTCCTAATCTACATCGTTGTTTAAGGGCACACTAACTGAGACCGCCGTGCCACTTCCCGGCGTGGATTCAACCACGACCTCGCCGCCGAGTTCCGCCGCGCGCCGGCGCATGGCGGATAGACCAATGTGGCCCAGCCCCGCCGGCTTATTTTCCACCGCCTCCACATCAAAGCCCTGGCCGTTATCCACCACGTCCACGCGCACCTCGTCCGGCGCATACGTCACGGTCACCCGAGCCTTCGTGGCGTGGGCATGCTTGACGACGTTCCCCACCGCTCCCTGCGCAATCCGCAGCAACGCGGCCTCCACCTTCATGGGCAGCTGTTGCGCATCGCCTTCTACGTCCACTGAGACGTCGAGCCCACCGGTCGCCGCAAAATTCTCAGCCATCCTTGTCATGGCCGCCCCCAAGGAGGTTTCGGACAACGCCGCCGGCTGCAACGCCGCAATCATGGCGCGCGCTTCGTGGAGGTTATCCGCTGCTGTTCGCCGAGCCAGTTCGATGCGTTCCTGCGCCTTGGGGATATCCTCCTGTTCGAGATCGCGGTCAGCGGCATGCAGGAGCATCTGAATGGAGGACAAACCTTGTGCAAGCGTGTCGTGGATTTCGTGGGCGATGCGCTGGCGCTCAGCGGTCATGCCGGCCGTGCGCTCGGACTCCACGAGCTGGGACCGGGTCTTCATCAACTCCTGGTTCATGCGGCTCAACGCCCGGAAGGCATAGGTAATAGCAATCGTCACCAAGGCCGATACCGCCGGGCCCATGATGCCGCCGAAGGAGAGCCCGCCCGGTACTTGCACCAGGATGGTCACCGCCGTGGCCGCGAGCACGCAGATGATGCCGGGGATCATCTCCAGCACGTAGAGGTAGACAAAATACAGAGAGAACACGAGGTAGATGGCCGCGGGCGCCACCGCTATATCCGCTAACCACAAGACCGTGAGGATAACCATCCAGCCATAGCGCGCGATGCGCGGCAGGGCCTCCATATAGGCCGAGCCCCCGAAGTACACCACCGCGAAGGAGACCAACAGCAGCAGATTGAGCACGCCCTGCCACAGCGGCAGGCGCACCGTCATAAATATCGCCACCACCAGCAGCGTCGCCGTCAGGACGTGGATACCGTTGCGCAGTGCATCCGATTCAACCGAGCGCTGGTCTAGTGTGGACGTCATGCGCCACAGCCTACTTCCCCCACTCGCCGCCTGCCTGATCGGCATAGGCTTTGCCGCGGTGGGGTGTTCGGATGCAGCCGACCCCGCCCCCAGCACCGAGGCCGCCAGCCCCGCGCCCGACACAAACTCAGGCGATGGCCTGCCCACGGACGCTACCGCCGAGGTCAGTGACTGGGAAGACTGCCCCTACCTGGACACGCAATGGGTGGCCGATACGAATGGGCAGAGGATGACCCGGTGGGGCGTCGACAAGCGTTTTAGCACCCCCGCCTGCGTGTTCTGGTCCTACCCCGAGGAACCACAGGCTACAGTCCTAGTCCGGCAGATGCCCAGCGTCGACGAGGCGCGCGCGGTCGTGGATTGGGCCGCACCGGTTGAAGATACGGAGCTCGCCGAATTCGATGGTTGGTCCGGTGGGCGCGGCGTCTTTGAGGATCACTCGGTCTTTGCCGTCCAGAAGGACAACCACGCCGTGGTGGTGTGGTCAAACCAGCTGCAGACTCTCAAGCCCCAGCTCATAGCGCAGGAAGCAATCAACCGCTTAGGTCTGTAAAGACCTAAGCACAGTAACGACCTAAGCATTTAATGGTCTAAACAGCGACTAACGCCTAAACAGCGACTAACGCCTAAACGGCGACGTCATTATAGGGCATCTGCGCCGCTACCCAGGGGAAAATCACCTCCATGAGCAGGAAGAAAACCCCTACGGCGAGGGCCAGAGCCAACAACGCCTTGACCGCGGTGGGGCCGGGCAACAGGTTCCAAAGTGCGCGATACATTAGTTCTCCTCCAAGACGGCGGGGCGGGCATTGTCATCTGCTCCGGGTGCTTTAGCCTCGCGGTCAGTCTCCATCGCGTGAATGATCATGCGCTCTGCATTGGAGAACTGCGGGTGGCAGGTGGTGAGGGTGAGCAGGGATTCGCTGGGGTCAGCCCCTTCCATCCCGGGAACAGGCTGGAGCACGCTCACATCACCCGGCAGGGTGATATGGCGCCCCTGTACAGCCTGGTATTCCGGCTTGGCTTGCTGCTCTGGGCTGAAGCAGTCCCCCGCAGCCCCCTCGATAGGCAGCACGCGGTAGGTAATCCAGTCCGTCGCGGTTTCGATGACGATGGCATCGCAAGCCTGCAGGTTTCCCAGGTCATTGAAGGGAGCGCCCTTGCCCACACGGTGCCCGGCTACCGCGAAATTGCCCGGCTCACCAGGCATCTGCGTGTCGGTATAGTGCCCCGGCCCGCGCAACAAATCGTCTTCGTCGGTTCCTTCGAGAACCGCGAACGCGAAGTCCGAGCCGAAGGCCGGGATATAAAGGCGCGCAAAGGCCTCACCGAGCTTCGGGGCATGGCCCGCTCCGCGTGGGTTGTGCCATTCTTCCTGCAGCGTCTCGTTGGCTTGGTCCTGCTTGTGACCAGACTCGATGTTTGTCCAATAGGACTCATAAAAGGCAAAGAGAAGCAGAAGCACGCCGGCCGTCAGCATAAGCTCACCGATGACGGTCCCTACGGTCGGCCGAGTGCGCGCGGTGGGGTGGGGCATACCCATACCTTAGCCTCCCGGTAACGTATAAGTGCCCCATCACCCTGCAGAAAGAGGAGTAGGCGATGATCAACATCTTCATGTACCCGGTCTCCGGAATCATGAAACTGTGGCACTTGCTTTTTGGTTCCTTCCTTGACGGCTCGACTGCGTGGATCCTCACCATCGTCTTCCTCGTGCTCACGGTCCGCGGCATCATCGCTCCGCTGAATTGGCTCTCCGTGAAACAGGGCCGCATCGGCGCCCTCATGCGCCCGGAGATGACCGAACTCAATGAACACCTCACGCAGGCCGATTCGGTCGATGAGGCTGTCGACATCCTCACCCAGCAACGCGAGCTCAAGGAGCGCTTCCAGCACAACCCGCTGGTGGGTTGTTTCCCCGCCTTCCTCATCATCCCGGCTTTCATTGGCCTCTACCAGGTGGTTCTTCGGGTGTCAGGCTCCGCGAATGAACCGGTGGGGATGCTCACGCTTGGCGACGTCTCCTCCTTCCGCACCTCCACCGTCTTCGGCGTCCCCCTCACCGATTTCGCGCGCGAGCATCACGACTTGGTCCTACCGATGCTCGTGGCGGCTCTCGTGTTCACCTCCCTCAACACGCTCATCACGCTCTACCGTGGCTTTCTTACCACGGTCTTCGATCAGAAGATTCCGCGCCGCTTGCTGTGGTTCATGGCGCTCATGGTGGTTCTCATCCCCTGGATGCTGTGGAAAGTGGCTTGGCATGGCCCCATCCCCGTGACCATCATCTTCTACTGGGGCTGCTCCTACCTCTTTACCCTGCTACAGACCTTGGTATATGAATTGATCCTGCACCGTCGCTATCCCCTACCGGAGGCCGTCCACGAACAGCGGCGCGACAGCATCCGGCGGTGGCGGGCTAAGGAAAAGAAGAAAGAGAAGAAAGCCGCTAAACAGCGCCTTAAGGAAGACCCTGCCCACAAAGAGGAGGTTGCTGCTGCCCGCAAACGCCACTCGGCCATCGTGGCGGAGGCACGCAAAATTGTTAAATCGAATAGTCAGCAGGAGGCGCCGAGAGAAGCTGAATAGCCAGCTGCTTCGCGGTTACTAGTGGAGCGACGTCGCGGGTAAGGCGAGCGCCGGCAAGGCCGCCATCGAGGAAGATGAGAATTTGGCTCGCCTGCTCCTCTGAGGGGTAGCCGTTCTTGGCGTTGAGCAACGCTGTGATTGTGGAATGAATCCACGTGCGGTGTTCCACACAGGCGGCCACGATGCCCCGCTCGGCATCCGTCTCTGGACGCGGGTATTCACCGGCCGCGTTGAGGAAGTGCGAGCCCCGGAACTCCATGGAGGGCTGTTCCTCAATGGCCTTATCGAAGAAGGCCAGGATTTTGCTCTCCGGATCGGTCGCGTCCTCGGTGCGCCTCTGCCAATCAGCGCGGTATTCCTCATCGAGGGCCTCAACGTAGGCGATAACGAGGGCATCCTTGGAGCCAAAAAGGGAGTAGAGCGAGGCCTTGGCCACGTCGGCCTCGCGCAGGATACGGTCGATGCCGATGACGCGGATGCCCTCGGTGGTAAAGAGCCGCGTGGCGGATTCAAGTAGTCGGCTGCGCGGGCTCGGGCGGTTGCGACGCGACTTCTTTTCGGCCATTTCTTCTCCTTACATGACAAAACCGGTTCATCTATACAATATAGACAAACCGGTATGTATGCGAATTTTTACTTCTTGCGGCCCGTAATGGCTCCCACGATCCACAGCAAGATACATGCACCGACCGTTGCCGTAATGATCATCAGGAACCAGCTATCGCCGACGCTCTTGTTGAAGAGCGCTAGCAATCCGCCACCGATGAGGCCGCCGATAACACCAACGATGAGGTTGGTGAACAGCCCCTGGTCACGCTTCATAATCTTCTCAGCGAGCCAGCCGGCAATGATGCCAACAACAATCGAACCAAAGAAACCGAGACCGAGTCCCATGACACTCACTCCTTTGAATAACAGTAAATAGCGTTTATCTACGTACCCTCCCACCGTACGCGTTAAAACACCAAAACGACCCGGGCCCACCACATATCCACTGGATGGTCCCGAATCGTTATAGCGAGGTTATGCGATAGTTACTCCGAGTCTGGGCGAACCACCATCATCGGGCACGGCGCGGACTGCAGCAGCGCGCGGGAGGTAGAACCCAAGAGCATGCCCTTGAAGCCACCGCGACCGTGGGAGCCCACAACGAGCAGCTGCGCACCTTCGGAGGCCTCCGACAGCGCACGGACCGGGCGGTCACGGGCGATAACCTTCTTAACCTGCACTTCCGGGTACTTCTCCTGGAACTCCGCGAGGCGTTCAGTCAGCAGCTCCGCCTGCTCCTTCTCCACCTCAGCCCATTCAGCCTGGGCTGCCGAGAGGCCGGCCAGGGAAGCCTGAACCTGCATGTCCATCCAAGTGTGAACGGCAATCAGCTCTGCGCCGCGGGCATCTGCTTCCTTGAAGGCGTAGTCCGTTGCCTTCTGGGAGACCTCGGAGCCATCGACACCGATAACAACGGGACCGTACTTCGTGGATTCGGTGACGTGGTTATCCTCACGGACCACGACCACCGGGCAAGATGCGTGGGAGACCACAGATGCAGATACCGAGCCCATGACCATGCCGGACAGGCCGCCCATGCCGCGGGAGCCCATGACAATCATGGTGACGTCCTTGGACATCTCCAGCAGCATGTCGATAGGGGAGCCCTCAGCCACGGTGTGGCCGATCTTCAGATCCGGGGCAATCTTGTGAGCCTCGGCGCGGGCCTCCTCGATCTTCTCTAGGGTCTCCGCCTGGAGGTCATCAAAAAGCTCCTTCGGCGGGACCATGCCTTCGGCGTAGAGGAACTGCGGCATCGTGTAACTCGATGCGATACGTAGCGGGATACCCCGTTTCACCGCAGTATTTGCAGCCCAGCGGACGGCGTTCTTCGACGCTTCCGAACCATCAACGGCGACGACGACAATGTCTTCCTTTGCCATGACCTTTCCTTTCGAAGTGCTTACACCTCCAGTCTAATACCTACTGGCCGACCTGTGGGGCGGTAGCGGCATCAGCATTCGCTGGGAAAAGAATGTTGTAGGCAGCCACAGCAATATCACGAATGACGGCACCGATACCATTAGAGAAGAAATCGATGACGGGCGCGAGAATAGAGTTGAAATCCATGGGGCAAAGAATATCGCAAAAAGGGCGTGGCGCAACACCACTTCCTATCCGCGATGGACTAAACCCCACTCACGCCCGCGTTGTCGAAGGCCCCATCACCGCGTGGGACTTTGTGCACGACCTCATCGTGACCCAACGTCACCGCCACCCCGACGATAACGACGCGGCCCTCCAAGCCCGCTTCACAGCGAACGAGGTTGTATCCCAAGACGGCACCCCGCTTAGTCCCGACAGCACCCTCGCCACCAACGCGATGGTGTACTTCTACCGCATGCCGGCTCCCGAAACACCCGTCCCATACGACATCCCAATCCTGCACGAAGACGAGCACCTCTTGGTCGTCGACAAGCCGCCCTTCATGGCTACGATGCCTCGCGCCCGCCACATCACGGAGACTGCCACCGTTCGCCTTCGCCGAATGACAGGCAACAACGAGCTTTCCCCCGCGCATCGCCTGGACCGGCTTACCTCGGGCATACTCGTCTTCACCAAGGACCGCACCGTTCGGGGCGCCTACCAAACGCTCTTCGCCGAGCGCCGCGTCACCAAGACTTACGAAGCCATCGCCCCGCTTGCCGACGTCTCCCCCGGCACCGTCTGGCGCTCCCGTATGGAGAAGACCCCAGGGGAATTGCAAGGTCGCATCGTCGAGGGCGAAGTCAACGCCATCACCGAGGTCGGCGGCGTGGAACCAGTAGATAAGGCACCGTACGAAGCCATCCACGGTTCACTTCCCGAGATAGCGAAGTACACTCTCAAGCCACAGACCGGCAAGACTCATCAGCTCCGGCTACACATGCTTCAGGCGGGCATCCCTATTATTGGTGACCCCATATACCCGGTCATTTTCCCTGCAGAGGCCGAAGACATGCGGATTCCCATGCACCTGACGGCGACACACATTTCTTTTGTTGATCCATTCACAGCCAGACCCCGAGAATTCTCCTCTCAACTACCGCTTGGAACCCACCATTTATTGAGCCCGTAATTAGGAACATTTAACCATTGTCAATGGCCTTCGACCTACCTTTCGAAGGCCGGGATCTCGCGTTCATTTCCAAGCGGACGCCCGGCCGCCTCCCACCAGGTGCCCGTGTCCCGCGCGCCCTTCCACCCGGCAACGTAGGCCACCACCAAGCCAGCGACCGGAACGACGACAGCGCCAATCGGACTGAACAGCGACGCCGCAAAATCAATCACATGGTCAATCTGGAAGAACTCAAACACCATGCCGTAAAACTCACCCCGGCTATGCAGGTCCGAAACGCGCTTAGCCACGGGTTCAATCACTGGTTCTAGTCGGTCACGAATCGCCGGCCCGAAAAGCAAAAGAACAAAGGACAGCGCCG
Organism: Corynebacterium sp. HMSC056E09; assembly: GCF_001813425.1. NCBI lineage: Bacteria > Bacillati > Actinomycetota > Actinomycetes > Mycobacteriales > Corynebacteriaceae > Corynebacterium > Corynebacterium sp. HMSC056E09. Next base: position 175,355 of record NZ_KV812495.1, read on the forward strand.
CCAATGCGAACTTCTTACTGAGTTCCCACGCGCCCGCGCGGTGGGGATGTGTGGCTAAGTCAACGCGCCTCTTCCGTGCTGACTCGTTGGCAACCGGAAGAAAGTCGATCCGCTTAAGGTCATCACCGAGTCTTACCCGCGCTGAACGACTATCGGGCTCAAAGACATCTACAGTCTTGCCCGCAAAGAAGTGGCTCAGACCGTCCTCTTCCCACCCTGGGGCCGGCTTCTCCCTCAAGAACAAAGAATGCTCAATATCTTTCACCCGAGAGACAACCTGTCCCTCACGTATCAGACATGCAGCCGGCACCTTATCCATCAATCCACGGGGTGTAGGACACTGCGAAACCCGCGTCTGAATCTCATCCGAGGTAGCAAGACTTTCAGCACTTTCTGAGTCCGCCAGAGCAGAAACTTTGCCCCGTGCTGCAAGCAGGACATAGACGGTCTTTCCCTCATAGGGAAGTTCCCACAGGTCAAACTTGTCGGTCAAACGCAACGCCCCCAACTTTGACAGTCTGCGCGAACAACACCAATAACCACAGCCTCTACTGTAACTGACCCTGCCAAGGAAGACGAACAGAACAACTTCACCCCAGCATCGACAGACGTGGTGCCGAGGAGGGCCCTCATGACTCGGTCACTAAAAAGCTATTTGTTCAGACCTGGAAGTGCAGACGTGGTAACGCATGCCGGTAGTGCTGGCAAAACGAAAAAGAGACCGTTGAAGCAATCGTGCTTCAACGGTCCTTGTCGTTGTATTGAGTTGTTGTTTGTTGTTTGGTGTCG